>NZ_JBKQQD010000158.1:0-71975 GCF_052144515.1 Mycobacterium sp. | reverse complement strand
CGGGTTGTTGCCGTAGCCACTGGCCAACAGCATCGTGCCGTCCGGCGACGCGGCGAAGAAGTAGCAGCGATCCGACCACGTGGGATCGGGGTCGTGCACCTGGTCGAAAGTTGTTGGGAGCTGGTGGGTGAACGACTCATCTGCGGCGGAGTAACCCATCATTGCCTGCTCTCATCTTTTAATCGCTTGATTTGCAAAGGGATTCGCTACTCCGTTGCACAACGCATCCCGTAACATCGGCGCCATGGAACTGAGCCGGAGGTGGGGCGACGACCGCGCGATCCTCGATGACGAGGAAGCGCGCAGACGCATCCTGGACGCCGCGGGCCGCTGCATCGTGCGTCGGGGAAACACTCAGTTCCGGATGGGCGAAGTGTCCGACGAGGCCGGGGTGTCGCGGTCGACGGTGTACCGGTACTTCCCGGGCCGCGACGATGTCCTGCTGGGCCTGATGTTGATGCGTGTCGACAATGCGCTCGGTGATCTGGTGCGCTCGCTGCCCGCTCCTGACGACCCGGTTCGCTCCGTGCCCGAGATGGTCCTGGCCCGCGTCGAGTCAGTGAACGGCAATCCGCTGAACGAAGCGTTGTTCGCCGCCGAGAGCACCGCTGTGGCCACGGCCCTCGAAAAGGGTTCGGCTCCCATCGTGGAGTTGCTGTTACGCCACTACGGACCGTTGCTGAATCGGTGGAAGCAGGCGGGCCGTCTCTACCACGATCTCGATCCCCGGTCGGTCGTCCAGTGGCTGCACACGACCACATTGTTCTTGCTGGCGCCCTCGTGGCGATACCGCCCGGCGAGCGACAAACGCGAATTCGTCGAGCAGTTTGTGGTGCGTGCCCTGGTGCCACAGATCAGACAATAATCTGATATTGTCTGATGTCCAGACCTTCGGTTATTTTCGTCTGACGGCGTGGCGATTGAGCGGCCCGTGGCCGCGAGCGACGGGGATCCCGGAGCAGAACGGATGAATATGAAAAGTCCCGCGGGACAGGCCTTGTCCGTCATCGGCCTGGCTGCTCATCTGGGCCGCGGAATCGGCCGGGTGACCACCGACGCGATGGTGGGAGGCAGGCTGGGCCTGCCACGCACGGCCGAAGAGATCGACGCTGCGGTCCTCTCCAAGGTGATGGGAACCACCGTCCGATCGGTCCGTGTCCTTGGCAGCGATTCGGGGACATCGTCGCGGGCCCGGCTGGCGCTGACTGGAAACGGCGTACCCGAGTCGGTGTTCGTCAAGCTCGCAGCAAAGACCGCCGCTACCCGCCTGATGGGCGAACTCGGCCGGCTCGGACACACCGAGGTGCGCTTCTATAGCCAACTCGCCCCGCAGGTCATCGGGGTCCCGAATGCCTACGGCGCGGCTTTCGACACCTGGACCGGCCGGTATCTGCTGGTTCTGGAAGACCTACCCGCCGAGTCGTGCGAATTTCCCGACACCTTGCACCCGATCTCCACCGACCGGGCCAGCCTCATGCTCGAATTGCTGGCCAACCTGCACGCCACCTTCTGGGACCGCCTGCCAAGCAACGGGCGCGGCCCGCTGGGCTGGCTCTACACGCCGTCAGGCGATGTCACGTCTTTATTGACCGGCTCCCTGATGAACACTTCGATCAAGCGCCTTGCCGAGCGCACGACCATCCCCGTCGACAGGGGCCGCTTCATCGCCGACAACTACCGCGCCGTCGCCGCACTGATCGACACTCCCCCGCACACGGTCATGCACGGCGACGCTCATCCCGGCAACATGTACTTCCACGGCGGCAAGGCGGGACTTCTGGACTGGCAGGCGGTCCGGCGCGGACACCCCTCCCGCGAACTCGCCTACACCCTCATCACCAGCCTCACGCCGGAGGACCGCCGATCGGCCCAAAGCGGCCTGCTCGACGACTACCGACGCGCGCTCGCGGCGGCCGGCGGACCCGACCTGAATCGCAACGATCTGTGGCTGAGGTACCGGCAGGGCGCGCTGTACGCCTACGTCGCGCCGCTGATCACCGCCGGAATGGGGGGAATGCAGGTCGAGGACATCGCCATGGAAGGGCTGCGGCGCGGCGTCGAAGCGCTCGATGACTTGGAAACCATCGCGGCGCTGAAGAAATCTCTGTAGCCGTCGGAAATTCGGCTGAACCCCTTGCCATAACCACCGCAAGAGTTACGCTACTTGGAGTAGCGTAATGCTGCGGGTCTTGCGCGTCTACAGCCCCGGCCAGCCCATGGCGACAGGAGAGTCTCATGTTCGACCTGAAAATCACCGGTGGCACCGTCGTCGACGGCACCGGCGCCGAGCGCTATCGGGCGGACATCGGCATCAAAGACGGCATGATCGTCGATATTGTTCGCCGCGGTACCACCGACCAAGAGCCGGGCGGTCTGGAGACGGCTGGTGCCGCCGAAACGATTGACGCAACCGGGAAAGTGGTGGCCCCCGGCTTCGTCGACATCCACACCCACTACGACGGCCAGGTGAGCTGGGACGGCCTGCTCGAGCCGTCCAGCGGCCACGGGGTCACCACAGTGGTCACCGGCAACTGCGGCGTCGGCTTCGCTCCGGTGCGCCCCGGTAGCGAGAAGTGGTTGATCGAGCTGATGGAGGGCGTCGAGGACATCCCCGGCACCGCACTCACCGAAGGCATCACCTGGGGCTGGGAAACCTATCCCGAGTACCTCGACGCGATCGGCAAGCAGAAGTTCGCGATCGACGTGGGCAGCCAGGTCGCGCACGGCGCCATCCGCGCCTACGCGATGGGCGAGCGGGGCGCCCGCAACGAGCCGGCCACACCCGAGGACATCGCGGCGATGGGCCGACTGGTCACCGAAGCGATCGAAGCCGGGGCGCTCGGATTTTCGACGTCGCGCACGATGGGGCACCGCGCGATGGACGGCGAGCCTGTGCCCGGCACGTTTGCCGCCGAGGAAGAGCTGTTCGGTCTTGGCCGCGCCATGGCGGCCGGGGGCCAGGCGGTGTTCGAGCTGGCCCCGCAGGGATCCGCGGGGGAGGACATCGTCGCCCCGAAAAAGGAGCTGGACTGGATGCGGCGGTTGGGCGGCGAGATCGACCGCCCGGTGTCGTTCGCGCTGATCCAGGTGGACGCCGACCCGAACCTGTGGCGCGAGATGCTGGACCTCTCCGCGGACGCGCACGCGGCGGGCAGCCGGCTGTACCCCCAGGTCGCGGCGCGCCCGTTCGGCATGATGATCGGCTTCCAGGGCCACCACGGCTTCAGCCACCGGCCCACCTACCGGCGGCTGCAGGCCGAATGCAGCCGCCAGGAGCTGGCGCAGCGCCTAGCTGACCCCGCGGTGAAAGCCGCCATCCTGTCCGAGGCCGACCTGCCCGCCGACCCGAGCCTGTTGTTCGACGGGATGTTCGCCCTGGTGCAGCACTCCCTGAAACGGCTGTACGCGCTCGGCAACCCGCCCGACTACGAGCCGACCCCGGACCGCACCGTCGCGGCCATCGCCAAAGCGCGCGGCGAGGACCCGTTGTCGACCTTGTACGACCTGATGCTCGAGCGGAACGCGACGGCCATGCTGATGCTGCCGCTGTTCAATTACGCCGACGGCAACCACGACGCGATACGGGAGATGATGCTGCACCCCGCCGGCGTGCTCGGGCTTTCCGACGGCGGCGCGCACTGCGGGATGATCTGTGACGCTTCCTATCCCACGTTCCTGCTGACGCACTGGGCGCGGGACCGCAAGCGGGGCGAGAAGCTGTCGCTGGAATACGTGATCCGCAAGCAGTCGAAAGACACCGCCGACCTGTTCGGCCTCACCGACCGCGGCACCATCGAACGCGGCAAGAAGGCCGACATCAACGTGATCGACATGGACGCGCTGACGTTGCACCCGGCGGCGATGGCCTGGGATCTGCCGGCGGGCGGAAACCGGATCCTGCAGGGGGCAAGCGGATACGAGGCGACGATCGTCAGTGGAACCGTGACCCGCCGCAAGGACGTCGACACCGGGGCACGTCCCGGCCGGTTGGTGCGCGGAGCGCGCTGAGCTGTGAAGCTGACCGCAAAATCCGAGGCCGATCCGACCCGCACCCGCGACGAGGACGCAATCGGAACGCCGCCCGCGTCGCCGACCCTGGTTCCGGCCGAACGCTATTACTCTCCGGCGTTCGCGGCGCTCGAGGTCGAGCGGATGTGGCCGAAAGTGTGGCAGGTCGCCTGCATGGTCGACCATGTCGCCGAGTCTGGTGACTACTTCGAATACCGTTGCGGCCCATATGGAGTACTGATCGTCCGCGGTGACTCTGAATCCGGAGGTGAGCTGCGCGCATTTCAGAACGCGTGTCGCCACCGCGGCAACTCGCTGTGTGTGGGCTCGGGTTCGGGGCTGCGCGAACTCAAGTGCGGCTATCACGGCTGGACCTGGGACTTGGCCGGCGCGCTCAAGCGGGTGCCCAACCGCAAGGGCTTCGGCTCGCTGCGGATGTCCGACTTCCCGCTGGTTCCGGCGCGAGTCGACGTCTGGGAGGGACTGGTCTTCGTCAACCTCGACCTCAACGCAATGCCGTTGATCGAGTATTTGGAGGCCCTACCCGACGACATCGCCTGGTGCAATCTGCGCGACTTCCGCTGCTATGCCACGCTGACCGTCGAGGTCGACGCGAACTGGAAGACGATCGCAGACGGCTACAGCGAGACCTACCACATTCAGACGCTGCATCCGGAGTTGTTGCGCTGCGTGGATGATATCCATGCCCCGCAACAGATCTGGGGACACACCGGCAAGTCCGACCAGCCCTACGGTGTGCAGAGTCCGCGGTTTGAGGGCGCGCTTTGCGACGAAGAGGTTTGGGACGCTTACGTTTACACGCAGGGCGCGCTGATGGGTGCGGCCGAAGGCACGCCGTTTCCCACCGACGAGCGGCAGCCCGGGCAAACCGTCCAAGACCTGATTGCCTCGCGCACCAGGGCATTTGCGGCCGAACGAGGCGTCGATCTCGACTGGGCCGATACCGACCGGATCACCCGGCTGCACCAGTACAACGTGTTCCCGAACATGACGCTTCTGGTCAACGCCGACCACCTGACCATCATGTGCTCGCACCCCGGCCCGGACCCCGATACAGGCGAGCTGGTCATGTTCTTGATGACGCACATGCCGTCGGGCGCGCCGTACAACAAGCCGACGGACATCCGCACGTCCGCCGGGGAAGCCGAACCCGGCCTGGTGATCACCCAGGACATCCGGGTGCTCGCGGGCCTACAGCGCGGCATGCATCAGCCCGGCTTCACCCATGTGGTGCTCTCCAGCGAGGAGCGGCGCGTGATCAACATGCACCGCAACCTCGAGCGCTACCTCGATCTGCCTGAATCCGAGCGGATGACCGGCAGCGACATTCAGGGTCCCCGACACGTGCGTTAGAGATGGCTCGCCACGAAAGTCGCGGCCTGACTGGGCATCCCGGACTGCTTATAGGAAAGGTGCGCCGGGGAGAACAGCTCGTCATGCGACGGCAGCGTCAGGGCCGCGCCCGCAGAGCAAACCGGATCGCCGGGCGCGCACAAGTCAATGGCCTTCGCCCCGTACCACGGGCTGAGCTCGCTTACGGGCGCCCCCAGATATCTGTCTGACGGATTGCCGAAGAGGGCGAGCGCAGCGACGTGATCGGCCTCGTCCGCCGTTAGTATGTCGGGGATCAAGCCCGAAATCGGGGCTCGGGCGATGGTGGTCAGATCTATCACACCCGCCCCTTGGGGATATCCGCCGAGCACCAGTTTGGTGGCGGGACAGGTCGCAACCATGGACCGAACGTGAGCGTGCGCATCGTTAGCGCCGGCGGATGCCGATGGGGCGATATCGTCGCCGGCGGGGTAGTTGACGGGATACACCCCGACGGACCGACCCCTAACCTGCGAGCGCAGTGAATCGATAAATTCCTGTCCGACCCCACCAACACCGGGTGGCTCGTCGGTGCCGCGGGCGAACGTCACCTCGATGTCGGGGCAGGGAGCAGCGGACGCGGGGGCAATGAACATTGGTGCGATCGGCAGCGCCGCCCAGGTTGTCACCACCGCGGCGCCCAGCAGACGAGCGAACTGGCGTGCGTTCACGTACCAATGCTGACATATCGCGGCCCAAGCGTGCCGCCGACGTCAACGTGACGCCGCTCCTTCGCCCTGCGCAACGGCAAACATACCGTTCGGCAACGGTTTACGCCGATACAGTCGCCTAGCTTAAAGCTACGAACAGGGCCGCTTCATCATGGCCATTATGAAGTTCTGGTCTCCGTTCTCCCGCAGTTGGAAGTTGATCAACTCCCACCCATCTGCGCCAAAGTGATTTGCCCTTTCCATAGCCCATCCCAGTACGGCGTTCACATCGTGATGCGTACCGGTCGTGAACCAGCTGTACTCCCAGTTCGTACTCATAACCCGGCAGCCTACGCGGCTGGCCGGCCAGCGTGGCACCTAGTCATGCGCAGCGGCGACCTGGGAAGCGACCTGTTGACATCTGTTGTGGTTTACCGTTTTATCGACGCATGACGCGCACCCCGAGTGACCTAGTTGTCGAGTTCTGCAAGCTGTGGGCCTCGCCCGATCCGGAACAGCTGGCCGGCTACTTCACCGAAGACGCTGTCTACCACAATATTCCGATGGCGGCGGTGCAGGGGCGTGAGGCGATCAAGGAGTTCATCGCGGGCTTTCTCGCCGCATTCGACGGCATCGACTTCCAAATCCATCGGCAGGTCAGCGACGACAAAGTGGTGATGAACGAACGCACCGACGTGATGCGCCGCAAGGGCGGAGGCGAGGTACCGCTGCCGGTGATGGGTGTGTTCGAAGTCGTGGACGGTCAGATCGCGGCGTGGCGCGACTACTTCGACATGGCGGCCATCACCAGCGCCTTCAGCTGACCGTTCGGTCGCCGGTCATTCGCGGGCGGACGACACCCACTCGGGAAACACGGATCGGCCCCCGGATACCCCTGCGCTCGCTGCGTCCAGCGCGCTGAGCTGATGGGGTGTCAGTGTCACCGACAACGAGCCGAGGTTCTCCTCGACCCGCGGCGCCCGCCGGGTTCCCGGGATCGGCACCGACGCCACGCCAAGCTCGTCAGCGCGATACCGCAACCATGCCAACGCCACCTGCGCGGCGGTCGCGCCCTGCTCGGCGGCGACGGATTCGATGACGTCGACAACCGAGAGGTTGGCGTCCAGTGCGCCCTCGGCGAATCGCGGCATCCTATGGCGGAAGTCGGTCGGCGAGGACAGGTCCGCGGCCGAGCGGATGGTTCCGGTCAAAAAGCCACGCCCCAAGGGCGAATACGGGACGAAACCGACACCGAGCTCCGCGGCCGCGGGTACCACCTTGTGTTCGACATCGCGGCTCCACACCGACCACTCGCTCTGCACCGCGGCAATCGGGTGCACAACCACCGCCGCGCGCAGCTCGTCGGCCGTGACCTCCGACAAACCCAGATGACGCACCTTGCCGGCGCGCACCAATTCCGCCATCGCACCGACCGTCTCCTCGATCGGCACGTTCAAGTCGCGGCGGTGCATGTAGTACAGATCCACCACGTCTGTGTTCAGCCGCTGCAGGCTCTCGTCGATGCATTGGTGCACGTAGGCGGCGTCGCCGCGGGCCGTCGGGCCGCCGGCTGCCCGATCGGCGGGATTGCCGGCGATCCCGAATTTCGTGGCAAGGGTGACCTCGTCGCGACGGTCGGCCAGCAGCTTGGCGATCAACCGCTCGTTTTCGCCGCCGCCGTAGACATTGGCGGTATCGATGAAGGTCACGCCCAAATCCAAGCAACGGTTCAGCGTGGCAAGCGCCTCCGCGCCGTCGGTCTCGCCGTACGACTGGCTCAGCACCATCGCACCGAATCCGATTGCGCTGACCGTCAATCCGTCCCCAAGGGCCACTGTAGGCGCCATCTGTGTGCTCCTGTCCGCGATCGCTGGCGTTGATCGGCCAACGCCACGCAGCCGAGGCTAGTCCCCGGCCCCCGTCTCAGCACCCATTTGCCATTCCGCTGGTGAGTGAGTATTCTCTCACAATGCCCACTGGACCTAATGGGGGACGCGATCGGCTGCTGGCCGCGGCGCTGCAGCTGTTCGCCGCCAAGGGGTACGCGGCGACGTCGGTGGCCGACATCCAGCGGGCATCCGGCCTGGCGCCGGGGTCGGGGGCGCTCTACAAACACTTCGGCTCCAAGCGCGAGTTGTTGGAGGCCGCGGTTGCGCACCGCACAGACAGCATCGTGGCCGCGCGGGAGCAGTACGACGCCGGGGATCCGGGCAGCGTCGAGCAGGCGGTGCGCACCGCGGGCGAGCTGATCTGGAACAACCTGACCCAGAGCGAGGATCTGCTCAAGGTGATGCTGCGCGAACCCGACGAGCTCGGCGATCTCGACGAGAAGACATGGCAGGTCATCACCGACAACGCCTACCAGCGGTTCGCCGAAGAACTGGCCGCGTCCAATCGCTCCGGCCGCACCCGTATCCCGGATCCTGAGGCGGCCGCGGCCGTGGCGATCGGGTCGCTCTCCTACGCCGCGACGCTAAAAGCGCTGACCGGCCGCTCGCCCGGCAACATCGACGACGACCGCTACTTCGAGGCGTGGGTCAAGCAAACGCTCACCGTCCTCGCGCAGTACACCAACGCGAAATCCACGAAAAGCTAAGACCAACAACCAGTTTCAGGAGATAAGACTGTGACGTTCTCTATGCAACTCAGCGACGACGTGATCGAAGTCCGCGATTGGGTGCACCAATTTTCGGCCGAGGTCATCCGCCCCGCCGCGGCCGAATGGGACGAACGCGAGGAGACTCCCTGGCCCGTGATCCAGGAGGCCGCGAAGGTGGGCCTCTACTCCCCCGACTTCTTCGCGCAGCAGGCGGCTGAGCCGACCGGGCTCGGCATGCTGACCGCGTTCGAGGAGATGTTCTGGGGTGACGCCGGTATCGCACTATCGATCATGGGCACCGGGCTGGCCGCGGCAGCGTTGGCGGGCAACGGAACTCCCGAACAGATCGGCAGATTTCTGCCCGACATGTTCGGCACACCTGGCGACCCCAAGCTCGGCGCATTCTGCTCGTCGGAGCCCGACGCGGGCTCCGACGTCGGTGCCATCCGCACTCGCGCCAGCTACGACGAGGCCGCCCGTGAGTGGGTGCTCAACGGCACCAAGACCTGGGCGACCAACGGCGGCATCGCCAACGTGCACATCGTGGTGGCATCGGTCTATCCCGAACTTGGCACCCGCGGGCAGGCCTCGTTCGTCATCCCGCCGGGCACCGAAGGTCTTTCTCAGGGGCAGAAATTCAAGAAGCACGGGATACGCGCTTCGCACACCGCCGAGGTGGTGCTCGACAACGTCCGCCTGCCCGAGGACCTGATCCTCGGCGGCAGAGAGAAGTTCGAAGCCCGGATCGCCCGGGTCAAATCCGGTGCCTCCGCGGGCGGACAGGCGGCGATGAAGACCTTTGAGCGCACCCGGCCCACCGTCGGGGCGATGGCCGTCGGCGTGGCGCGGGCCGCCTATGAGTACGCGCTCGAATACGCCTGCCAGCGTGAGCAATTCGGCCGCAAGATCGGTGAATTCCAGGCCGTGGCGTTCAAGCTGGCGGACATGAAGAGCCGCATCGACGCGGCTCGTCTGTTGGTGTGGCGGGCCGGCTGGATGGCGCGCAACAACCAGAGCTTCGACGCGGCGGAGGGCTCGATGGCCAAGCTGGTGGCAAGCGAGACCGCGGTCTATGTCACCGACGAGGCCATCCAGATTCTGGGCGGCAACGGCTACACCCGCGACTATCCCGTGGAGCGGATGCACCGCGACGCAAAGATCTTCACCATCTTCGAAGGCACCAGCGAGATCCAGCGCCTGGTGATTTCGCGCGCGCTGACTGGCCTGCCCATCCGTTAACTTCGGTCGCGCGACATGATGGCCGCATGACCACCGAGATCCGTGTTCTCGACAGCGAGGACGACCTCCTCGCTGCGGCCAACGTGTTTCGCACCGCCATGGTCGGGTTCCCACCGCTGTCGAACCTGCAGCCGGGCCAGATCACCAAGATGCTCGAGGCCGGCCGCGCCATCGGTGCGTTCGTCGGCGGACAGCTCGTCGGCACCGCCGACGCCACCACGGGCGGGCTGACGCTTCCCGGTGGAGCGATCGTCGGCCACGCCGCCGTCACACACATCGGGGTGTTGCCGTCGTTCACCCGGAAAGGAATCGCCACCAACCTGATTCGGCATCAGCTGGACGACACCGCCGCACGGGGTGAGGTGGTCGCAACGTTGCGGGCGTCGGAGGCGACGATCTATGAGCGCTACGGCTACGGCGTCGCGAGTTCGTCGCAAACCGTGGAGGTTCAGACGGCACGGGCAGCGCTACGTCCGGATGTCGGGGCCGGCGGCCCGGTGCGACTGCTGGACGCGGCGCAGGCCTGGGATGTCCTTCCGCGCATCTATGCCGAGAATCGTCCGTCCCGGCCGGGCACCGTCGACCGCCCGGCGGTGTGGTGGCAGGGCCTGCGCCTGCGCACCGAAGCGTTCCCGGGGGCTTCGTATGTCGCGGTGCACGGCGAAGCCGGTGACGAGTCGGGATTCGTCCGCTACCGCCCCATCGAGACCGACACGTGGTTCGTCAGCGATCAGCGCACCATCGTGGTCGAGGACTTCTTCGCCCCCACCACGGACGCCTATCTCGGGCTGATGCGCTTCCTGCTCAGGCTCGATCTCATTGACTGCGTGACGTTTTGGATGCTGCCCGTCGATGATCCGCTGCCCTGGTTGCTGCTCGATCGGCGGGCCGCGCGGGTGACCGCGGTGCACGATGAAACGTGGCTTCGCGTCGTCGACGCCCAAGAGGCACTGACGGCACGCCGATACGAGGGAGAGGGCGCCGTCACCATCGCTGTCAATGACCCACTGTTGCAGAACAATTCAGCAAGCTTCAGCATCGCGGCCGGCGGTGCGGAAAAGACGGACCGGCACCCCCAACTGCACGTCGGTATTGAGGGGCTCGGCGCCGTTCTGCTCGGCGGCGCCACCTGGCGCGGCCTCGCGATGGCCGGGCTGGCCCGCGCCGAGGACCCGGCGGCGCTGGCCGTGGCCGATCGGCTGTTCGCGGTCCCCGTCGCACCGTATGCCGGGTTCTTCTTCTAGGGGCGCTGGGGGGGGGACGAGCCCGTGATTGTCATCATCGGCGCGGGGATATGTGGGCTCGCGGCCGCCTACGAGCTGGCGCGGCGCGGCGAGCGCGCGATGGTGTTCGAGCGCGGCGAGCCGTTCGCCGAACAGTCCGCCGGACTGGCGCGGATCTTCCGCATCGCGCACCGGCGCCCGGCGTTGTGCCGGCTCGCGATGCAGGCCCGCGTCGGCTGGCAGCGCTGGGAGGTTGAGTTTGGCGCCGGGCGACTGCTCGGCTCCGAGGGGTTCATCGCCGTCGGCGCCGACAAAGACATCGCGGCGGCGATGACGGATGCCGGCGCCGCGTTCTCCTGGTGCGACCGGTCTGAGATCGCGGCGCGGATCCCGTTCCTGGCCGCGCCCTGGCAGACCGGAGTAGTCGATCCACTCGGCGGCAGCCTGCGCATCCGCCGCGCGCTGAACGCCTTGGCGCGGCGGGTCGCCCTCTCCCGCGCCGAGGTCGTATCGGTGGCCGACGACGGCTCGACGACGCTGGCGGACGGCACCGTCGTGCAAGGCGACCGCGTCCTCATCTGCGCGGGGGTTCAGACGCCGGCGCTGTTCGGCCCGCTCGGGGTCGAATTCGCCCCGCACACTCGCTTCACCTACGAGGGCGCCCACGCGACCGGCGCCGCGTGCCTGTCTGCGCGCGAGGGCTACGGGTTGCCGCTGGGCAGCACGGGCCGCTGGGCCTTCGGGCAGGAAGTGCCAGACCCCGCGGCGGTGCGCGCGCTGTTCCCATCACTGTCTCCCGTGGGCCGGGTGGACTGTGTCACGGCTCGAGCCCCGTGGCTCGACTCCGGCGGGGATGGTTGGACGGTGGCGCGCCGCGGCCGCGTCGTCGCGTTCGTCGGCAGCAACCTGATGAAGTTCGGGCCGCTGCTCGGTGAACTGCTCGCTGACGCCGTGCTGAGCGACGAGGTCCCTCGCGATCTCGGCGCCGGGAGACAGTGATCGCCTTCGACCGGCGGCGCGGGCAACAGTAGTGTTGCGAGACGAGACTGATAGCCGCCGTTAAACCGCTAGAACCCCTTGCCGATAAGAACTGAGCGACAGCGACGCCGGGAGAACAACCATGAGCGCCCAGCAGCCGACCATCATCTACACGCTGACCGACGAGGCGCCGATGCTGGCGACCTACGCCTTTCTGCCGATCGTGCGCGCCTTTGCCGAGCCCGCGGGCATCAAGATCGAGGCCAGCGACATCTCCGTCGCGGCGCGCATCTTGGCCGAATTTCCCGACGAGCTCACCGAGGAGCAGCGGGTGCCTGACAACCTGGCCGAACTGGGCAAGCTGACGCACGAACCGGACACCAACATCATCAAGCTGCCGAACATCAGCGCCTCGGTCCCGCAGCTGGTGGCCGCGATCAAGGAACTGCAGGGCAAGGGCTTCAAGATTCCGGACTTCCCGCAGAACCCGAAGACCGACGAGGAAAAGGAGCTTAGGAAGCGCTACGCCAACGTCCTCGGTAGCGCGGTGAATCCCGTACTGCGCCAGGGCAACTCGGACCGTCGCGCGCCGAAGGCCGTCAAGGACTACGTGCGGAAGCACCCGCACAGCATGGGCGAGTGGTCGATGGCCTCGCGCACCCACGTCGCGACCATGAAGCACGGCGACTTCTATCACGGCGAGAAGTCGATGACCCTGGACCGCGCCCGTGACGTCAAGATGGAGCTGGTGACCAAGGGCGGCGAGGCGATCGTGCTTGCGCCCAAGGTGTCGCTGCTCGAGGGCGACATCATCGACAGTATGTTCATGAGCAAGAAGGCCCTGTGCGCCTTCTACGAAGAGCAGATGGAGGACGCGTACGAGACGGGCGTGATGTTCTCGCTGCACGTCAAGGCGACGATGATGAAGGTCTCGCACCCGATCGTCTTCGGACACGCCGTGAAGATCTTCTACAAGGAGGCGTTCGCCAAACACCAGGAGCTTTTCGACGAGCTCGGCGTCAACGTCAACAATGGGCTGGTCGATCTGTACAACAAGATCGAGTCGCTGCCCGCCTCGCAGCGCGACGAGATCATCCGCGACCTGCACGCCTGCCATGAACACCGCCCCGAACTGGCCATGGTCGATTCGGCCAAAGGGATCACCAACTTCCATTCACCAAGCGACGTGATCGTGGACGCGTCGATGCCCGCGATGATCCGCGCCGGCGGCAAGATGTGGGGCGCCGACGGGCGGCAGAAGGACACCAAAGCCGTCAACCCAGAGTCCACGTTCTCCCGGATCTACCAGGAAGTCATCAACTTCTGTAAGACGCACGGGGCATTCGATCCGGCGACGATGGGCACCGTCCCCAACGTCGGGCTCATGGCGCAGCAGGCGGAGGAGTACGGCTCGCACGACAAGACGTTCGAGATCCCCGAGGACGGCGTCGCCAACATCGTCGACCTCGACACCGGGGAGGTCCTGATGACGCAGAACGTGGAGGAGGGCGACATCTGGCGCATGCCCGTCGTCAGGGACGAAGCGATCCGCGACTGGGTCAAGCTGGCCGTCACACGGGCGCGCAACTCGGGCATGCCGGTGGTGTTCTGGCTGGACGTGGAGCGTCCGCACGAGAACGAGATGAGGAAGAAGGTCTACACGTACCTCGCCGATCACGACACCGAGGGTCTCGACATCCAGATCATGTCGCAGGAACGAGCCATGCGGCACACGATCGAGCGCGCGATGCGCGGGCAGGACACCATCGCCGCCACCGGCAACATCCTGCGCGACTACCTCACCGACCTGTTCCCCATCCTGGAGCTGGGCACCAGCGCCAAGATGCTGTCGATCGTGCCGCTAATGGCCGGCGGCGGAATGTACGAGACCGGGGCGGGCGGTTCGGCGCCCAAGCACGTCCACCAATTGGTCGAGGAGAACCACCTGCGCTGGGATTCGCTGGGCGAATACCTGGCGCTGGGAGCTTGTTTCGAAGACGTGGGCATCAAGACCGGCAACGACCGGGCCAAGATCCTGGGCAAGACGCTGGATTCCGCGATCGGCAAGCTGCTGGACAACAACAAGAGCCCGTCTCGCAAGACCGGCGAGCTCGACAACCGGGGCAGCCAGTTCTACCTCGCCCTGTACTGGGCCCAGGAACTCGCCGCTCAGACCGATGACGAGGAACTGCGCAAGCACTTCGCCCCACTCGCCGAAGCGTTGGCCAAGAACGAAGACGTCATCGTGGCTGAACTCAACGAGGCCCAGGGCGAGGAGGTCGACATCGGCGGCTACTACCTGCCGGACACCGAGAAGACAGTGGCGGTGATGCGGCCGAGCAAAACCTTCAATGCCGCGTTGGAGGCCGCGCAAGGCTGACGCCCCCCTTGGGTAAGAGCATGACGGACATCATCGTCGTCAAGGTCAAGCCGGGCAGCCGCAAGGGACCCCTTGTCGAGATCGGTTCCACCGGTGAGTTGACAATTTACGTGCGCGAGCCGGCGGTCGACGGCAAGGCCAACGACGCGGTCGCGCGCTTGTTGGCCGCCCACCTCCAATTACCAAGAAGCCGCATCGAATTGGTGTCCGGAGCTATGTGCTGTTCCTGTCGCGCCAGAAGCGCTTTCGTGTTAGCCGCTGATCGCAGCCGTTGTATCGCCGTCGGGGTGCCGGCGCCGACGGACTGACGGCTAACCTGATCGCTGCACCACTCACAGGAGAGAACAATGCTGCACGCGTTCTGGCATAACTTCACCCATAACCTGTTCAAGCCGCTCCTGCTGTTCTTCTACTTCGGGTTCCTGATCCCGATCCTGAGGGTGCGTTTCGAGTTTCCGCATGGCATCCACCAGGCCCTGACCATGTATCTGCTGGTAGCGATCGGCTGGCAGGGGGGCGAGCAGCTCGCCGCGATCAAGCCGGTGCATATCGGCGCGATCGCCGGCTTCATGATCCTGGGCTTCGTCTTGAACTTCGCGATCGGTGCCGTCACCTACGTGGCGCTGAGTTGGCTGAGCGCCATGCGGCGCGTGGACCGGGCGATGGTCGCGGGCTATTACAGCTCGGATTCGGCCGGGACCTTCGCCACCTGTGTGGCCGTGCTGACCGGCCTGGGCATCGCGTTCGACGCCTACATGCCGGTCATGCTCGCCGTCATGGAGATTCCCGGCTGCCTGGTCGCGTTGTATCTCGTCGCGCGACTGCGGAATCGGGGCATGGACCCGGCGGGGAACATGCCTGATGAGCCAGACTACTGCGCACCGGCGACGGTCGGCGCCGGGCCCGGTACCGAGGCGGCGGGCACGCACGACCAGGCCCATGCCGCCGCGGGCGAACGCGAGATCGCTTCGGGTAAGGGGGAATATCTCGAGCGAGAGCGCCCGCACGGGGATGGCGTAGACCAGCGCGTCTCCAAAACCGAGCTGCTCAACGAGGTCCTGCTCAACCCCGGGATCTGCCTTCTCGTCGGCGCGATTTTCATTGGCTTCATCAGCGGGTTGCAGGGCCAGAAGGTGATTCACGACGACAACGCTTTCTTTGTGTCGGCCTTCCAGGGGGCGCTGTGTCTGTTCCTGCTCGAAATGGGCATGGCTGCCTCACGTAAGCTGAAGGACCTGCGGTCGGCGGGCCCGGGCTTCATCCTCTTCGGTTTGGTTGCACCCAATGTCTTTGCGACACTGGGGATCGTCATCGCTCACGGATACGCCTTCTACACCCACACTGAGTTCAAACAAGGCACCTACGTGCTGTTCGCGGTGTTATGTGCGGCCGCGTCTTACATCACCGTCCCGGCGGTTCAGCGGCTGGCGGTCCCCGAAGCCAGCCCGACCCTACCGTTGGCGGCGTCGCTGGGTTTGACGTTTTCCTACAACGCCACCATAGGAATACCCCTGTATATCGAGATCGCCCGCGTCGCCACTTGGTGGGGCCTGTAACGGTTCAGGCGGGGCCGCGTCCGTCGCCGGTGAGTTTCACCAGCAGTCGCGTGCCACCCAGCGGGCTGGCGTGCAGAGACGCTGCGCCGCCGTGCAATTCGGCCTGCTGGGCGACCAGTGCCAGTCCTAATCCGGACCCTGAACGCGATGCGGTCGACCCGCGGGAGAAGCGTTCGAAGACCGCGGCGCGTTCCTCCTCGGGGATCCCGGTGCCGTTGTCGTCGATCGCGATTTCCACGCCGTCGCCGGAACTGGTTACGTTGAGCCGAATTTCGCTGGCGCCGCCGTGTTTGACAGCGTTGGCGATGGCATTGTCGATCACCAGCCGCAGCCCGGTGGGCAGCCCGATCATCAGCACGGTGGGCGACGGCACCAGCGACACCTGCACGTCCGGGTAGATGCGGAGCGCGTCGTGTGCGGCGCGGTCCAACAGCTCGGTGATGTCGAAGGGGACAAAATCGTCGACGGTGGTCAGTTCGCCTTGCGCCAGTCTTTCCAGCGCCGTCAGTGTCGCTTCGATCCGGCTTTGGGTGCGGATGATGTCGCCGATCACCTCGTGACGCTGGTCGGCGGCCAGCTCCAAGGTGGACAGCACCTCCAGGTTGGTGCGCATGGCCGTCAACGGGGTGCGCAATTCGTGTGAGGCAACGGCGGCGAAGTCGCGGGCCGACTCCAGCGCTGCCTTAGTCCGCTGTTGCTCGTTGCCGATGCGGGCCAGCATTCCCTCTACCGCTTCGGCGATCTCGACGGCTTCATGCACACCGCGGACCTGGACTTCGTCGGGGCTGGACTGGGCATTGATGGCGCGTGCCTGCTGCGCCAGCAGAAGGAACGGGTTGACCATGATCAACGAGATCACCCAGCCGACCAGAACCGTGCCACCGATGACGCCGGCGCAGATCAGCAACACCCGCAGATGGAGCTCGTTGATCCGATGTTGAGCCTCGGCCAACGGCGCGGCCAGCGCGATCGAGGCCGGACCCGCGGAGAAGGTACGGACGCGGTATTGCACGCCGTTGATGGTCGTGTTGGCATAGCCGGTCGCAAGTTTGGGCACGACGACGTTGCTGGGCACGGACACCGTCACGCCCCCGATGCGTGCGGTGCGTACCAGGTCGCCGTCCGACGTTGGCCGGTCGGGGTTGGCGAGCTGCGCGGTGTTGAGCAGGCTGTTGATATCACCCAAGCTGCTGACCGAATCCAGGCGGCGGTCGAGCTGGCTGTATTGATCGTTGGTGACGCCAATCCACACCCACGCGCCCAGCGCGAGCACAAGTGCGATCACCGATAGTTGCGAGACGATGACGATGGTGCGTAGCGACAGCACCCGCGTCGGCAGCCGCATCCCAAACACGCGGATATCGGGCTGCCCTGCGCCGACAGCGCTTCCCTGTGACATCTTTCCTTCTAGTTTCCTCTCTAGGCCTGTCAGCTTGCGAGGCCAGCGGCGGACGCGAATGCTTCAAGTTCTCGCTCGATGCCGGATCCGGCGGGCTGGTAAACGATCTCGGTGACGCCTTGGGCGGCGAGGCCGGCGATCTTGTCCGCGACTTGCTCGGCGGTGCCCGTCAGCGCCATCGAGCTGGCAAGCGGGATCAGGTCGACAACATGCGGCTCATCAAGAGGATTGGCCTGCACGAGATGCCCGGCATGGATGGCGAGATGCCGCTCGTCCTCGGGATAAGCCTCGACCGCCTCGCGCCAGCCTTGCCCACCCGGGAATGCGTCCACCGCCGCGCCGCCGCGCTCGTACACGGCGTGGTAGAGCACCACCGCACCGGGCCCCGCGGCATCGATGGCGCGGGGCGACGTCAGGTCCTCGCCATCGTCGAGCACCGTGCCGAAGCACAGCAGCGCCCTCCAGTCGGTCCACTTCGCGGCATCGGGCTGGGGTACGGCGGCGGAGAACACGCCGTCGCCGAGCTCGGCGGCCACAGCCAACCCCTTTGGGCCCTCGGCGCCGATCAGTATCGGCACCTGAATCGGTCGCAGCGCCCCGAAGCGGGGCAGGTGCAGCATCGAGATCTTGGCCCCCTCCCACTCGGCGGTGTCGCCGGCGAGAAGAGCCCGCAAGCAGCGGACGTACTCGGCGACCTTGCGCCACGGCATCGGCCGCTGGCCCAGAGCCATCCGGCCGGTAAACCCTGAGCCGACCGCGACCACGACCCGCCCGGGTGCCTGGCCCTCCAGCTCGGCGATCGCAGCGGCATTGACCATCGGATGCCGCAGGCTGGGAACGAGCACTCCCGGCCCGAGGCCGATGCGCGTCGTGCGCTCGGCGCATCGGGTCAGCACCATCCACACGTCCGGGTAGAGCGCCGGCGAGTCGTAGAGCCACGCATGCCGGTAGCCCAGTGTTTCGGCCAGCTCCACGTGGGCCGGTGTGTCGGACGAAGTGGCAAACGCACAGGAGATGTCCATCGCCAAACACTAGCCCGGCCGTCAGCGCACTACCTCGCGGTGGCCCGCGTCGAGGCGACGGGTCCAGCCGCGCGCGTCCAGGTGTTCCAGCAACGGGATCGCGACCCGTCTAGTGGTGCAAAGGGCTTGCCGCGCTTGGCTTGTGGTGAACGGTTGTTCCAGCGCGGCGAGAGCCCGCATCGCCAGCGCGGGTGCCGTGGGCAGCAGCACCACGCCGTCACGCAGTCGCAGCACCCGACCGGCGCGCTCGGCCGCGGCCAGTTCGCGGGCGCCGAGCCGCAGCGCCGACAGCTCGTCGGCCTCCGGCGCGTGGAATGGCTCGGCCCGTAGCCGCGCCTCCAGCTCACCGACGGCCGCTTCGGCGTTTCCGAGGTCGTCGCGGGCGCCGGCCAGCCGGATGTGCCCGCCGCCCTGCTCGAGTCCCGCGTCGCGGGCGACCGCGTCCAGTAGCGACTCGTCCGGCATACCCAGCAGGTCGCGGGCCGCGCCACGAGATAGTCCATCCGCCAACGGATCTCGGGCGTGCAGCTCGTTCACCGCGGACCGCAGCCGCTGCTGCCAGGCGTCGTAGGCCGGGCCGTGTACCCACCAGCCGTCGAGCACCCGAACGCCCATCGGCGGATCAGCGTCGCGGGATAGCAGCCCCAACCGTCGTAGGTGGCGCTCTCGCACCGCACCCCGCCGTGCCACCTCGGCTGCCACGTCACCGCCGGGGTCCATTCCGGCGAGCGCCGCGGCCCGCCGAGCGCTGTCGCCGCGGCGCCGCAATGGCGGCGGATCGGCGTCGAGCACCTGTGCACCGGCGAGTGCTTGACTGCCGCCTGGGTAGCGCAATATCAACCGGTCGCCGAGGACCAGCGGCAGCCGCCGTTCCAAGGTCAGCCGGCCGTGCTCGTCGTCGAAAGGTCGCAGCCGCGCCGGCACGGCCGCGGTTCCGACATGCACGACGAGCTCCGCCGGGGCTTCGGTCAGTGGGCTACCGGTAACGCGGCGCACGTCGAGGGTGCGCGTGCTCGGCCACGCGTCGGGTGTGACCAGCGCGTCGCCGCGGTGGACGGCGTCGCGGGACACCCCGCGCAGGTTGAGCGCGACTCGAGCCACCGGTCCGACGTTGGGGTACGGTTCGCCGCGGCTCTGCAGACCGCGGATCACCACCGATCGCGTGCGTTGCGCCCCGAGCAGGTCAAGCCGGTCACCGCAGGCGAGCGTGCCCGCCCCCAGCGTCCCGGTGACCACGGTTCCCGCACCGGTGATGGTGAAGGAGCGGTCGACCCACAGCCGCACCCGCGCGGTGGTCTCGGGCGGGGGTACCCGCGAAAGGACACGGTCGAGGGCGGCACCCAACTGGGTCAGCCCGCTGCCGTCGAGCGCCGAGACGATGACGCCGGGCGCGTCGCGCAACCCGGTCTCCGAAAGCCTCTCGCGGGCCTGCTCGAGGACTTTCGCGCCGGCACCTTCCGGTGCTCGGTCGGCGCGGGTGATCGCGATGAGGCCGTGCCGAATACCCAACGCGGCGAGCGCATCTCGGTGGTCGCTGGACTGCGCCTGCCACCCCTCGTCGGCGGCGACCACGAAGCAGACCACCGGTGCCGGGCCGAGACCGGCCAGGGTGTTGCCCAGGAAGCGATGGTGGCCGGGTACATCGACGAATGCGACCTCGCGGCCCGACGCCAACGTGGTCCAGGCGAAGCCGAGGTCGATAGTCAGCCCGCGACGACGCTCCTCCTCCCAGCGGTCGGGCTCCATGCCGGTGAGGGCCCGGATGAGGGTGCTCTTGCCGTGGTCGACGTGGCCGGCGGTGGCAACGACATACGTCTGCGGGGTCTTCAGCGGTCGTCCTGCAGTCGCGCCAGCGCTTCACGTACGGCGCCCAGCAGGCGATCATCGTCGGATTCGGGGATGCACCGCAGGTCGAGCAGGCACGCCCCGTCGTGCACCCGCGGCAGCACCGCGGGGTCACCCGAGCGTAGGGGGCCGGCCGCGGCTTCGGGCAGGCGCACCGCCCATCCGGGCAGGGGGACGCCGGGGGCTCCCCCGCCGCCGACCCGGCCGTCGTGCGCGACGACCGACGCGCCCACCGCGTCGGCGAGACGCTCGGCCCGGGCGCGCAGCCGTTCGACGTCGGCGTGCAGCGCCTGGGTCACCGGCGAAGCGCCGGCGCGAAGGGTCGCCTCGAGCGCGGCGAGGGTGAGCTTGTCGGCGCGCACCGCGCGCGCCAGCGGATGCCGCGCCATCCGGGCGACCACGTCCGCGCGGCCGAGCACGATGCCCGCCTGCGGGCCGCCGAGCAGCTTGTCACCGCTGGCGGTGACGACGTCTGCGCCTTCGGACAGCGCGGTGGCGGCATCGGGCTCATCGGGCAGCACGGGGTCGGGCGCGAGCAGCCCGCTGCCGAGGTCTGCGACCAGGGGCACGTTGTTGGCAGCGGTCAGCTCCCGAAGCTCTTGCAGGGCAACGGATTTCGTGAAACCTTCCACCCGGAAGTTGCTCTGATGCACCTTGAGCACGCAACCGGTCTGTGGCCCGATCGCGTCGGCGTAGTCCTTCAGGTGGGTGCGGTTGGTGGTGCCCACTTCACGCAGGCGGGCACCGGTGGAGGCGATCAGGTCGGGCAGCCGGAACCCGGCGCCGATTTCGATCAATTCCCCGCGACTTATCACCACCTCCGCGCCGGCCGCGAGTGCTGTGGTGGCGAGCACCAGCGCGGCGGCGCCGTTGTTGACCACGAGGGCGTCCTCGGCTGCCGAGCAGGCGGCCAGCAGCGCCTCGCGGGCCGCGACCCCCCGCTTCGAGCGGGTGCCGGTGGCCAGGTCCAGTTCCACATCGACGTAGCCGCTCGCGGAGATCAGCGCTTCGACCGCGCCCGCGGCCAGCGGGGCGCGACCCAGGTTGGTGTGCACGACGACACCGGTGGCGTTGAGCACTGGCCGCAACGTGGTGGCGGTGCGCTGGGCCAGTGACTTGATTAGAGCGTCTTGTACCTGGTCGGCTGCCAGGTCACCGCGTCGGGCCTGGTCCTGAATATCGCGCACGGCCGCTTTTACGACGTACTCGCCCAGCCGCGCCCGCGCCTGCCGCACTGCCGGGAGCGCCAGCAGCTGATCCGTGCGCGGAATTGGGCGTCGCGGGTCGACCTGAGTCACGTGCCTCCTCGATTCGCGGAGGCGGACGGGAATCGAACCCGCCAGACCGAGCTACTCGATCTCACCGGTTTTGAAGACCGGGGGGACCACCAGGAACCCAAACGCCTCCACCGGACAAACTAGCCCGTGCGGCTGGTGCCGGGCGACGTATCAAGTCACATCCGCCACAGTGGCCTCCCGGGAGGACGGTGTTCGTTTTGTCCAAATTGGATATACCTGCTGGCCCAGAGACACGTCTGGCAATTGTGACCAATACGCTGTCGGCATGGGCCACACGCGCCTCACCGGATACGCGCACGGCGGCGGGTGTGCTTGCAAGATCCCACCCGGTGAGCTCGAAGAAGCGGTCCGCGGTCTCGTCGGGCAATCGGGCGAGGACGTCTTGGTCGGGCTCGACGACGGCGACGACGCGGCCGCGGTGCGAGTCGGCGAACTTGCGGTGCTGTCCACGGCGGACTTCTTCACACCGGTCGTCGACGACGCCTACGACTGGGGCCGGATCGCCGCGGCCAACGCGCTTTCGGACGTCTACGCGATGGGCGGTCGCCCGATCGTAGCGATCAACCTTGTCGGCTGGCCGCGTGATGTGCTGCCGCTGCAGCTGATGACCGAGGTCCTACGCGGCGGGTTGGCGGTGGCGTCGGAGGCGGGCTGCCCGGTCATCGGTGGCCATTCGATCGACGACCCGGAACCGAAGTACGGGATGGCCGTCACCGGTGTCGCCGACCCGGCTCGGCTGCTGCGCAACAACGCCGCCGAACCGGGCCTGCCGCTCACCCTGACCAAACCGCTCGGTGTCGGACTGCTCAACAATCGGCACAAACAGACCGGCGAGGTGTTCGCCGAAGCGATAGCCACGATGACGCAGCTCAACCGCGACGCCGCCGAGGCCGCGGTGGCCAGCGGTGTGCGCGCGGCCACCGACGTCACCGGCTTCGGGCTGCTCGGGCACCTCTACAAAATGTGCCGGGCCTCCAAAGTAGGTGCCGTCATCGACGTCGCCGGGGTGCCGGTTATCGAGAGCGCACGCGGCGCGTTGCGCGACGGGTTCGTCTCCGGTGGGACTCGCCGCAACCTCGACTGGGTTCGGCCGCAGCTGCGATGCGCGCCGCACATCAGTGAGGATGACCTGCTGTTGCTCGCCGACGCGCAAACCTCCGGCGGCCTGCTCGTGGTCGGCGAACTACCCGGTCATCCGGTGATCGGTTACACCGTGGCGGGCGAGGGTATCGAAATCCGCTAGCTCGCTGTCGTGATCGAATCGCCGGTGATACCCGCGGCGCGGCGCGCGGCCAGCCTGCGCTTCTGCGGCTCGATCGTGTAGCGGGGATCGCGAGCTGATTCCTTGCCCGCCTCGAAGAAACCAAACCTCAGCATCGCCGACGCCGTCAGTAGCGTCAGGCCGGACAAGGCAGCGACACCGCGGCGTTGGCCGCCGAGCAACGCGCCCAAACCGCCTGCGGCGGCTAGCCATTCGCTCCATGCCAGCAACCGGCCTGGCGTGCCGTGATGCAGCGGTTCTCTGGTCACAGGGTCCATCCGATACTCCGTGAACCTGGCGGAGATCAGATCACACGCCGCACCGATGACAGCTAGCCTGCGGGCAGGCCCGGCCTCGGAGACGGGAGTGGTGATCATCGCCAATCCCGATGCGGCCAGGCTCGCCGAACTGACGAAGACGAACGGCAGGTCTTTGTACGCAGCGTTCCACGTCGGGGTCGCGGTGTCGGTGAGCAGCACCGCGGTGTAGACGGCAAGCGGCGGCGCAAAGATCGCGGCTTCCAATCCGGCCGGTCCCTCCATCGCCCGCAGCACGGGCCGCAACGGGCCCAACGGGATTCGCTCGCCGGTCATCCGGTCGACCTCGGACGCCGCGGCAATCCCGATGCCAGCGCTGAAGAAGCTCAGAATCCACGAGCCAATGCTCATCGGCGAGGTCAACTTGATGGTCCGCAACATGTTGACGAAACGCTCGGGCCGGCCCAGGTCCTTCACCAGCGCAACCGCGCCCAGCAGCACCGCAACCAGGGCGGACAGCCTTGTGTTGCGGCGCAACGTGTTTCGCCCGGTGAGTTGGGCGCCGGCCGCCAGCAGACCGGACCCGCCCGCAACGCCACCCAGGAACAGATACGCGCCGACCTCGTGGCCCCACGTCGCCGGCTTGACCACCGGGCGCCCGTAGTAGCTGGTGAACTCCGCCTCGGGCACCATCAACGACTCGTCGCGTCGGCGCCGGTTGCCCTGAGGCCTCAGGCGCCGCTTGCCACCGGGCTCCGGCGGACGCAGGCTGTCGTACTCAGACGTGCTCACCGGCTTCTCCAAAACGCCAGCGCCCCAGCCGCGAACATTCCCGCCGCGGCCATGCCCGCCCGTTTGAACATCTGCAGCAGGTCGGCGGTCGGCACCCGCGGGTCGGGCGGCAGGCCGTAGACCTCCGGCTCGTCGAGCAGCAGGAAGACCGAGCCGATACCGCCGACGCCGTCGTGCTCGTTGGCACCGTAGAGGCGAGCTTCGGTGAGCCCGCGCGCGTGCAGTTCGGCGACGCGTTCGCGCGCCTGCGCAACCAGGTCGTCGTGGTTGCCGAATTTGATCGACGTTGTCGGGCAGGTCTTGGCGCAGGCCGGTATCTCGTCCTCGATCAGCCGGTCGTAGCACAGCGTGCATTTCTGCGCGACGCCGGTGACGAACTTTTCTTCCGGAAGCTCGGACCGTTTCGTGGGGGTGGTGTACGTCCCGTCGCTGCGGCGTTCGACGACGCCGAACGGGCACCCGGCCACGCACGTGCCGCACCCGTTGCAGACGTCGTGCTGCACGACGACCGTGCCGAACTCGGTGCGGAACAGCGCGCCCGTCGGGCAGACGTCCAGGCACCCGGCGTGCGTACAGTGCTTGCACACGTCGGAGGCCATCAGCCAGCGGAACTCCGGGGTGTCCGGCGGACTCGTATCCGGCGGGCCCGGGACAGTCGGCATGCCCAGATTCACCAGCTCAAGCCCGGATTCGCGTGCCTGCTCGATGCGTTCGCGGCCTTGCTCGATAAATGCGACATGCCGCCAGGTGCTGGCACCCAGGTGACCCGTGTTGTCATAGGACGACCCCAGCAGTTCCAGGTCACCGTCGAGTGGGTTGCGGTTCCACTCCTTGCACGCCACCTCGCAGGCCTTGCACCCGATGCAGATCGACGTGTCGGTGAAGAAACCCTTGCGCGGCTTGGGATCCGACCACCCTGCGGCGGCGGCGGGGTCGGTCGGTCCAGACAGTTGGCCCATCAGTCCTCCCGTCCTGGATCGGTGATGCGGATATTGTCCGTTTCCACGGTTACCCCCGCGCGGGATTGGTACTCCTCGATCAAACGCAGCAGCGCCTCGCCCTGCGGCCGGCGGCCCGGACGGATGTCGCAGGACCCGGCTTTGGACTCCTGGATCTGCACGTTCGGATCGAGCGCCACCCCGAGCAGGTCGTTGGCCGCGTCACCGCTCACCACCGCGTCACCGCCCACTCCCCAGTGATACGGCAGCCCGATCTGGTGCACGGTGTGCCCGCCGATCACCAGCGGGGTCATCCGTTCGGTGACAAGCACTTTGGCCTCGATCGCCGCGCGCGGCGAGACGATGGTCGCCCAGCCGTAGGGTTCCAGGCCACGTTCGGCGGCCAGCTCCGGAGACACCTCGCAGAACATTTCCGGTTGCAGCTCGGACAGGTAGGGCAGCCAGCGGCTCATGCCGCCCGCGGTGTGGTGTTCGGTGAGCCGGTAGGTGGTGAACACGTACGGATATACGTCCGCACCGGGGTCACCTGCGCTCGGCGCCCACAGATTGTCCTTGCGCGGGAAGATGATTCGCGACGGGTTCTGCTGTTGCGGGTAGAGCGCGTTGGTGATCGGCGACTCCTGCGGCTCGTAGTGGGTGGGCAGCGGGCCGTCGACCAAGCCCTTGGGCGCGAACAGCCAGCCCTTGCCGTCGGCCTGCATGATGAACGGGTCGTCGCCCGCCAGGGCATCGGGTCCGCCGACGTCGGGATCCGGGCGGACGTGCGGGGCGCGGTCGACCGGGAAATCGGGCACGTCGTCGCCGACCCAACGGCTCTGCTGCTCGTCCCACCAGATGTAGCGTTTGCGCTCGCTCCACGGTTTGCCGTCGGGGTCGGCCGAGGCCCGGTTGTACAGGATGCGGCGGTCGGCGGGCCAGGCCCAGCCCCACTCGGACTGGCTCGGACTCGGACCGCCCTGCGGCGCTCGGCGGGCGGCCTGGTTGACACCGTCGGCGTACACGCCCGAATAGATCCAGCAGCCGCATGACGTCGATCCGTCGGCACCGAGTTCGGTGTACCCCGGTACGGGCTGGCCGGCTTTGGGCCCGCTCAGGTAGCAGCCGCTGATCTCGGCCAGTACTGCTGTGGAGTCGGGCTCTCCAGGCTCGTCGGTGGGATAGTCCCACGTCAGATCGAGCAGCGGCCGGTCGCGTTCGTCGGTAGACTCGGCCAGCCGCTGCCGGATTCGCTTGCCCAGCTCGACGAAGAACTGCAATTCGCTCTGGCAGTCCCCGGGCGGGTCGACGGCCTTGTGCCGCCACTGCACCAGGCGTTGGGTCTGGGTGAACGATCCGGCCTTTTCGACGTGGGTGGCCGCCGGGAAGAAGAACACCTCGGTCTCGATCTCCTCGGTCTTCAGCTCGCCGGAGGCGATCTCGGGGCCGTCCTTCCAGAAGGTGGCCGACTCGATGAGGTTCAGGTCGCGTACCACCAACCACTTCAGGTGCGACATGCCCATGCGCTGCATGCGGCCGTTGGCCGATCCGACGGCGGGGTTCTGACCCAGCAGGAAGTAGCCGTCGACCTCGTCGTCGAGCATCGACATGACCGTCTGATAGGTGCCGTGCGGGCCGGACAGCCGCGGCAGGTAGTCGAACGCCCAGTCGTTGTCCGCACGGGCGGCATCGCCCCACCACGCCTTGAGTAGGCTAACGATATAGGTGTCGGCGTTGGCCCAGAAGCCTTTCTGATTCTTCGGCCCGACGGCCTCGATGTAGTCGCGGAAGGTGTCGTGGACGCCGGCCTTGGGCATCGACAGGTAGCCGGGCAGCAAATTGAACAGCGTGGGGATGTCGGTGGAGCCCTGAATGGTCGCGTGGCCGCGTAGCGGCATGATGCCGCTGCCGGGGCGTCCGACGTTGCCCAGCAACAGCTGCAAAATCGTTGCGGTGCGGATGAATTGGGCTCCGAGCGTGTGCTGGGTCCAGCCCACCGCGTAGGCGAAGCAGGTGGTGCGTTCGCGGCCGGAGTTCTCGGTGATGGCTCGGGCGAGGTAGTGAAAGTCTTCGATGCTGATGCCGCAGACGTCGCGCACCATTTCCGGTGTGTAGCGGGCATAGTGCCGCTTGACGATCTGAAACACCGTCCGCGGATGCTGCAAGGTCTCGTCGCGCTGCACGCGGGCGTGTGGCAACGGTGGGCCGCCGCTGCCGTGCACATCGCCGGCGGCGCGGGCCGAGGCGCTGGCACCGTGTTCTTGGCCGGCTTCGGCGTCTTCCTGTCCTGCATAGGCCCACGTCGACGGGTCGTATTGTCCCGTCTCGAGATCAAAGCCGGAGAACAGTCCGCCCAGATCCTCTGTGTCCTTGTAGTTTTCGTTGATCAGGGTTGCCGCGTTGGTGTAGGCGATCACGTAGTCCTCGAACCAAAAATCGTGGGTGATCACGTGATTGATGAGCGCACCCAGCAGCACCACATCGGATCCGGCCCTGATCGGGATGTGCTTGTCGCACACCGCAGATGTACGGGTGAACCGCGGGTCGACGTGAATCACCTTCGCGCCGCGGGCTTTGGCTTCCTCGACCCACTGGAAACCGACCGGATGGCACTCGGCCATGTTGGAGCCCTGGATAACGATGCAGTCCGCGTTGGCCATGTCTTGCAGTGATTGGGTGGCGCCGCCGCGCCCGAAGGAGGTCCCCAGACCGGGAACCGTGGCGGAGTGTCAAATACGGGCTTGGTTCTCGATCTGGATGGCGCCCGCGGCGGTGAAGAGTTTCTTGATGACGTAGTTCTCTTCGTTGTCCAGCGTGGCGCCGCCCAGCGCGGCGATCTTCATGGTGCGCCGCAGCGGATGGCCCTTCTTGTCGATGTCCTGCCAGGCGTGGCGGCGGGCCTCGACGAAGCGGTCGGCCACCATGTCGATGGCGGTATCGAGGTCCAGCGACTGCCATTCGGTGGCGTGGGGGGCGCGGTAGAGCATCTTGATCTGCCGGCCCGGGGAGTTGACCAGCTGCTCGCTGGCCGAACCCTTGGGGCACAGCCGGCCTCGCGAGATCGGCGAGTCCGGGTCGCCCTCGATCTGCACGACCCGCTCGTCTTTGACGTACACCAGCTGCCCGCAACCGACCGCGCAGTAGGGACACACGCTTTGCACCACTCGGTCGGCCGTAGTGGTGCGAGCGGTGATGGCGCGGGTCTGCTTGGAGGTCACCGCCGTCCCGCGGCCGAACCGGTCCCCAGAACGCAGCTGACGGACCACGGGCCATTCAAGGAAGATTTTCGGCAGGAAATTGTTCGGCGCCATGCCCGAAAGGTTAGTGCGCTTCGGGCGCGTGCGCGACGGACGCAACCGCGATCACGTCACCGACGCGGTGTAGATCTCCTCGATGTTCGACGCGAGCTTCTGGTCGAATTCCGCGTCGGTCTGCTGGGCGGTCAGCCCCTCCGTCAACGCCCGCGAGAAACTCGCGATGAGTCGGTGATTGCGGGCCAGGATCGCACAACTCACCGCGAGGCTGTAGCCGCCGGACAAGGCGACCACACGCAGCACTCGGGGATGATCAATCAGCGGCGCATAGAGGTTGTCTTCGTCGGGCAACGTCAGTTTGAGCATGACCTGCCTGTCGTCGGAGAGCTCGTCGAGCTTGGTGGTCAGCGCCGCCACCAACAGGCTGTCCGCTTTCGGCTTGTCGGGGCTTTCGATGCTGACCTCGGGCTCGATGATCGGCATGAGTCCCCGCTCGGCGATGGTGTTCGCGTAGTCGAACTGCTGGTCGACGATGGCCTTGATTCCCTCATCGTTCGGCTCCTGGATGAACGAACGCATCTTGGTGCCGAAAATGCCGTTGGCGACGGCGCGCTCCAGCAGGGAGTCGAGCTTCGTCATCGGCTTCATGAGCTGCACACCGTTTTCGGCGGGGCTCAGCCCCTGGTCGACCTTCACAAACGGCACGATGTGCTTCTGCTTCCACAGAAACGCCGCAGTGGCGTCACCGTTAATGGTTCGGTCCATGGTCTGCTCGAAAAGGATGGTCGCCAGTATCTTGTCGCCGGTGAAGCTCGGGCTCGACATGAGACGTGCGCGCATCTCATGGACGAGATCGAACATCTGCTCTTCGCCGTCGTATGAGTCCTCCGAAATCCCGTAGAGCTTCAAGGCTTTTGGCGTGCTGCCACCGCTTTGGTCCAGCGCGGCGATAAAGCCACGCCCCGACGACATCACGTCGCGTTGCTCGTCGTTCACTGTGATCCTTCCGTCGTTGGAGACCTTCGCCCATGTTCTAGCATCGCGCACCGGCACCCCGTCCGGCTAGCACCTGCGGGCAGTGCAGGCGACCCAGCTGCGGCGGCGCACCAATCGATGCTCGACGGCGCCCAGGGCCCAGTCGCTGAGCTTGCCCAACCCGGCGAGCAGGACGATCGCCAGCAGCATCACGTCGGTGCGCCCGGTGTTCTGGCTGTCGATCAGCAGAAACCCGAGACCCTTCGACGAGGCGATCAGCTCCGCTGCGACCAGAAACAGCCATGCGTTGGCCATACCCATGGGCACGGGGGTCAAGATGTCGACTTCCGTTGTCCGAAGCGCCGAGCAACCCACGCGCCTCGCCAGGCGCTACAAGGCCAGCGCCTGGCGCAGCACCGCGATCGCCTCGGCCTGCTCCCGCCGCGAGACCGCCGCGGTTTGGATGAGGGCTGAGCCGTGGAAAGTGCCTGGGAACAAATGCAATTCGACGCTGACTCCGGCGGTGAGCATGGCCAGGGCGTAGGCGACGCCCTCGTCGCGCAGGGGATCGAAGTGCATCACCGAGACGTACGCGGGCGGCAGGCCCGCCAGGTCGGTCGCGCGGGCCGGGGCGGCATAGACCGACACGTCGTCGGAGCCGGCGCGGCCCGGCCCGAGGTAGCAGTCCCAGCTGAACACTGCTCGGGGACGATTCCACAGCGGGGTATCGGTGAATGCGGCCATGCTCGGGCTGGTGAGCCGATCGTCGAGCTCCGGCACCGACAGGAACTGAAAGGCGATATGCGGCCCACCGCGGTCACGGGCCAGCAGCGCCAGCCCCGCGCCCAGTCCGCCGCCGGCGCTCATGCCGTGGATCGCGATGCGCGCAGCGTCAATGCCCAGCTCACCCGCGTGAGCCGCCATCCAGACCAGGCCGGCATAGACGTCTTCCAGCGGCCCGGGGAACGGTGTCTCCGGCGCCAGCCGGTAGTCCACGGACACTACGCCGACGCCGAGCTCACGGGCGAGCGTGACGTTGGAGGCGTGCTCGGTCTCGAGATCCCCGGCGATAAACCCGCCACCGTGGACGCTGTATATCCCGGCGGGTGCGGTGGGATGTTCGGGCCGGTAGATCCGCACGGTCACCGCGGGATCACCGTCGCGGCCTGGGATTTCGCGGTCCTCGATGTGCAGCCCCGTCGTATCCGGCAGCGGCAGCTGGGCGATCATCTCCGACATCGCCGTCCGCATCCTCGCCACGTCGTCCCCCTCCCAGGTGGGGAGGAGAGGGACCATCTCAGCGATTTCAGGGTCGAACGCGTAGGTCGTCATTTGGCGCTCCGGGATCGATTTCGCATCACCACATCTTGCTTAGCAATCCTGCCGCTGGCCAGTGTCGGGACCGATCATGTCACCATGAGGCATGGCCGGCCCCGAGGATGGCGCGTCGAGCGTGAACAAACTCGCGCGGCCCACCAACGCCGACGTGGCCCGGTTGGTGGGCGTGTCGACGGCGACCGTCAGCTATGTGCTGAACGAGGTGGCAGGCCGAAAGATCTCGCCCCGCACCCGTGAGGCGGTCTATCGCGCCGCTGAGCAGGTGGGTTATCGGCCCAATCTCGCCGCGCGCAACCTCGCCCGCGGCAAGAGCGGCGTGGTGTTATACGTGCTGCCGCGCGTCGCGGTGGGCGAGATGCCCATGCAGGCGGGCAGCCGGATGACCACGGAGCTGGCGCGGGTGGGCTTGCTGCAGGTGCAATTCTTTGAGACCGAGGACGACCAGCATGTCATCGACGCGGTCAAGAACCTCGACCCCGTCGCGATCACCAGCCTCTTCCCGTTGAGCAGAGACGTTGTCGACGTGGCGGAGGCCGCCTCGATACCGCACATCGAGATCGGGACGCTGCCCGCTCTGGGAGCCCCGCATCTCTCGGTTGGAGAGCTGCGCGTGGAGCACCTGGTCTCGCGCGGTCACCGATGCATCGCGTTCGCCTACGGGGGGATCGGCCGGTGGCGTGCCCTGGGCGATTACTGGCTGCAAGGGGTCGCCGGCGCGGCGCAGGCTCGTGAGCTTCCGCCCGTGCGCATCGCCGAGGTCACCGGGGAAAACGCCGCGCAGGTGGTCACCGACTGGGTGCGGGACGGCGTCACCGCGGTGTGTGCGCAAAGCGACGAGATCGCGTGCGTGGTTTTGAACGGCATCCGCGATGCGGGGTTGCGCTGCCCGGACGATCTCGCCGTGATGGGCGTTGACGCCACTCCGATGTCAGCGCTGAGCTCTCCCGCGCTCACCACGGTGGAGTTCAACCCCATCGCGGTCGCCGACGTGGCCATCGCCGCTGTGCTCACCGAGTTGGGTATCCCGCCCAACCGCCTCCGCAGCCGACGGACATCGCCCGCCTGGTCGCGCGCGCCTCGACCTGATCGGACGCTAACCGTTACCCCGGGGCCGCGGCGCGTGCTCCCTCAGTGAGATCGCGGACCTGGGCGTAACGTTCACGCACCGCGGGGCAGGGTAGCCCGCGGTACTCGTCGGCGGGCGGCGTCTTCCACTGCGGCGGACGCGGGCCGCCGCTGAGTACCCAGGCGGCCTGTCGCGCCGCCCCGAGCGCCACGTATTCCGCCGGGCTGGGCGCCAGCACGGGGACGCCGAAGACCGTCGGCGCCATTTCGCGCAAGGCCTGCGATCGGGCGCCGCCGCCGATGAGAAGGACCCTGCGGGCAACCACACCGAGCGCGGTCAGGTGGTCGATGCCGTCTGCGAGCGCGCACAGCAGGCCTTCGACTGCCGCACGCGCTAGGTTGGCGGCCGTCGAATTCGACACCCGCAGGCCGTGCAGAGCTCCGGCCGCGTTGGGACGGTTAGGCGTGCGCTCGCCTTCCAGGTAGGGCACCAGCACCAGGCCTTCACTGCCCACCGGCGCCGATAGCGCCAGCCGGGACAGCTCGTCGTGATCGACACGCAACATGCCGGCTGCCGCGTCGAGCACCCTGGCTGCGTTGAGGGTGCACACCAGCGGCAGGTATCGCCCTGTGCCGTCAGCGAATCCGGCGACGAACCCGCGATCGTCGTGGATCGGGGCACGCGCGATCGTCGACACCACCCCTGAGGTTCCCACCGAGACGATGATGTCGCCTTCCTCCGCGCACAGGCCGAGCGCGGCCGCGGCGTTGTCGCCCAAACCCGGCCCGAACGCGGTCGGCCCGCTCGACGTGATGGCCTGACCGGGCCCCAGCACCACCGGCAGCAGCGGGCGCCGGCCGCGCATCGCCAACTCGAGCAGGTCGCTGCGATAGGCGTTGTCCACCGCGTCGTAGTAGCCGGTGCCGCTGGCGTCGCTTCGATCAGTGGTCAGTTCGGTGATCTCGCCGTGGCCGCGTAGCCGCCAGGTCAGCCAATCGTGGGGCAGACACACTGCCGCCGTCCGATCGGCGTGATCGGGTTCGAGGTCGGCCAGCCAGCGCAGCTTGGACACCGTGATCGCCGCCAGCGGCACCACCCCGACCGCATTCGCCCAGGCTTGCCGCCCGCCCAGTTCGGCCACCAGTGCCGTGGCTGCATCGGCCGAGCGGGTGTCATTCCACAGCAGCGCTGGGCGCACCACGTGGCCGTCGCAGTCGAGGCAAACCATGCCGTGCTGCTGGGCCGCCACCGACACTGCGGCCACATCGTCGAGCCCACCGGCGGCCGCGATACCGCTGGCCGCCGCGGATTCCCAAGCGGCCGGGTCGATTTCGGTGCCATCCGGATGTGGCGCGCGTCCCTTGCGAACGACCTCACCCGTGCCGGCATCACAGACCGCAACCTTGCACGACTGAGTCGACGAGTCGATGCCGGCGACGAACTTCACGTCCGCCTCACCCGCTTCTGCGCCACGGCACCAATGATGCCTCACCGTCGGCCGACGCTGATCGCGATCGGGGCCACGGCGCGGTGTTTACTAAACTGTTCTGCACTGTGCTTAACACCGAACACACACCCGCTGCACGCCAAAGGTTTTCCGGCCTTCTGCTTGCCGCCACTTTGGGATTGGGCGGGTGCCAAACACACGTACCTGCACAGAAACCGGCGCCGACACCTACACCGACGCTGCATCCGATCTCGGTGCGTCCGGTCAAAAAGTTCTCCCCTGCGCCGCCGGGATCGTATGAGTGCCAGCAGGCGGTCGCGGCACCGGCGCCGAGCGATCCCCTTGTCGCCTGTGACACCGTCCGCACCGGGTCCTACACGCTCGAGCCCGAGGCGGTGGTGTTGCATCCGACGCGCGCCGAATCACGCCAAAATGCCACCGGGTACGGCGTCGTGGTCGCGTTGGACCAACCCTCACAAGCGGCATTTGCCAGTTACACCTCCGCCAACGTGGGCACCCAAGCCGCGCTCGTCCTCAACGGCGCGGTCATCGGCGCGCCCGAGATCCGTGTGCCCGTAAACTCGAATCAACTCGAGATATCCACCTACGGCGAGACCGCCCAGCAAGCCGACGCCATCGTTCAGTCGTTGCAGTCATGATCCGGCATAACGTCAAAGATGCTTGACGGCAACGGGTTTCGGTTCCCACGCCCGTCGGGCACGTCTCGCGAGTTGAAGAACCCCGATTGCCCATCGCCTGGGTTGAATCCACCCGACCTCTTATTGGTCTTGTTAACGCTCGGTTGGTTGCGCCGCAACCATCGCATTCACGCCCCCGCCAGAAGACTCTATGACCAAATCGGCACGAGTGCCGGAATTTTGGCGCGATGCGAAGACGGTTATGCCACCGTGCCTTTGCGCTGCCCGGAACCGGCAGCCGATAGCGGCGCGTTACTGACAACGCTTAACCCGGCTAGGCGCCGCCATGAGCGGATGGCGTGGCGCGTGACTTCCAGGATCCGGGCGGGGCCATCATCCCCGTTTGCCAGTCTATGAGCTTTCAGGGCATTACCCGTCACGGCATCTAGCGTGTCCCAGTCGTCGGTCTCGACAAGTGCGGTCGATTGGTATGCGGCCCGAACGGCATACCGTTCGGGCGTCACTGGCGTCGTAATGATCGCGCGCGCCGCACGAGCGGCGCTGTCCCACGCTGCGATCGACGGCATCTCGCCGGGGACGAACCTGCGGTGGAGTTCGGCGATCTCGGAGATCGCTTCGACTGCACCGTTCTGCGCGTATCGAACGACGCCCCAGTGCGGGCTGATCAAAAGCTTGGTCACCCACGTGTGAACGACGCTGTCGGCGACGGTGCCGGCCACGCAGGCGGTGCCGACCGTGAGCCAACCCAAGTCGACTACCACAAAGCTGTCTTCTGGGGACAGGTAGCCGTCGGGTCCGGCGAGCAGGTCGTTGCACAACTGGACGAAGGAGGCCAGCGGGCGGGCCGACGTCGCCGGAAAGTCGGTGATCTGCGCGTCGCCGTTGATGTACGAGATCGCGTTCATGGCACACCCTTTGCCCGATTCCGGCTGATGGGATCCTCTGGCCAGCCGCAACGGGTGGGTGATGCGTTCGAAGTCCATTGACGTTGCTTTCTCTGGTGCACGACACGAGCCCTGAAAAACACTCTACGACAAGCGAAGTCGTGCGATGCCCGACTAGGTATTCGTGGGGCCGGCTTCGACGCTCGCGACCTTGGTGAGACCACTTATCGTCAGGACGCGAATCAGCAGGGGATGCACGATCAAATGCAGGTCATCGACTTGGTCGGCATGCTCGAAAAGCGCGTTGATGCCAGCGCTGTCCAGATATTTGACCGCGCTGAGATCGACGGTGATCGGCCCGCGGCTGCCCACCCTGGCGGTTGTGAGCGCCTCGGTGAACGCATCGATGTTGCTGAGGTCGATCTCCCCTGATGCGGTCAACCGAGGCCTCCCGTCGGCGCCAAGGTCGGCTGTCAAGTTGAGTGGTGTGGCCATTACGGGATCCTCGCGTACAGGTGAACGGTGGTGCCGGCATCGCCGGAGTCAATCGTGAAATCATCCATCAGTCCTCGCATGAGGACGATGCCGCGCCCGCGACTGACACCGGCGACCTTGCGCGGCGTCTTCCAGGTGCCGTTGTCGGTCACGGTCACCTGCAGCCGATCAACGAGAGCGGTCGCACGCAACGACACGGTGCCCTCGGGTCGGTCGCGATGGCCGTGTTCGATCGCATTGGCGACGGCTTCGCCGGTGGCGATGAGCACGTTATGAATCTGGTCAGGCCCGAGCCCCGCCTGGTTCAGCCAGCTGCGCAGGGCAGCACGGCTCGGGGCCAGGTGGGTGGCGTCAGCGGCGAATCTCATCGCCAGTGGCGTCGGCTGCCGGTATAGCAACATGGCCACGTCGTCTGGATAACCGCCTTCGGGCTCAAGCCGGGACATCAGCTGGTCTGCGACCTCATCGAGCGCCTCCGAACGGCCATCCTGAACCAGATCAGCAGCACGGCCTATGCCGTCGTCGATCGAACTGCCGCGACGTTCGACCAAGCCGTCGGTATACAGCAACAGCGTCGCGCGGGCCGGTATCGTGATACGGGCTTCGGGTCGGGACCCGGACCGCCAGTGCACCAGCGGAGGCCGGTGTCCGCCCTCCAGCATCACGGTGGTGCCGTCGGGGCACACCATGATGGGCGGTGGATGGCCGGCACTGGAGTAGACCAGTTCACCGTGTCAAGGGTGAGCACCGCACAGAATGCGGTGGTGCACCGGGCGCCGGGCAGATGCGCAGCGAAGCGGTCCAGCCCCGCGAGCGCCGCGCTGGGACTGGGCTCCTCGAGCAGCAAGGCACGGCAAGCGCTGCGAAGCTGACCCATCACGGTGGCCGCGGCCAAGCCGTGGCCGACACAGTCGCCGACGGTCAGCGCGACGCGCCCATCCCCGAGATCGACGACGTCATACCAATCACCGCCCACCTGCAGCGGTCGGCTCGCGGGGCGATACCGGACGGCGAAGCCTTCCGGCAGAGTCGGCGGGCCCAGCATCGCGTGCTGCAGCGCCACGGCGGTTTCCCGTTGCTCGTCGAGCTGGTGGACGCGGTGCAGGCCTTGACCGAGCCGTCCGGCCACCAACGTGAGCAGCGTGTGATCCTCCGGGGTGAACGGCCGTTGCTCAGCCAATCGACCCACACGACCAGCACTCCTCGGGGATGCTGCAACGCGACGCCCGTTGCGCCGACTTCCTCGGCGACGGTTGTGAGCAGGTCGCCATGACGCAGCGACTCGATCAGCTGCCGGTGGCGTTGCGGCAGGTGCGCCCAGTCGGCGGGCTCGCCGGCGCACACCAGGTTCGGCGCGCCGCTTTCGGGAGAGTCGCGGGAGAACGTCGCGGCCAGAACGCGCCGAGCCTGCCACACCCGCCGCAATTCCTCGGCGGCGCCCCGCAGCGCGTCATCCAGCGTATCCGCTTGAGCCAGTTGCTGATTCAGCGCAGCCAGCGCAACCTGGCGCTGCACGGCGTAGTGTTCCGCGGTGACATCGCGGAACGTGCCGACCATGACTCGCCGGCGGGATTCGGGATCGTCGACGTGGTTGAAGTTGACCTCGACCCACAGCCGATGCCCATCCCGGTGGGTGACGGGAATGGTGAAGGCGCCGTGGGTTTGGCTCAGCAGTTCCGCGAACGCCGCTTCGACTTGTCGGTGGGCTTCGGGGTCGGTGTCGGCGTCTGGCCACCACGGGTGGATGGGTTCGTAGGGCAGCTGTTCGGGGCCGTAGCCGAGGATTTCGGTGAAGGCGGTGTTGATCTCGATGACGGCACCGTGTTCGTCGCAGACGAAGAACGCTTCCTGCAGCGAGTCGACCAGGGCGGTGCGCCAACGGGCGTGATGGTTGCGCAGCCGCGCCAGCTCGACGTTGGCGTGTACCCGGGCGAGCAGATCCGCCGCGGCAAACGGTTTGACGAGGTAGTCGTCGGCGCCTGCCAGTAGGCCTTCGATCGAGGCTTCCTGTCCCGCGCGAGCGGACAGCAGCAGGACTGGTAGGGCGGCGGTGCGCGGGTCGTTGCGCAGCACCGCCAGCAATTGCAGACCGTCCAGCTTGGGCATCATCACGTCGCTGATGACGAGGTCGGGGACTTGCGCGCGGATAACCTCGAGCGCCTGCTGGCCGTCGGTGACGCTGCGTACCTCATAGCCGGATGTCTGCAGCAGGTTGGTCAGGTATTCGCGCATGTCGGCGTTGTCATCGGCGACCAACACGCGCGCCGGCCTGCCATCCGTTTCGGCTGGGGTGACGGCGGTCGTGGTTGCCGCCGTACTCGCGTCCGGCGGTGTGGAATTGGCGTCAGCGGGCAACCAGCGCAGAACTTCCTGGACGTAGGGTTCAGCGATGACACCGGGTACGGGGCGGGTGCCCGGCGCTGGGGCCACGTCGTGGGCGGGCAGCTGCGCCGTGCCCATCGGCAACCGGACGGTGAATGTTGTGCCGATATCCTCTCGGCTGTTCGCAGTGATGGTGCCGCCGTGCAATCCGACGAGTTCTTTGACCAAAGCGAGCCCGATTCCGCTGCCTTCGGTGGAGCGTGCGCGTGCGGTTTCGATGCGGTGGAAGCGTTCAAAGAGCCGGGGCACCTCGGCGGCGGGTATTCCGATCCCGGTGTCGGTGACGGTGACTATGGCGTCAGCGGCGTCGGTGTTCTCGCGATCTATGCGGACGGTGATGGAACCCTCGAAGGTGAACTTCAGTGCGTTGGAGAGCAGGTTGAGCACCACCTTCTCCCACATTTCGCGGTCCACGTACACCGGTTGGTCGAGCGGCGGGCAATCCACGACAAACGTCAGCCCGGCCCGATCAATCGCCGATCGGAAGACGCTGGCCAGTTCGGCGGTGACGGCGGACAGGTCGACGGGCTCGAATTTGGCCTGCATTCGGCCTGCCTGGATGCGCGAGAAGTCCAGCAGGGTGTTCACGAGCTTCGCCAGCCGCAAGGCGTTGCGGTGAATGATGTCCAATTCGTGGCGGGCCTGCTCATCGAACCCGTCCGCTCGGCCGCGCAGCTCGTCGACCGGTCCGAGGATCAAGGTGAGCGGGGTGCGAAACTCGTGGCTGACGTTGGAGAAAAACGTCGTCTTGGCCCGGTCGAGTTCGGCCAGTTCTTCGGCGCGCTGCTGCTGGGCCCGGTAGCTGCGCGCGCTGCCCACGCCCGCGGCGATGTGCGCAGCCACGAGCTCGATGAAGCCGCGGTAGCTGTCGTCGAGCGGACGGTTCCGGTTCAGGGCGGCCACCAGGAACCCCAGCGGCGCGGCGCCTTGCTGCACCAGCGGTACCACGAGCGCCCGGGTGGGCGGCGCGTACCAGGCCCCTGTGGGCAAACTCAATGTGCCATCGGCGAGTTCGACCAGCTCGGGTTCACCATGCGCGGGCTTCTCCACGGGCCATAGCGAATCCCCCTCGCGCGAAAGCGTTTCCGGCGCCGCGGGATGCCCGTGCGCGATTCCGCTGGCCCCCGCAAGCCGCGCGTCGCCGTCGTCACCGAACAGATACGTCAGGGTGAAAGGAAGGTCGTACGGGTTGCCGGCGAGCTGGTCGGCCGCGAAGTCGAGCATCTGCCGCTCGGTGCGCACGACGCTCGGGTCGGAGCCCAGGTCTCGCAGCGTCGCCATTCGGCGCTCGGCGATAACCCGGTCGGTGTCCTCGCTGACCACGCACAGCATGCCGATTACGCGCGCTTCATCGTCGCGCAATGGGCTGTAGGAGAACGTGTGGTAGGTCTCCTCCGGGTAGCCCGACCGCTCCAGGATCAGCATCAAGGCCTCGTCCCAGGTCGCCTCCCCGGTTGACAGCACGCGCTCGATCCGCGGGCCGATGTCGGTCCAGATCTCTGCCCACACCTCGCTGGCCGGACGGCCGAGTGCCCAGGGGTACTTGCGGCCGAGGGTGTCGCGGCGATAGGCGGCATTGCAGAAGAACGTCAGGTCGGGTCCCCACGCCATCCACATGGGAAACCGCGACGCCAGCAGGATGTTGATGGCCGTGCGGAGGCTTTGTGGCCATTCGTCCACCGGCCCGAGCGGGGTGGACACCCAGTCGACCCCAGCCAGATCGCTTCCGATCTCCTGGTCTGCCCGGAATACCACTGCCATCCCCTCGAAATGTGACCAGGCCCGGTCGCCTACCCCTGCCGTTTGCGGTTCATCTTTCCTTAAGACAACCATCCATCGGGTTCGCGTGACCAGCGTTTGCCGGAGAACGCGCAAACGGAGCCAACCGGAGCCGCGATCAGACCACATGACGCCGGACTCGGGGCTGCGACGCGAGGCCGACGCCGGACGCGTCGGGATCCTCGCTGCCGCAGCCGGGTGACCGCGCGCGAGCGTTGGCGCTCAGAGCAATTCGCGTAGCGTCTCGATCAGCTTGATCCGCTCGGCCGGCGTAGCCGCGATGGGTGCCACGTTCAAGGTGGTGACCCCCGCCTCACGAAACGCCGCCACGCGTTCCTTGACGAACTCGCGGGTACCGATCAGGTTGACGTCTCGTGCGAGTTCGTCGGGCACGACCTTGGCCGCGCCGTCCTTGTCGCCGGCCAGGTAGAGCTCTTGGATCCGGTCGGCTTGCGGGCCGTAACCGTACTTGGTGGCCAGGGCATGGTAGAAGTTCTTGCCCTTGGCGCCCATTCCCCCGATGTAGAGGGCCAGGTGTGGTTTGACGAATTCCCGCAGTGGCTCCACGTTTTCGCCGATGGCCAGTACCGGCCCGGCGTACACATCCAGCTTGCCCAACGCGGGGTCCCGCTTGGCCTGCCCGGCAGCCAGAGCCTTTCCCCACACGTCTTGAGCCTTCTCGGGCAGATAGAAGATCGGTTGCCAGCCCTCGGCAATTTCGGCGACCAGCTCGACATTCTTGGGTCCCAGCGCGGCCACCAATATCGGAATGCGTTCCCGGACAGGCTGATTGATGAGCTTCAGCGATTTGCCAAGCCCGGTGCCCTGGTCGGCGGGCAACGGGATGGTGTAGTGCTTGCCCTGGTAGTCCAGGTACTCACGGCGCCACACTTGACGGCAGATGTCGATGACCTCACGGGTGCGGCCGATCGGGGCGTCGTAGGGCACACCGTGGAAGCCCTCGATGACCTGTGGGCCAGAGGCGCCCAGGCCGAGCGTGAACCGTCCATCGGAGACGTAGTCGAGGCCGGCCGCGGTCATCGCGGTCAGGGTGGGGGTTCGGGTGTACAGCTGCAAGATGCCCGAGGCCAGCTGAACCTTTTCTGTGGCGGCGGCCAGGTAGCCCAGCGCACTCACCGCGTCGAACGAATACGCCTCGGGGACGAAGACGATGTCCAGCCCGGCGCGTTCGAGGTCGGCCACTTCGGCGGCGACCTCTTTGAACCCGCCGGCGTAATTGATCCCCAGCCCAATCCTCATGTCCAGTTCCCCTCCGCCCCCTACGCCGAAGTGAACTGATCGGCCAGCTCCAGAGCCTCTTGCTGGATCCGGTCGAACTGGGTGCCCATGGCCTCGGACAATGCCGTCGCGCCGGACAGCGGCCGCACCATCACCATGAAGTCGTCGATCAGACCATCGTCGTTGAAGTGCAGGAAATCGCAGCCGGTGATTCTCTTGCCCTCGACGCCGGAAATCCTGGCCTCGAACACGAACGCATGTTCGCGGCCGTTGCGGTCATGGATCTCACGCACGTAGCGGAAGTCCTCGAAGACCCGCAACACACCGCGCAGGATCGCGGCGGTGATCGCCTTGCCGATATAGGGCTTGAACGCCACCGGGCTGGTGAATACGACGTCGTCGGCCAGCATCGCCTGGATGGCCGCCTCGTCGCGTTCCTCGACTGCCTTGCGGAAGGGGTGCTGAGCAGACACGAGAACCTCGCATGGTCAATTTGTTGAGTAGGTGGGACTGACGGTAGAGGGCGGCGGCATTGATGTCTATAGGTGATTAATCACTTTATTGAATAATCGCATCGTTGTACCATCGGCCGATGTCGCTGCGTGACGCGGTGCTGGCCGCACTCCTCGAAGCGGAGGCTTCCGGCTACGACCTGTCCAAAAGCTTCGACGCCTCGGTGGCGAACTTTTGGATGGCGACCCCGCAGCAGCTCTATCGCGAACTGGACCGGCTCGCCGAACAGGGCCTCATCCAGGCGCGCATCGTCGAACAAGAACGGAGGCCCAACAAGCGCATGTATTCACTGACCGAGGCTGGCCACGAAGCGATCCACCGGTTCACTGCCAAGGCGCCGAAGCCCTGTGTGATTCGCGATGAACTGATGGTCAAAGTCTCGGCTGCCGATGCCGGCGACGCGCAGGCTGTCCGCGACTTCATCGTTGAACGGCTGCAATGGGCGACCGCGAAATTGCAACGCTACGAACGGTTTCGGACGCGTCTGTTCGACGGTCGTACCGAGGAGAAATACCTGGCCCAAACCGAACGAGTCGGTCCCTATCTGACGCTGCTGCGTGGAATAGCGTTCGAAGAAGAGAACATCCGATGGGCCGAACGTGCGCTGAAGATCCTCGAGAACCGCCTGCCGAGTTAGCCGCAGAGGAATCCGGGGTATAGACCCCGACATGGGGTGGGTGACATCACACGCGGTCGCAATCTTCTCGGGGTTGCTCGCTGCATTTTGGGCTGCGGTGGGCATCGTCGTTCGGCAGCGAGCCGCCCAGGGTGTTGCGGCTGGTGAGGCCGAGTCCGGAGCGCTGGCGACGACCTTGGTTCGCGAACCGTCGTGGTGGGCCGGGACTCTCGCCGCGGTCGCCGGCTACGCGTTTCAAGCTCTGGCGCTGGCCCATGGGTCGTTGCTTCTGGTCCAGCCGCTGCTGGTTTCGTCGCTGCTGTTCGCGTTGCCGTTAAGCGCGCGCCTTTGCCACCAACGCATCAGCTGGGCTGAGTGGGGCTGGGCCGCGCTGTTGACCGCCGCTCTGGCGGTGTTCGTGCTCGTTGGCCAGCCCCGCGAGGGCCATAACCGCCCCCCAATACCGGCGTGGACATTGGCGTTGGTGATCACCGTCCCGCTGGTGATTGTCTGCGTGACCGCAGCGCGCCGCGCCGTCGGCCGCGGGCGTGCCATGCTGCTGGCGGTCGCGGTGGCGGTCCTGCTCGGCATGATCGCCGTCTTGACGAAGATCTGCACGCACCGCTTCGCCGTCGGCGGATGGCATGGGCTGCTGACCATTCCCGCTCCCTACATGTTGGTCGCACTTGCTGTGACGGTGACCGTGGTGCAAAACGCCGCGCTTCACGCCGGAGCGTTACAGGCGTCGGTACCGGTCATGTTGGTGGGCGAGCCGGTCGTGGCGGTTCTGCTCGGGGTAGTCGTGCTCGGTGAACACGTGGCGGTGCGGGGCCCGGGGGCAATCATCCTAGTGGTGGCCGTCTGGGCGATGGTGGCGGCCACTGTAGCGCTGGCGCGCAATCAAGCGACCGAACAAGCCGGTTCTGCGGTGCAACAACGATATTCGCCGTCCAACCCTCACGCGCCCGACTCTGCAGTCCCACTGGCGGCCGTCGGCGTCCACGATCGCAGCGACTGAGGTCGTGACAGCGTCGACGGGGCCGACAGGGGGAGCAGAAGCCTTCGAACGACTGGTCGGGCTCCTGGACTATCCGATGTTCGTGGTGACGACCAAAGCCCGGGGCGCCCGTGCCGGGTGCCTGGTGGGCTTTGCAAGTCAGACCAGCATCCGGCCGCCGCGATTTCTCATCGGCCTGTCCAAGCGCAACCACACCTACCGAATCGCGCGGGACGCGGACCATCTCGCTCGCGCAGCTGTTCGGGAGCCAGACCGGCGACAGTATTGACAAGTTCAGCCGCTGCGCCTGGCATGCCGGCCCCCAGGACATGCCGATTCTCGATGACGCCATCGCCTGGTTCGTCGGCAAAACACTGACGCGCATCGACGTTGGGGACCACGTCGGTCACCTGTTGGAGCCGATCGCCGGCGAAGCACCGGATTCCGTTGACGAGCTGATCATCTTTGCGGACGTCACCGATCTAGAGCCGGGGCACGAGGCGTGACGGTTCGTATGTCCGCGATTGACGACATCGCTGAACTGCAACGTTTCTACAGCGACCCACCCGACGGAGTGCGCGCCAACATGATCTTCAGTGTCGACGGCGCGGCATCGATGCACGGCCCGGCCGGCCCGCTATCGGGTCCTCTCGATCAACAATTGTTGTTGGCGCTGCGCGGCTATGCCGATGTGGTTATCGTCGGAGCCGGGACGGCACGCGCGGAGAATTACGGCCCGGTGCGGTTGACCGACGCTCAACGCTCCTACCGGCGAGGGCGTTGGGCACTTGACGAACCGCCGCCCATCGCGGTGGTGTCCCAGTCGGGAAAGCTGCCCCAATCATTGTTCGCCGAGCCCGCACAACGCCCGATGGTCATCACGAGTTCGACGGCCGCCGCTGGCCTGCGGTTCGAATCCGAAGCGCGTCCCGACGTGGTGATCGCCGGCGAGGACAGTGTCGATATGACAAAGGTGATTACCGCCTTGAGTTCACGGGGCATGCGGCGCGTCCTGTGCGAAGGCGGTCCCACGCTGCTCGATGAACTTGTCTTACGCGGCCTCATCGATGAAATGTGTGTGACCATCGCCCCTAAACTCGCCGGAACCGGCCGATCCGCAAAATCGGCGGTTTTACCGCAGCTTCCGGCCCCCAACGAACTCTCGTTGCACCACGTGCTGGCCCATCAGGGATACCTGTTCCTGAAATACGGCCTCGCTGATCACCCGAGCTCTGCCTTGATGTAGCTGACGGCGCCGCGAAATGCCTTGATTGCCTCGTGATCCGGCAGCGCAAATCCGTTGGCCGCATATGCCTGCTCGGTGGTGTACTGGGTGACCCGCCAGCCCGCAGATGTCAAGTGATCGGCGGCTTGACGGCGCGAACCGAGCCACACCAACTCGGCAACGTCGATGTCCAGTCCGTGCTTGCGCCACCCACTGCGCAAGGACCGAAACCGCTCGTCGGTAAACACACTCATGTCGGAGATATTCTCCGTGGCCAGCCGGCTGCCCGGCGCGCTGAGTGCGGTGATGTTGTCCAGAAGCCGGTCTTGGGCCTCCGGTGGCAGGTAGGGCAGTAGGCCCTCGGCGATCCAGGCGGTGGGTGCTGCGGTGTCGAAGTAGTTGTCGCGCAAGGCGGTTGGCCAATCGTCACGCAAGTCGACGCCGACGGCGCGGCGCTCGGCGGTCGGTTCAGCACCGAGTTGGGTCAGCGTGGTGCTCTTGAACGCAATGACCTCAGGCTGGTCCACCTCGAACACCACCACGCCCGCCGGCCAGGCCAACCGGTAGGCTCGCGCGTCGAGCCCGGCGGCCAAGATGACAGCTTGACGTATCCCGGCGGCGGTCGCGGTGAGGAAGAAATCGTCGAAAAACCTGGTGCGCACCGCGATCTGTTGGCGCCGCTGCTCCGGGGTGGTGGGCAGGTCCTCATCGTCGAGAGGGATATCGCCGTCCAACATGCGCGTGAAGAAGGGGTGTCCGACCGCACGCACCAATGGCTCGGCGAACCGATCGTCGAGCAGCGGATCCGGGCCGCGAGAAGCCAGCGCTCGGGAAGCCGCCACCATCGTTGCCGTCGCTCCCACGCTGGAGGCCAAGTCCCAGCTGTCGCCCTCGCTACGCGCCGAACTAGGTGATGACACTCGTGCCTCCCAATGATTACCTGGTCTAACCGACAATCCTATCGGCTCTACGCTGAAGCGGTCAGCGCCGCAGGCGAACCACCGCTCACCCAAACTGAAGGGAAATCAGGTGTCTATTGCTCAACGCGAACGCGCCGCCCTCGTCGACACCCTGCGCGGCGTCGGGCCGGAGGCGCCCACCCTGTGCGAAGGCTGGAAAACCCGCGACCTGGCCGCCCATTTGATGATCCGGGAGTACCGGCTCGATGCTGCACCCGGCATCCTCATCTCCTTCTTCGCCGACCACACCGCCAAGGTGCAAGACGGCGTGGCCCAGCGCACCGACTGGAACGAGCTGGTGGACAAGGTCGCATCCGGGCCGCCGGTCTACTCTCCACTCAAACTGCTCGACCCGGTTGCCAATGTCGCCGAGATGTTCATCCATCACGAGGACATTCGCCGCGCGCAGCCCGGGTGGCAGCCCCGTGAGCTCGAACCCGCGCTGACCACCGTGCTGCGCCGCACCCTGCCGCTGATGGGCCGGATGACGCTGGCCAAGGTGCCTGGCAGGCTTGCGTTGCGAACCCCGGAGGGCAAGACAGTCATGACCGTCGGCCGCGGCCCCGCCGTCACGGTGACCGGCGCACCCGAGGAGCTGCTGCTGTTCGCCGTCGGACGAGAGGCCCGGGTTGAATTCAGCGGCGACGCCGCGGCAGTACAGGCGATCCGGGACGCGCCCAAGGGCCTGTAGCGGCTACGCCTACTTGCCGGTGAGGTCTGCTGCGCCGACCTCGGCGGCAGTCCCCTGACCCGGCGGTGGCACGGTGATCCCGTCGCCGGGCTGTTGCCGGCCGACCAACTCATCCTGCCCGACCTCGGGAAGGTTGCGATCGCCATTCCCGCCGCGGCGTGCCAGCTTTTTCTTCGGTGTCTTGCCCGGTGCCGGCGCGGGTACCGCGGAGCCGTGACCGTTCACCGTCAACCTGGCGGCCGCGCTGACCGTCTCGATCGCCTTCTCGGTGTACACGCGATAGCCGAAATTCGGTAAATAGCCGTGGATTTCGGGCGTGTCGAGATCGCGCATGAACTGCAGTATCTCGCGGCTGAACACCTGACCCGGCACGAGGACCGGAAATCCCGGGGGATAGGGCGTTACGTAGGTCGCCGACACGATGTCGACTCCGGCGTCCAGCCGTTCGTCGATCTGCTCGCCGGTGAGGTACTCGCAAGTGGTGTCGTCGTAGGACAGGTAGAAAGCCCGGCGGACATCCCCTTCCGGTGTCGACTCGCTTCCGCTGTGATCCATGAACGCGGGGTGGAAGCCGCTGAAATCGGGCAGGGGCAAAGGCATTTCGGTGAGCCGATACACCGCGCGCTCGAAGTGTTCGCGCTCACCAAGACTCATCTCGGAGATATCTTGGTCGAGTTCGCGCGCGATGTTGACGAGGACTTCCACCAGGAAGGCGACCGAGCTGCGCGTGGTTCCGATATTGGTCATGAACAGCACGCTGTTGCGCGACGTCTTGTTGATCTGAATTCCGTAGCGGTCCATCAACTGCTGGCGCTTGAAGGTGTCGCCGTCGTAGCCGGTGGGCCCGATGAACAGGGTGATCCTCGAGGGATCGAGCACGAACTCGTCCTGATCCCAGGCAGCCATCATGTTGCGCAGGCCCGAGCGCAGCGGTTGGGCGATGGCCGACGGCCGGAACCGGTCTGGAATCAGATCAGAAGTCCGAAGGCACCTCATGTACTTGCTGAGCAAGGGATGGTTGTCGATCGCATCGCGAAGCTGCATCGCGTTTTCAATCTGCCGCTGCACCAATTCGACACCCTCCAGCGCCACCTGCCGGCGGCCCAGATCCAGCGACGCAAGGATCTGGTAGTTGGGTGAAGTCGAGGTGTGCGCCATGTAGGCCTCGTGGAACGGCTCTGCGACCTTCTGGTCGAAGTCCTGGTCGTAGACATGGATCATCGACCCCTGCCGCAGTGCGGTCAGCGTCTTGTGCGTCGACTGGGTGGCGTATACCCGCACCCGGGCCCGTGCCGGGTCGGGAATGAGGCGACGATGCAGGAGGTCGTCTTCGCTGGCTTCTGCCTGGGAGGCAAGAGACTCCTCATAGCGGCGCTTGTAGCCGGAGTCCTGCAGCCGCTCGCGCAATGACTGCGCGGACGCCATCGCGGTGCGAGTCCGATAGACCGGGTGAAAACGCGCGAACGCGAACCACGCCTCGTCCCACAGGAACACCAGGTCGGGCTTGATGGCGAGGCACTCCTCCATGACACGCTGCACGTCGTAGACGACCCCGTCGAAGGTGCAGTTGGTCAGCGACATCATCTTGACCCGGTCGAGCTTGCCGGCGCGCTTGAGTGCCAACAACTTTGACTTGATCTCGCGCAGCGGCACCGCGCCGTACATCGAGTAGTCGTTGAGCGGATAGGCCTCGAGGTAAATGACATTCGCGCCGGCGAGCATCATCCCGTAGTGATGCGACTGGTGGCAGTTGCGGTCCAGCAGCACGATGTCACCGGGTGCCACCAACGCCTGGGTGACGATCTTGTTGGCCGTCGACGTTCCGTTGGTGACGAAGTACGTGTGACGCGATCCGTAGGCTTGCGCCGCGAGTTGCTGTGATTCACGCAAGGGCCCGGTCGGCTCGAGCAGCGAGTCGAGGCCGCCGCACGTCGCCGACGTCTCGGCCATGAACACTTCCAGGCCGTAAAAGCCGACCATGTCCCTGATCCAGTGCGAGTTGACGATCGACTTACCCTGCGAAATCGGCAGGGCGTGAAAGACACCCGTGGGCCGGTGGCTGTACTCCTTCAGCGCGCTGAAGAAAGGCGTGCGGTAGCGCGCCGCCACGCCCTGCAGGATCGACAGGTGCAGCTCGAGCATGCCTTCCCGAGCATGAAACACCCTGCGGAAGTACTGTCCCAGCCGCCCGGCCATCTCCTCCACATCGATCTCGGTCATGAGGTACAGGTCGAGTTCGGGTCGCAACTTCGCCAGGGACACCGCCAGGATCTGCGCGCGTTCCTCGGGCGACTGATGATCGGCCAACTCATCCGACACCGCGGTATCCACGAACTCCGCCAGAGCCGACAAGTCCCGGGTCGACTGATGCGAAAATCGGCGCCGAATCACCACCGCCTGCAAATTGACGTTGAGCCGTGCCGCGATGAGCGCCTCATCTCCGCTGGACACCACCACGAGCTCATAGACGAATTCGTCGTCGGGACGCCGCCATTTGCGTACCTCGTTGCGCAGTGCCCGTTCCTGGTCCTCGGTCATCTTTTCGACGACGAGCACTTCGAAATAGGGGCGGTCGCGCTGGGGCGACGGTTCCTCGAGCCGGCGCGGATCGGACGGAAACATGTCCAGTTCGTCGGCCCCGGCGTTCTCCACGTCCCCCGAGCGGTACGACTCCGTGGTCAGCGCGCGGTTGATCCGCACCACCGCCTGCGCGAACTTGTCATAGCTGCCGGCGGCGAAAAGCCGTTGAACTAGCGCGAATTGGGGTGAGCCCGGGTAGGCCCAGTAGGGCTCTAAGGTGCTCAGGCGCGCCAGTAGCTCCTGGCAGGCGCTCACATACTTCTCTTTCAACGCTCCTGTGGTGGACGGACGCGTCAGCCGATCGGCGGCTTCCTCCAATCGGCACCACGAGTCACTACGGACCTGCCACAGACTGTTGTAAGCGCGCAGATGTTCGGTCATCGCAAGCCCTTCCAAGTCCCGGCGAATCCACCGTCCCGGTGCGTCGCTCAAGGTTCGCAGACCCAGTGCGCCCGTCGGTGACCAGAAGGCAAACACTGCACGTCCGTCGCGTGACGGCGCAAACAGACCGCGGGTGAGGAGTTCGATCGGGTTCCGCCGAGCGACAAATTTCAGCCGGTCCGTCCATTGCGCGAGTGTAGTCAGCTGACTACACTCGCGTACGAAGGGTGTAGTCAACTGACTACACGAGCGGATCACCATAGGAAGGACGAGATGAAAACCAAGCGATCGATCCGGGTTGCGGCCGCCGGCGCACTGGCGTTCGCGGGACTAATGACCACCGGCGTCGGTGTCAGCAACGCGGCCACGCTGCAGACCGAAGCCAGTTATCCGAATCGCGCGGCCTGCATCGCAGCGGGGCCGGGCGTCAAAGCCACAACGGGCGGGAACTGGAACAATTTCTGGTGCGTCCCGGATCACGTCGCCGCTGGGTCGTGGCGCCTGGTTCTGAGCAACTGATGCCGTACTGCACTGCCTATGAGACCCGCATCCAGGGGTGGGCAGCTCATCGTCTCGAAGGCCGCCACCGTTGCCGGAACCTTCGCATGCATGGGAACCCAACGAGGGCAGGCGGGGTCAGTCCGGCACGGTAGTGGTCACGTCAATCCCGAGCAGGTCCGCCAGTTGCGCGGCCGAGTGATGGCTCGGCCCAGAGCCATTGCGGACTGCTGCACGTACTGCCCGCGCTAACGCGGCATTGAGTGGCGCGGTGATGCCGTGCTTGTGAGCGAGCCGAACGATCTCGCCGTTGAAGAAGTCGGTCTCCACGTTGCCGGTGTTGCGGCTCAACGATTGCCAGGTCGAGTTGCTCGCGCCGGCATTCCATCCGGGTACCGGTCGTATGGTCGGTCCGTCTGCCCGCGCCGCCGTGGATGTTTCGAACGAAACGTAGTCAATTCCCGCGTGGCGCAGCACATTCGCGCCTTCACTGCGCACCGCGGCCACCACGTCGCTTGCGTCGGCTGATTCGGCGGTCAGGGCACCCACGGCGTTGCCTAGGTTGCTCAGCAGCTTGTTGTACTTCCAGGGGACGACATCATCGGGAGTACGCACGCGGATTCCCGCGGCACTCCACATCTCGGCGAGCCGCGCCAACAAGTCGACGTCGCCCTGGGTGCTGATCGAGGCGGGCCAACGTGCAGTGTGGAACTGGCCGACCACCGGCCAGGACCGCACGATCACCTCGCCGGGTTCGAGGTGCACGGCGGGCAACCACACGCAGATACCGAACACCCGGCCGAAATAGCGCAGCGCTTTCTCCTCGGCGGCAACGCCATTGAGCGCGGTCATCGCCGGCAGCAGCTCGCCCGCCGTCCTTGCGACACCGTCCCGATCGTCGACCGGTTGATCAACCCAGTCTTGCAGCGCGGCGTCGAGTTGCTGGGTCTTGGTCGCGAAGACCAGCACGTCCCGACGGGTCAACCGCACATCCTCGGGCCGAGACGCCGCGGTGACTGCCGTGTGGAATGTGCCGTCCGGGGTTCTGAGTGTGATGCCCGCGGTTGTCAGGACGTCGGCGTGCCGGCCCCGCGCAACCAACACCGTGGGAATACCGGCCCGCGTCAGCACGGCCCCCACAGTGCCGCCGATAGCGCCGGCACCAATGATCACGTACCGGTAGTCAGCTTCAGAGGACAATGCTCGCCCAATGTCAGAGTCCAATGTCACGCCTTCCATCGATTCTGGCTATTGCGCGAGGTTATCTCCTGTCCCAGACGCACTGCCTGCCTCGCAGCGCAGCAGTGGGTTACCCTGGCCGCGTGAGCACCAAGCGATTACCGGGTGGGGTGGTGCACAAGCTGCCCGCAGACCTACGTACGGCGCTGATCGCCAACTCCACGGCACTCGCCGCGTGGAAGGACATCACACCCTTGGCGCGCAACGAGTTCATCTGCTGGGTCGGGGATGCGAAGCAACAGGTGACCCGTCAGCGACGAATTCGCCGCACCCAAGAGGAACTGGAAGAAGGCCAGCGCCGACCCTGCTGCTGGCCTGGATGCAAGCACCGCGAGCGCACCGGCAGGTAATCGCACTTGGTGCGGGGGTTGTAATTCTTTGCCCAACAATGATATTCGTCGGTACTCGCCGAAACTACCCGCTGACGCTGTGGGCACCGGCATCATCGGCGGTGTCCACAGCGTCGGCGGTCACCTCCCTCCTAACCAAAACCGGTCAGCAGGGAAGGAATGGAACACAGACTGGCGGCGGAGGCGGCGGGCCCCCATAAATCGACGGAGTCTGACGGTGCGTTGTGCCACCATTATCTCCCCTCCTCGGCGTAACAACATCGACGCTAGTCACGGGAGATTGAGCCGGCCTGTCCAAAAGCTATTTCCCAGCTATGCAATTCAGCGCGATGGCCTGCACGCAGCACATAAAACCTTTTTGCACCTTCCCAATTCGGAACGACGGGCCGAATACTGTTGCAGCTCAAAGCTTGTCGAAGATGCTGTTGACGATGTCGTCGCCGATCCCGATGCCCGCACCGGTGACGATTGCCTGGCCAAACCGTCCGCCAAGGAACCGCTGCAGCGTCCCACCGCCGGATGGCGCGGGCTGCTGGTACTGCGGCTGATACGGGGCCTGGTATTGCGGCGGTTGCGCGTACTGGGCAGGCTGCGGATAGTAAGACGGCTCGGTCGCAGCAACATGATTGTCGACCAGTGTGTGGATCGCTTGCAGGAGCTCCGTGGTGGTGCTCTGCTCGTCGCGGATCGCTAGTGCGATCTCCTTGAGGTCCAGTGCCCATTCGCGAGCGTTGGGGTCGCCGGCCGCGGCCGCGGTGGACAATTTCCCGGCGAGCGTTTGGATCAATGTTGCGGTTTGTTGCGCCTGCTGCTGCAGTGCATTGAATTGGCGGTCCACGGTCTCGGTGTCCACTGCCATGCTCCTTTCGAAAGGTGTCTGAGTTGACTTCTACCCTCACACAAGCTGATGTTGCTGAGAGCCGGCTGAATGATTTCGATGAGACGCACGAGGTCACGCAGCATACTCGAGGAACCTGAAATGCCAACCTTCGAATTGCGGGGCTGGTACGTCTCCCATGACGTCAAGTTCGCCGATGACATCACGACCAGCGTCGAGCTTCCAGCCCGTCCTACACGAGAGCAGGCCGAAGGCATTCTGCTTCCGCTCGCCTGGGCCGAGCTCGAACGCTGGTGCGGCGGCGCGGACGATCTGCAGTTCACCTCCGTCGAGGTCGACGGCTCACCGGCCTAAGCCCACCCGACGTTCCGGGGTCTGGCCCCAGTCATGTGACCGGTTCATGATTGTCAAATCTGGGCAAGTAGGTTGACGGTACTGGTGCGCTAAGCCGGACATGGTGGAGGTTTTTATGGCTGGGCAGATCCCTTTGGTCGACTATCTGGTGCTCGACGACGGCGAGCCGCACCTGATCGCGCAGGAATGTACCAACTGCGGCGCCCGGTTTTTTGACCGGCGCAACGCGTGCGCTGGGTGCTTCGCGACCGAATTCAAGACCGTCCCGGTTGCGACCGAGGGCACGGTGCGCGCGTTCACGATCGTCACCTTCGCCGCGCCGGGGATCCCCACCCCGTTCGTCGCGTCCGTGGTCGACTGCGACGGCACCCGGGTCCGCGCCAACCTCATCAACGTCGACCCCGATCCCGAGCAGATCCGCGACGGCATGAAAGTGCGGCTCGCCACATACTCGATCGGCACCGACTCCGAGGGCACCGAGGCGATTGGCTTCGGCTTCGAGCCCGCCTGATGACCCACCACCACCGACCGACGAAGGAGCAGCGACGATGAGCGCCAGCGACGAAATTTGGATTCTCGGGATCCGGATGACCAAGTTCGGCAAGCACCCCGACAAGGACACCGTTGATCTGGCGGCCGAGGCCGCGACCGGCGCGCTCTCCGACGCCGGCGTGACCATGGCCGACATCGGCGTCATTGCGGCCGGCAACCTGATGGCCGCGAACGCCGGGATCGGTCAACAGCTTCAGAAGCAGATCGGCCAGACCGGCATCCCGGTGTACAACGTGGCCAACGCCTGCGCTACCGGGGCCACCGCGCTGCGGACCGCCATCATGGCCGTGAAGGCCGGCGAGGTGAAGTACGGATTGGCCGTAGGTGTCGAAAAGCTCTCCGGCGCTGGGCTGCTCGGCGCGGGCGGCAACAAGAAGGCCGACGCCGACGTCTGGTCGCCAAAGGGCCGCTACGGTGCCGTTGCGCCGGTCGACGGGCGGATCGGCACCGAGGCCATGCCCGGTGTGTTCGCCCAGATCGGCACCGAGTACGGCCACAAGTACGGCGGCACGAGCTTCGAATTGTTCGCCAAGATCAGCGAGACGAACCACGCCCACTCGACGTTGAATCCGCTGGCCGCTTACCAGAAGAGGTTCACGCTCGAGCAGATCATGGGTGACGTCATGATCGCCTACCCGAACACCCGCCCGATGTGCTCGGCCAACTGTGACGGTGCCGCGGCCGCGGTCGTGTGCAACGGCGAGACGTTGAAGTCGCTCTCGCTCGAACAGCAACGGCGCGCGGTGAAGGTGTCGGCTTCGGTGCTGACCACCGACCCCTGGGAGGAGGGGTGCCAGGTCCTGCCGAACGTCAACACCCTGACGCGCAACGCCGCCGCGACCGCCTACGAGCAGGCCGGCGTCGAGCCGAGCGACCTCGACCTGGTAGAGCTGCACGACTGCTTCGCCACCGCCGAGCTGGTGCACTACGACAACCTGATGCTGTGCGAAGAGGGCGGCGCCGCCGACTTCTTCAACTCGGGTGCCTCCTGGCGTGACGGCTCGACCCCGGTCAACGTATCCGGCGGGCTGCAGTCCAAGGGTCACCCGATCGCGGCCACCGGCATCGCCAACATCTGGGAGATCTGCCATCACCTTCGCGGCGAGGCGGGCGATCGCCAGATCGAGAACGCCAAGGTGGGGCTGGCCCACGTGATCGGCCTGGGCTCCGCCTGCGGCGTGCACATCCTGGAAAAGTCGGCGGTCTAGTGGCGATCGCGAGCGCGGCGTAGCCGGGCGAAGCGGGTCGCCACCATCGGGTCTAGCGGCGGGTCGCTACTACCAGTGGCCTTGGCCCGTAAGGCATTTCGCGCCAGAGGCCTCGTCACAAGTCATCGGCGCATCCGCAAAGCCAGGTAGTACTCGTGCTGTCGGTCGCGGTCGACGGTGTAGCTGATCGCCTTCCCGACACCATCAGTGTCGTAATCGAGCCAGCGCTCGGTGCGCTGTCGTTCGAATTCGGTCCAGGACGCCACGGTGAACCTCTCGAGGAACGTATCGGGCCGTCCGACACTGTGATACAGCCGCCAACTGTGGCCACCCGTTCGCAGCCGCGACTGCCTGACTGCTCTCATCGCCTCGGTGAAGTCTTTCAGGCTCTCGGCCGGCACTCGGTAGTGGACGGTTACCAGCACCGGTCCATCGCTAGGACATGGTTCGAAAGTGACTGTCGGCGATGGCCAGGCAGTCGAAACGTCGAGGCTCAGCATTCCGGTGCACGGTCGGAGCCCCAGCGCGGGGGTGCTGAGCGCAACGACGCCCAACACCACGGCCGAGCCGATCATCGCCATCTGAAGTCCCCCCCGCGTGGCGATGGCGCCCCAGACATAGGAGCCGATTGCCTGAGATCCCGTGGCGACCAGCAGATACGCCGACAACCCCCGGGCCCGAACCCATCGCGGCAACGACAACTGCGCTGCAGCGTTCAGCGTCGTCAGCGTGATCAGCCACGCCATCCCGGACAACACCAAGAAAGGCGTCGCCGCAGCGAACGGCAGCCAGACCACCGCCAACGGCGCAAGACCGGATACGGCGGCGGACGCAGCCAGCAGCACGTTGTCCGACACTCTGCGGTGCAACTGTGTGGCAAACACGACAGCGAGTACAGCGCCGAAACCGATGGCCGCTAGCGCCACACCATAGCCGGCTGATCCCAGGTGCCACCTGTGGGCGGCAGCCACCGGCAGCAGAGCCAACACTGCCGATGCGGGAAACAGGAAAAGGGCTGCACGCAAAAGGATCCTGCGGAAGATCGGACTATTACCAACGAATAGCAGTCCAGATACGATGGCGTGGCCGAAGTGCTCTCGCTCGAGTGGCGTACGTTGCTTTGGTCGCTTCCACGCCAGCAGGGCAACGATTATTGCAGCGAACGACACCGCGTTGATCGCGAAGACCGCCGCAGGGCCTGCCAATGCCACGACGACGCCGCCAATAGCCGGTCCAATAGCCCGGGCGGCGTTACCCGAGACGCTGCCCAAAATCGAGGCGGCCGGTATCTGCTCGCGCGGGACGGTCTCGGGCTGAATCGCCTGCCAGGCCGGTCCGGTCAGTGCAGAAGCGCAGCCGATGGCCAACGTAAACATCAACAGTGCTGTCGGGCCGACGCGACCGAGGTATGTCAGCACCGCTAGCGCCAGCGCCACCAGCACTGCATACGTCTGGAGGACAATCAGTAATCGCCGCCGGTCGAACAGGTCGGCAAGCGCCCCCGCGAGCAGTCCCAAAAGCAGCGTCGGCGCAAGACTTGCTGTCTGGACCGACGCAATGATGACGTCACTGCTGTGCTTTTCCACCAAAAACCATTGGGCCGCCACGCTTTGCATCCACGACCCGATGTTGGAGGCCAACTGCGCGATGAACAGACTGCGGTATACGCGACTGCGCAGAGGTGCCCATACCGACGGCTGCTCAGCGTCGGCACGCTCCTTGTGATCCAGAGTCACCAGCTGAGCATCCTAGGCAAAGGCGGGCGGGCTGATCGCTGACATACGGGCAACGCCTTTCGCGCTGTGCGGGGACTTGACGTGTAAAGCATCCACCCAAATTCACGCTGGCGCGAGCGGGGATCGGCCGCGATCCAGCTGGTCATCGCCTTCGACGGAGGCTAGGAACTTGAAGTCTTAGATTCCCACGCGCGCAAGCACGCTCGCGTGCGCACACCTGCCTCGGGCGACGGTTCGAACGAGATGGCGACGAACTCGTCCACGCCTCCGTCGCGAAGCTCATCGAGGTGCTGCGACACCGTGGACTCGTCCCCGATCAACGCGGCGTCTTCCGGACCGGAATAACCCTCCCTGTCGAGCATCGCGCGGTAGGACGGCAGGTGCCCGTACATCGCGAATTGCTGAGCGGCGAGCGACCGCGCGCCGTCGACGTCGTCTGTCACGCTCACCGGCAGCGCGGCGGCGACCGCGACCGACCCGTCGGCGCGTCCTACTTCCGCGGCTGCGGCGCGCAGCGTGGGTCCGACGTGTTCCCGCAGCGTCTTCGGGCCCGTCATCCAGGTGATCGTGCCCGCCGTGCGTCGACCAGCGACCCGCAGCATCTGCGGACCGAGCGCGGCGACGTACACCTTGGGGGTCGGCGCGCGGGGTATCTGCAACGCGCCCCTGGTCGTGACGAGCTCGCCAGGGGCGTCGACCGACTCCTTGGCCAGCAGGGGCAGCAGCCCGTCGAGGTATTCCGACAACCGCTTCACCGACTTGTCCCAAGAGATACCCCACATTCCCTCGGTCACTGCCCGGTGGGTAACTCCGATGCCAAGCGTGAACCGCCCGTCGCCAATCATGTTGAGGGTCAACGCCCGTTGCGCAAGTAACGTCGGATGTTGGTTTTGGATCGGCACCACGCCGCTGGCCACCTCAATGTCAGGAACCTCGCGCAGCGCCGCGGCCAGGACGGTCAGCAGATCGACGTCGTACGGCATCTGGGTAAACCACAGCCGGGCAAACCCCTCGTCGCGCGCTTGGGCCAACTCGCGGATACAGGATTCGACCGGCGACTCGTTGTCGAGGTTGGTTATCAGGCTGATTCGCATGGATTGACCTTTCGCCTTCGTGTGGATGAAGCGTAGGACACGGGGATCGGCATCGACTAGGGGCGGTATCGGTTCAGCCAGCCTTGACGTCCTGCATATCGCGCTCGGCGCAAAGCCGCAGTGCCGCATACCAATTGAGAGGACCGCTCGCGTGCCTAGCAGGCAGGCGGGACTCAGCCTGCGCCTTTACCGTTGTCGACCCGATAGACGGCGCCGTGGATGGCCGCGGCATCGTCGCTGGCGAGAAACGCGATCACGCTGGCGACATCGCGGGGCTGCATCATGCCGCGCGGTGACGCCGACCGCAGGATCAGGTCGTAGTTGGGGTTCTCCGGGGCGCTGAACTGCTCGATCTGCGGGGTCAGCATGCCGCCCGGGCACACCGCATTGACGCGCAGCCGATCCGCCGTGTACTCCACGGCCAGGGCACGGGTCAGGCCGATCAACCCATGTTTGGCCGAGCAGTAGCCGGCCGAATACGCCTGGCCCTCGACACCGGCGATGGAGGCGACGTTGACGATGTTGCCGCCTCGGGCCAGCAGGTGCGGCAGCGCGGCCCGGCACAGGTAGAACGGCCCACTCAGGTTGGTCGCGAGGTCTTCTGCCCAGTCCTCGTCGCTCATCAACTCGGTCCGGCGCATCTGGTGCCGGCCGGCGATGTTGATCAGCACATCGAGCCCACCGAACTTTGCGACGCACTGCTCTACGGCGCCTCTGCACGCCTGCGCCGAAGCCACGTCCACCAACGCGTACGCACCGCCGTCGATGTCAGCGAACACCTCGGCGAGCCGATCGGCATCCCGTGCGATGCCGAAAACCGTTGCGCCCTGGCGGGATAGCAGCCGCGCGGTTTCCGCGCCCAGACCTGACGAAGCGCCGGTCACCAACGTGATCTCGCCCTCTAATGCGGCCAATGTCCGCCCTTCGACTTACTCAGTCATTGCTCCCTAGATGCGTTGTAGCGCAACAATATCAGCGGGGCACATCTTCAGAACCAAAACTAGCGTCAACGCGCCATGTTGGCGAATCGCGACAGATGCAGTTGATGCGCCACAGTGACCGTCTTGGTCGGGCCGTTGCGGTGCTTGGCCAGAATCAAGTCCGCCTCTCCCCCCCGCGGATCGTCGCGGTCGAACGCGTCGGGCCGGTGCAGCAGGACCACGACGTCGGCATCTTGTTCCAACGAGTTATGCAGGCTGATGCCATTTGCGACGAAATTTTCTGTGCCGCTTACGGTTCCGTCGTAAACATCGCGGTCTCCGATGCTAGTAATATCCATAATCCGGTCCCAGAACACGTCGCTTGTTGCGAGCGCGTGCAGCGGTCCATCGTCGAGCATCGCCGCGACACCATGCAGCCGAGAACGTCCCGGTGCGAACCTCCGTGTCGCAGTTGCGAAGCTTGATTTCATAGCCACAGACAGCTCCCGGTGAGTTATTCCTTTGGCGGCCAAGGCCGACCCGATTTTCGCCCACACTTCCTGGGGTACCGTGTCGGTGCCCGCACGACCTGTACGCACCGACAGTTCAGCGAGTACCTCATGCACCAACTTAGCGCGTGCGCCGTGGACACCAATGTTACGAAGGAACCGGGTCTGATTCTCTGCTCTGTCGATGTGCAAATGCCAGCAATCGCGGTATCCAGACTTGGGAACCCGGCTGATCTTCGAAAGGATGCCGAAACGCAGGAGCAACTGGGCAATGTCATCGACTAGACGGCGACTTGTCGATGCGTAGTAGATCTTCGCCTGCCCACCCACAGGATCCCACCGAACCGAACCGTCTGTCGCCCAAAGGTGACAGAGAAACAACGCCACCTGGTCATTGGGTAATGCGAAAACTGGTTGTGGCACGAACTTTTCATGACTCCGTCGCCCGAACAGGCCGAGTCCATCGAGCCACGCCGCGATAGGGTTCCGCTTGCCACGTGCCAGCCGGTTTGGCGACCGCAGCCGCAAGGTGGTCACTCGCGCTGCCGGGCAGTCGTCGCGCACTGCCGTCACACCGAAGTGCGCGGCGGAGATCGTCACCGCGACGAGGTTCGCTTCGTCCACCGAGGCGTAGCGGATCGGCTGGTTCTTCACGCACGACCCGTCGCCAATCATGTGGGCGAGCAGCATGACCTCGGCATCGTCCATCCGCTGCGTGTCAACGGGTTCTGGCACCCGGCGGGGTACCGCAATGCGATCACCAACCTCCAGCTGCTCCAACTGAGTCCAGCCATCGAGCTTCATGAACGGATGGTTGCCGGTGGCCTCGACTTCACGCCCTGAGGCCAGCCGAAGCCGAAACACCTCCTTGCGCCCACTGGGGAACACGTTGGTCATCGGCCGGGCCACCATGCGCAACCGCTCGTCCAGCGACCACACCAGCGGGCGCTCGCCGGTGCGCATGAGCTCACCGAACGTGACCTCGGCGCCGGTATCGGCACGCAAGATCCGCGTGGCGGCGGTAAGACATCCCGACTCACGAAGGTCGGACAGCATCGGCTTCTTGTCGGTGCGCTGCTCGGGACCGCGGTTGAGCTGGCTGATCGCAACCACTGGTACCTCAAGCTCTTTGGCGAGCAGCTTGAGTTGGCGAGAGAACTCCGACACTTCTACCTGTCGCGACTCGTATTTCTTGCCCGAGGTCATCAGCTGCATGTAGTCGACCACGACCAGCTTCAAGTCGGCTTTCTGCCGCAGCCGTCGCGCCTTGGCGCGGATCTCCATCATGGTCAGGTTCGGCGAGTCGTCGATATACAGTGGCGCCTCGCTGATTTCGCTCATCCGTCGCGCCAGCCGCGTCCAGTCGTCGTCGTTCATCCGGCCCGAACGCATATCGGAGAGCTTGATCTTCGCCTCCGCCGAGAGCAGCCGCATCACGATCTCGGACTTGCTCATTTCCAGCGAGAAGATGACGCTGGCCAGCCGATGCTTGATCGAACACGACCGCATGAAGTCCAGCCCGAGCGTGGAGTTGTGCGTCGGCACCATCCCGCGGCCGGCCAGATACAGGTGCTCGGGATTGTCCACCTGGACGCAGCGCACCGGAACGCTGTGCACCCGGCGCACCGTGGCGATGTGCAGCACGGGGGCCAGCACGGCGGAGGCGGTCCGCCGCTCGGGGTACCGAGCGGCGGACCTTGCCACCACGATTGTGTCCAGGCCGCAACGCAATTGAGCCGACGTCCGGATGCCGTCGCCCGTCGGCCACCGGTGCTGGGCGTCGGCGACGATGACCGTGCCGTCGGAAAACTCGATCTCATAGCACGGCCGGCCCAACATGACCTCCGTCGCGGCCACTACCCGCGTCGGCAGACCGTCGGCGTCGAGCAACTCGTCACCGACCGCGACGTCACCCATCGCGGTCCAGCCCGACGGTGTGGGCAGTGGCGTGTCCAGCGCGAGCGCCTTACCCACGCCCGGGCGCGCGGCCACGATGATCATCTGTCCGGGATGCAGTCCGTTGGTCACCTCGTCGAGCTCGTTGAAGCCGGTCGGCACGCCCCGCGAAATACCTCCGCTGGAAGCGATGGCGTCGATCTCGTCCATCGTCGGCTGCAGCAGATCCTCGAGCGGGACGAAGTCCTCGGAAAGCCGCCGATCGGCGACGTCGTAGATCTCCGCCTGAGCGCGGTCGACCACCTCGGCGACATCGGCGCCCTCGGCGCCCGCGTAGCCGTACTGCACCACGCGCGTTCCGGCCTCTACCAGCCGGCGCAGTAGCGCCTTCTCGGCGACGATGCCCGCGTAGTAGCCGGCGTTGGCGGCCGTCGGCACCGTCGAGATCAGGGTGTGCAAGTACGGGGCACCGCCGATGCGGCGCAGCAACCCGCGGCGGTCCAGTTCGGCGGCCACCGTCACCGCGTCAGCTGGCTCCCCCCGCCCGTACAGGTCCAGGATGGCGTCGTAGACGTTCTGGTGCACCGGCCGATAGAAGTCGCCAGGCCGCAGCCGTTCCAGCACATCGGCGATGGCGTCCTTGCTCAGCAGCATCCCGCCCAGCACCGACTGCTCGGCGGCCAGATCTTGCGGTGGCTGACGGCCGAAGTCTTCACTGGGCGGCGAGGCATCCATGTCCGGATGGCCCAGATCGTCGACGACCGCCACGGACTCTTACCTCCCTCTGACGAGCAGCCGAACATACATTCGATAACAGGCCTTCAGAGCGTAAGCCGAGGCACCGACACCCGCACACCAAGCGCCCGCGTTGCCTCGCGCCGGGTTGAACGTAAACGTTGCTGGCGAGCACTCCAAGGGGCTGCTGTTCATGAAGCTGTGCATCGTGTGTGCATATCCGTTGACACCTGTGTTGAAGGGGTGTGGACAACCTGTGGATTAATCCGGGGCGGGATTACATCAATGCAGATTAACGCGCTGACACGCGGTGGCTTTGGTGTGGAGAAGAATCTCTTCGGCGTGTCGGGCCAGGTTACCGCGTCGGGCGTGTTGGCTTTCAGCCAGATTTTCGCCGCGTTACGTGTCGGTAAAGACGCTTACGCGCACGCTGCGCCGAAATAGTTCGCCAGCCCGACGGCGCTATGCCGGCGCTGCAGCCAATGCCGGAGCGGCGCACGTCGGCCGCGGCGATCCGCCCCGCTCCGCCCCGCCGCAGCGGTGTTTGCCGCGAACGGCTCGCGCCACCCACCTTCACAGTGGATTGCCGCCGGCGATCGCGTTGACAACGCGCACCGCCTGGTCGCTCACCGCGTAATCGGTGACGCGGACGTCGATCACCACGTTGTCGGCCGCGCGCATCGCATGCGAGGTACGCCAGCCCGACGTCGAGTCGGGGTCGTCGGCGTCGACCACTTGCACCCCGTTGACGACCCGCGGACTTCCCATGTTCCAGCGTTCGGGCGCCCTGTTCGCCGACGTGATCGTCAGAACCGCGTCCGCGCAGGCTCGCCAGGACTGCACGGTGGCAGCAACGAATGTCTGCGCAGCCGAACCGCTGTCGAAGGCAACCACCGCCTCGTCGATGCTGCGCGCGTCGCTCGGGCGGTCGTCGGCCAGCCGCGCTCCCCGCACCTGGCCGTAATGGCTGCCGTGATACCCCACTTTCATCGCGTTGGCGATCTGCGGCATGCATTCAGGGCGCGAATACACGTCGCCCTCCGGCCACCCGGGCAGCGCACGGTAGGTGTAATACACCCGAAGCGCGGTGGTGCCCATGATCGCGTTGATGGCCGATTCATCGGCCAGCATGCTGGCCAGCTGGTCGACGGCCCGCGGTGGATCGGCATGATTGACTCGGGTCTCGCACGCCCCCACCGGTGCAGCGCCGACGAGCACTGCAACAAGCACCCCGCCGCGCAGCACCCATGATGTCGGAATCATGCCGCCCCCACCTCGTCACCGCTGACCCCTATCCGCAAGGTCAACGATTTCAACCATAAGCGCACCGACAACTCGGCAGCCACGGCAAGAACGACGGCTCAGCAAAGCCGCCGGGGCTTAGCTCTGCCCGACGACCTCGAGCGAAACCACGACGTCGATTTCGGGGTGCAGCCGCACCGACACCGGGTGCGTGCCCACCGACTTGATGTGCGTCTGGGGCAGCCGAACGATTCGCTTGTCGAGGTTCGGCCCGCCGGCCTTCTTGATCGCAGCGACGACGTCACCGGCGGTCACCGAGCCGAACAGCTTGCCGGAATCGGCCGCCGTCTTCACCGGCAGCGAGACCGGGCCCAGCGCCTCGATCTCGGCCTTGATTTCGTTGGCATGCTCGAGGTCGCGCACGGTCTTGGTCTCGCGGCCACGACGGATCTCGTCGGCCTGCTTCTGCGCGCCGCGCGACGCGACGATCGCCAGGCCGCGCGGAAGCAGGAAGTTGCGACCGAACCCGTCCTTGACCTCGACGGTGTCACCGACGGAACCCAGGTGGTCGACGTCAGCCGTCAGAATCAGCTTCATTGTTTTCGTACTTTCCGTTGCGTGTCCGGCGGCTAGCGTGTTGACGAGGTGAAGGGCAGCAGCGCGACCTCGCGGGCATTCTTCACCGCGATCGCGATGTCACGTTGGTGCTGCACGCAGTTGCCGGTGACCCGGCGTGCGCGGATCTTGCCCCGCTCACTGATGTAAGTGCGCAGCAGCGTGGTGTCCTTGTAGTCGATCGATTGACCCTTCTTGGAGCAGAAGACGCATTTGCGCGCCTTGATCGGCTTTTCCGGAGCCGGGCGCCGTTTGGTGGACTTCGCCATGTATATCGGTCTTTCTCTTTCTCAGTGCTCTAAAGTGTTTCGAATTGTCTTTACGTCAGAAGGGCGGTTCGTCGTCACCGCCGCCGAACGAGCCCGACGCCGGGGCGCTGCCCCACGGGTCGTCGGCCGGTGCGCTGCCGCTCGGCTGGGCCGCGGGTGCCGGACGGGAGCCGCCGCCTGCGCCGAACCCGCCGCCACCTCCACCGCCGCTGCGGCTGGCCTTGTTGACCTTGGCGGTGGCGTAGCGAAGCGAAGGTCCGATCTCGTCAACCTCGACCTCAAAGACGGTGCGCTTCTCCCCTTCGCGCGTCTCGAAGGAACGCTGCTTGAGCCGCCCGGTGACGATCACCCGTGCTCCCCGGGTCAGGCTTTCGGCCACATTCTCCGCGGCTTCCCGCCAGATATTGCACCGCAAAAACAGCGCCTCGCCGTCTTTCCATTCCCCGCTCTGACGGTCATAAATCCGAGGGGTCGATGCCACCGTGAAATTCGCGACGGCGGCACCCGACGGAGTGAACCGCAGTTCGGGGTCAGCGGTCAGATTTCCGACAACGGTGATGGTGGTGTCACCAGCCACATTTTCCTCCTGAGTCGCGGGTTCCCGCTGAGCCTACGCAAGGACCCAGACAAGGGGGAGTCACCCGGCAAGTGCTTGATCGCCCGGCTCGCCCGCGCAGGCTGCGCGGCAGCATCGTCGCCGGGCTAATGCTTGATTGCCCAGCTCCTCGCCCGCTACCCGGTCGCATCGTCGCCGGGCTAGTGCTTGTCGGTGCGCATCACCTTGGTGCGCAACACCGACTCGTTGAGGCTGAGCTGACGGTCGAGCTCGGACACCGTCGCCGGGGCAGCCTTCAGGTCGATGACGACGTAGATACCTTCGGCGTGCTTGGCAATCTCGTATGCCAACCTGCGCTTACCCCAGATGTCGACCTTCTCGACCTTTCCGCCGTCCTTGCGGACGACGTTGAGGAACGCCTCCAGCGACGGGGAAACAGTGCGTTCGTCGAGCGTGGGGTCAAGAATGACCATGATTTCGTATGGACGCATGGAAACCTCACCACCTCCTCTGGTCTATACGGCCACGGTCGATCCGTGGCAGGAGGGTCGCCTGCGTCGGCAACCGCCCTAGGCTACCGGACGGTGGGCCGCGCCGAAAAATCCGGCGAAACGCGTCACTTCCGGGATTGCCGGTATTCGTCGGCCCTGGCCTTCGTCGCCGCGTCGGCCTTGGCGAGCGAACCCGAGTCGAACGGCGGCCGCGGGTCGTATTCGATGAGCAGCTGAGCGGCCTGCGCGGCCTCGCGATCGACCAACAGCTCAACCAGCCGCAAGGCCATGTCGATCCCGCTGGACACACCCGCGGCGGTGACGATCCGCTGCGGTAGATGCTCGACGACGCGGTCGGGCACATAGCGCGCACCCAACTCGTTGAGCAGGTCGGCGGCGCTCCAGTGCGTGGTCGCGGTGAGTCCGTCAAGCAGGCCTGCGGCGGCCAGCAACAGCGAGCCGGTGCACACCGAAGTGGTGAATGTGGTGTGTGGGTGTACCGAGTGCAGCCAGGCGTGGATCATTTCGTCCTGGATCAGTTGACGGGTTCCGATACCGCCGGGCACCACCACCACATCCGGAGCGCCGACCTCGTCGAACGTCGCGTCGCAGGTGACGCCGAGCATCCCGTTTTCGGTGCGCACCTCACCGCGCCGGTGTCCGACGAATATCACGTCGATCGACGGAATGCGTTGCAGCACTTCGTAGGGCCCGACAGCGTCGAGCGCGGTGAAGCGGTCGAACAGTGCGATTGCGGCCTGCATCACGCCTCGCTTGCAACGGTCTCAGCGGTCTCGGTTTCGGGGACCCCAAACGCTGTAGCCGCTGCCGGCGTGACCGGGGGCCGCAACAGCCCCGGCGGGCGCAGCCAGGCCGGCAGCCAACCGGGCGGGGTGTCTGGGGCACGATCAAACGGCCCGCCCCCGGGGTCGTCCACCCGCCCGCCCCATCGCACAGGATCCTCATCGGGCCGGTAGATCTGCCGAACGACCAACGCGCACAACGCTATCACCGCGATGTCACGTAGCAGCACCGTCGTGGTGAACCACTGTTCGGGCAGCGAACGGTTCGGGTTGCCGTACAGGAAGTACATCCGCGGCACCCATACCAGTGCGTCAACCGTCATCCACGCCAGGAGTAGCCGGCGATGCGGCAGCGCCAGCACCGCCAGCGGTACCAGCCACAGCGAGAATTGGGGGCTCCACACCTTGTTGGTCAACAGGAATGCCGCCACCATCAAGAACGTCAACTGTGCCACCCGCGGCCGCTGCGGGGCGGTGAGGGCGATATAACCTATCGCCGCACAACACAATGCGAACAACACCGCGACCACGATGTTAAGCACCATCGGCGGCTCCCAGAACCCCAGCTTGGGATCGAAGCCGCGCCAGCCGGTGAACGATTTCACGACGTTATACAGCGAGTCCATGTCGTCGCCGCGCCGGGTGTTGAGCCGGAAAAACTCCGACCACCCCCGCGGAAACAGCAGCAGCACTGGCAGATTCACCACCAGCCAGGTCAGCGCCGCCGTCGCCGCCGTGCGGACCACCCCGCCCAGGCGACGGGTGCGGATCCCCAGCACCAACAAGGGGCCCAGGAACAACAGCGGATACAACTTGGCCGCGGCGCCCAGCCCGATCAGGAAACCCGCGAGCACCGGTTTACGCCGCGCCCACGCCAGCAGTCCGCTCATCGCGAATGCCGTTGCCAGCGCGTCGAAGTTGGTGAATATCTGAAAGATCACCAGCGGGGAGGCGGCCACCAGAGCCGCATCCCACACCCGCCGGCCCGACAGTCCCGCGGTTGCCCAAACGGTACCCAGCCACGCCAGCGCCAGCCCGAACGCTGCGATATCGAAAAACATCACCACCTCGGCGATCACCGGAAGTGGGACGAGCTTGCTCAGCGCCGTGTAGGACTTGGCCAGCGCCATCGACACATACTGGTAAACCCCGGTCAGCACCGGATACTCCATGTATCGCACCGCGGGCTGGCCGTCGTAGCGGGTCTGCTGCACACCGCTGGCGTCGCTTTCGATCCAACTCGACTTGTACGGAAACTTGCCCTGGCTCAACAACTCCGCGCCGTAGAGCGGCACGGTGTCGGAGTAGCACAACTCGTAATAGGCACGCTGATTGTCCCAGTTGGCGACCCGCTGATCGCCCGGCCCGGTGCCGGTGGACTGCAGGCACGCCGCCTTCGTCGACCAGCCGAACGCCAGGAATACCAGCGCGATCACGAACATCACCCGCACTGGGGTCATCAGCCGGGTGCGCCCGATCAGTGCGTGTCGGCCCACCGGCCCACCGACGACGTCTGCCAGAGCGCCGCCCAAAAAGTCGGTGCGGCTAGGGCAATCGCGGTTGTCGGCGCTGCGCAGATCGGCGGCCAACGGCTTCGGCGAGATAGTGACGCTCTGCTGAGCGTCGGTCACGGCGGCGACTGGTTGGGCGGCGGGCCGGGCGGAGGTGCCGCCGGCGGCGGCGGCGCGACCGTGATGGTCGTGGGCGGACCGACCGGGATGGTGATGCCCGGTGCGACCTCGACGGTGGGCTGAATGACGGTCTCCGACGGCGGCGGCGCCTTCGGCGGCGGCGGAGCCGGAACGCCCGCGTAGCCGCCTATCTCGGTCGGCTTGGGGAAGGTTTCGTTGGAGGTGCCTTTCAGCGCGCCGTCCATGGTCGCCTTCCAGATGTCTGATGGCAGGCCCGAGCCGTAAACCTCTGCGCCCGAGGCGGTTACCAACGGCTTGTCGCCTCGGACGGTGCCCACCCACACCGCCGTCGACAGCGACGGCGTGTACCCGACCATCCAGGCGTCCTTGTTGGCATCGGTGTCGCCCAACTGGGCGGTGCCGGTCTTGGCCGCCGACGGCCGTCCCCCGGACAGATTGTGGCCATTGGAATAGCCGGCGATCGGCTGCATTGCCGCGGTGACGTTGTCGGCGACGCCTTTGTCGATGCGCTGCTCGCCGCTGTTGTTCGACGTGCCGGCGTCGAAAAGCACCTGGCCCTCGGCGTTGACGACTTTTTGCACGAAATGCGATCGGTTGTAAATACCGGAGGCGGCCAGCGTGGCGTACGCCGAGGCCATGTCGAGCACCCGGGTTTGGTACTGGCCCAGCACCACGCCGTTGTTGGGTGGTCCGCCCTTGCCGTCCTCGGACAGTGTGTGCGCGACGCCGGGGAAGCTGGTCGCGATGCCGGCTTGGTGCGCGGCGTCCGCGACGGCCTGGGGTCCGCCCTTGAGTTTGAGCATCAGCCGGTAATAAGAGGTGTTCAGCGACATCTTGAGCGCCTCAGCGAGATTGCAGGTCCCGCAACTCTCGCCCTCGACGTTGGTGATCTTGATGCCGTCGACGGTAAGCGGGGAACTGTCCAACTGGTAACCCAGGCCGATGCCCTGCTCGAGCGCGGCAATCAGGGCGAACACCTTGAACGACGATCCGGTCTGCAACCCGCCCTGCGCGAAGTCGAAGCCGTTGGCGTCCGGACCACCGTAGTAGGCGCGTATCGCGCCGTTGTGCGGGTCGACGGAAACCACGGCGGCCCGCATGTCGGGATCCTGTCCGTCAAGGTATTTCGAAACCGCCTTCTCCGCCGCCTGCTGGGCCTTCGGATCGATCGCGGTGGTGACCTGAAGCCCCTGGGTGTTCAACGTCTGCTCGTCGATGTTGAACAGCTCCATCAGTTCCCGGGTGACCTGGCGCTCGATTAGCCCGTTGGGCCCGGTGGTCTGGTTCTGCATCCGGGCCTGGTCCGGCGGCACCGTCGTCGGAAAGACTTGTGCCGCACGGTCACTCGGGGACAACGCCTTGGTTTCCACCATGCCGTCGAGGACCCAGTTCCAACGGGCCTCCGCACCTTTGGGATCGACCGCCGGGTCCAGCGAGGACGGGCGTCGAATCAGCGCCGCCAGCAGTGCCCCTTCGGAAACCGTGAGCTGCTCGACCGGCTTGTCGAAATAGGCCTTGGAAGCGGCCGAGATCCCGTAGGCGCCCCGGCCGAAGTAAATGATGTTCAGATAGGCCTGCAGCACATCGTCTTTGGACCACTCTCCCGACATCTTGGTGGCGATGACGAGTTCCTTAGCCTTGCGCATCAGGCCGCTCACCCCGTGTTGTGCGGAACCGACCAGCGCGTTTTTCACGTACTGCTGGGTGATGGTCGACCCGCCCTGCAGGTCGCCGCTGCCGAACACGTTGTTGTTCACCGCCCGCGCGAAGCCGCTGAACGAGAATCCCGGGTTCGAATAGAAGTTGCGGTCCTCGGCGGCGATCACGGCCTGGCGCACGTGCACCGGCACTTGGCTGAGGTTGACGTCTACCCGATTGCCTTCGGGCGGAACAATTTTGGCTATCTCCGAGCCGTCGCTGGCCAGGATCGTCGAGACCTGGTTGGTCCGGATGTCGCCCGGCTTGGGAATGTCGACGATGAAGTAGGCCATGGTGAAGGTGACGATCGGCAGCAGCACGATCATCGCGGCGGTGAGATACAGACCGCGCCGCAGCCAGTGCCAGTTGACCTGCTGGGCCCATTCCGCCTTCACCCTCGGCCCGGGTGTGCCCCTGCGCGGTCCGGCGGGGCCGGGCGGCCCGGGCGGAGGCGGAGGTTCTTCGGGTGGGCGGCGCCGGGAGTCCGGCCGATCACTGGGCTGCGACAGCAAGGATTTCGACGGCCGGCGCTCCAGCGCGGCCTTGACCTCGTCGATCGGGTCCCGCCGCTGGGGGCCAGCATGCCGGGGCGTCGACGCGGGGGCGTCGAGCGCGGCCTTGACCTCGTCGATGGGGTCTGCCGGTCCCGGCGACCGGTCGTCGGTGACGGCGGGGATGATCGCTGTCAGTCGGTCGTCGGGGGGGACGTGACGGCGCTGACCCGGCCCCGACCGCGCGCCGTCGTCGCTATCCGCATGCTTGCCCACGCGCTCAGTCTCTGAGCCGCTGGCGTCCCCGGACGACTGGTGGTGGCGCCCTTCGTTATTCACTGGCCGTGCGCGCGCCGTTGCGCGCCGTCCGCGTGCCGCGCGTGCCCCTGGGCGGAGGCGCCGAGCGTGCCGCGCCGAGCACATACGACTTGACCAGATGATTCCAGCTGCAGGTGCGGCATACCTCCACCACGTGGACCGAGAACTCCTCGTACCGGGTCGCCAACAACACCAACTCTTCGGCCGTGCGGGCCGAGCCCGACACCGCGCCCAGGTGATCGCCGAACACCCACGACACCAGCGTGAGCTGTTCCTTTCGGCAGATCGGGCACATCACCTGGCTCGGTTTGCCGTGAAACTTCGCGGCGCGCAGCAGGTACGGGTTGGCGTCACACACCTCGGATACACCGGTGCGTCCCGAATACACCTCCGCCAGCAGTGACCGCCGCCGAAGCGCGTAGTCCACCACCTGTCGCTGCAGTCGCACGCTGACCAGAGTACGTGCCCGGCCGCAGCGCCGACACGCAACCAATGTGTCTGTGTACGTGTGCAGCGACTACGGTGGCTCAATCGTCGGCGCTGGCCCGGCACCGTGAAGCCGCCCCGAATCGGCTGAATTTGCCCTCGCGCAGGACATGCGCAGAACCCCGGTCTCCCGGGCCGGTGTATGTGACTAACAACGCACCAACAACGGGTTGTGTTGTGGGGAATATATCGAACCGATACGATGAAGCGAGGCGTCGGTCCGTCGTAATCAGTCAGGCAAGGGAGGTGACTCGATGCTGGAACTGGCCATTTTGGGCCTCCTCATCGAATCGCCGATGCATGGCTATGAGTTGCGCAAACGACTGACTGGCCTGCTCGGAGCGTTGCGGGCGTTTTCCTATGGGTCCCTTTACCCCGCCCTGCGCCGTATGCAAACCGACGGGTTGATCGCCGAGAACGCGGCCCCGGCCGGAACCCCGGTGCGCCGGGCCCGGCGGGTCTACGAACTGACCGACGCCGGTCGCCAGCGCTTCGGTGAGCTGGTCGCCGACACGGGACCGCACAACTACACCGACGACGGCTTCGGGGTGCACCTGGCGTTCTTCAACCGCACTCCTGCGGAGGCGCGGATGCGCATCCTGGAGGGCCGCCGCCGCCAGGTCGAGGAACGCCGGGAAGGCCTGCGCGACGCCGTGGCCCGCGCCAGCAGCTCATTCGACCGCTACACCCGCCAACTGCATCAACTCGGGCTCGAGTCCAGCGAGCGCGAAGTCAAGTGGCTTAACGAGCTCATCGCGGCGGAGCGGGCGGCAGAACAAACGTGAACCCCTTGCACGAAAACACCACGAGCACCCAAGAACACCCAAGACAAAATGGCACGGAGTTAGGAGAACGCCCTATGAGTGAGTACAACCCGTCAGGGGCGCCGGAGGCGCAGACCGAGGTTCGAGTCGCAATAGTCGGCGTCGGAAACTGCGCGTCCTCGTTGGTCCAGGGCGTCGAGTACTACCAAAACGCCGACGAAACGTCGATGGTGCCCGGCCTGATGCACGTGAAGTTCGGCCAGTACCACGTCCGCGATGTGAAGTTCGTGGCCGCGTTCGACGTGGACGCCAAGAAGGTGGGCTTCGACCTGTCGGAGGCGATCTTCGCGTCGGAGAACAACACGATCAAGATCGCCGACGTGCCCCCCACAAACGAGACGGTGCAGCGCGGCCCGACGCTCGACGGCATCGGCAAGTACTACGCCGACACCATCGACGTGTCCGACGCCGAACCAGTCGACGTCGTCCAGGTCCTCAATGAGAACAACGTCGACGTGTTGGTGTCCTACCTGCCCGTGGGCTCCGAAGAGGCCGACAAGTTCTACGCCCAGTGCGCGATCGACGCGGGTGTGGCGTTCGTCAACGCGCTGCCGGTGTTCATCGCCTCGGACCCGGTGTGGGCCAAGAAGTTCGCCGACGCAGGCGTGCCGATCGTCGGCGACGACATCAAGAGCCAGGTCGGTGCGACGATCACCCACCGCGTGATGGCCAAGCTGTTCGAGGACCGCGGGGTGCAGCTCGACCGGACGATGCAGCTGAACGTGGGCGGCAACATGGACTTCCTGAACATGCTCGAGCGTGAGCGGCTGGAATCCAAGAAGATCTCCAAGACGCAGGCCGTCACCTCCAACCTGCAGCGCGAGTTCAAGACCAAGGACGTGCACATCGGACCGTCCGACCACGTCGGGTGGCTAGACGACCGCAAGTGGGCCTACGTCCGGCTGGAGGGCCGCGCGTTCGGTGACGTGCCGCTGAACCTGGAGTACAAGCTCGAGGTCTGGGACTCGCCGAACTCGGCGGGCGTCATCATCGACGCGGTGCGCGCCGCCAAGATCGCCAAGGACCGCGGCATCGGCGGACCGGTGGTCGCGGCATCGGCCTACCTGATGAAGAGCCCGCCGCAGCAACTGCCCGACGACATCGCGCGCGCCCAGCTCGAAGAGTTCATCATCGGCGCCGACTGAGGGCTCGAACCGTCCAGCGTGACTGCAGTGTCACGTTCGACGTCGAGTGTGACTGCAGCGTCACGTTCGCAGCTCGTAGAGTCGTCAGTCGTGACCGACATCTCCGAAGACGAACTGTCCGGACTGTCCGAGTTCTCGCTCCTGCCCGAGAACGTCGAGCAGGCCGGAGTTACGGGTCCGCTGCCCGACGTGGAGCGGGTCGACGTGGACACGCCCGACGGGCGGATCAGCGCGCTACGCTGGGGCCACAAGCCGCGGGTCGTCTTTCTGCACGGCGGCGGGCAGAACGCGCACACCTGGGACACCGTCATCGTCGGCCTCGGTGAGCCGGCGCTGGCAGTAGACCTGCCCGGCCACGGCCATTCCGGCTGGCGTGAGGACGGCGACTACTCACCGCAGAACAACGCCGCCGCCCTGGCTCCAGTACTGAACGACCTCGCATCGGAGGCCGACCTCGTGGTGGGCATGTCGTTGGGCGGGTTGACCGCGATACGACTGGCCGCGGCCGCACCCGCCCTGGTGGACGAACTCGTGCTCGTCGACGTCACCCCGTCAGCGTTGCAGCGGCACGCCGAGCTGACCGCCGAACAGCAGGGCACCGTGGCGCTGATGCACGGCGAGCGGGAGTTCCCCAGCTTCCAGGCGATGCTGGACCTGACGATCGCCGCGGCGCCGCACCGCGAGGTGAAGGCGCTGCGCCGCGGCGTGTTCCACAACTCCCGCCGGCTCGACAACGGCAACTGGACATGGCGCTACGACGCCATCCGCGCCGTACCGGATTTCGGCGGCCTGTGGGACGACGTCGATGCCCTCACCGCGCCGATCACCCTGATACGCGGCGGCTCTTCAGGCTTCGTCACCGACGAGGACGCAGCCGAATTGACCAGGCGCGCAAAGCAATTCCGTAAGGCCCATGTCGTGGATAATTCGGGTCACTCGGTGCAAAGCGACCAGCCGTGCGCGTTGATCGACCTGCTCCGCGGAGTGCTCGACGCGCGCTGAGCCTACGGTGGTCTCAGTGTCAGTGTGAGGTTGCCGCGTCCTGCGGTGGTTGGATCCTGATCATCTGGTGTCTGGCTCTTACGGTGTTTGCCGCCCTTGGGGTTGGCGTTCATGAGTTTTGTCGGCATCAGGTGTGAAGG
>NZ_JBKQQD010000157.1:0-35593 GCF_052144515.1 Mycobacterium sp. | reverse complement strand
TTCCGGCGCAGTTAGCGCCCTACGTTGAGCAGTTCGTCGCTCGCACAGCGCAGCAGTACACGCACGACGAACCGGACCTTTCGGCCGAAGAACTGCTCAAACGGGCGGACTTGGCGCCGCTTACGGTAAGGCGCGGTCCGGGTCGTCCCCCGGCGGCGAAAGCAGACGAGACGCGGAAAAGCATTGTGCGCGCCGCCCGTCGAGTGTTTAGCGAACGTGGTTACGACGGCGCGACTTTCGAGGCGATCGCCGTCCGCGCCCGGCTGACCCGACCGGCGATCAACCACTACTTCTCCAACAAGCAGGTGCTGTACCGTGAGGTGGTGGACCGGACCAACGAACTCGTCGTCGCGGCCGGCATCGAGCGGGCCCGCCGCGAGACGACCCTGACGGGGCGGATGGCGGCGTTCATCTGCGTCGCGATGGAGGCGGATGCCCAAAATCCTTCCACGGCAGCGTTTCTGGCCACCGCCGCGCTGGAGTCGCAGCGGCATCCGGAATTGATCCCAACTGAGAACGATGCCGTGCAGATCACTCGGGAATTTCTGATTTGGGCCGCCACCGACGCGATCGAACAAGGCGAAATCTCCGCCGATATCGATGTCTCGTCGTTGGCCGAAGCGTTGTTGGTCGTGTTGTGCGGTCTGGGGTTCTACGCCGGTTTTGTCGGGAGCTACCAAGAGATGGAAACAATCATCGCGTCGTTGGGGCAGCTGATGACCGGCACTATCTGGCAGTCCAGGAGCTAACCGGCACCGGACCCGATCCGCGCGCGGTGATGTGGCGCACAAAGCGCATAGGCTGCCTAACTTATTCGGGTACCATGGTCGGGACATGACTGATCTCGACGACCCGTCTTCGTTGCCTCCGTCGTTACGAACCGCCGGCGACAGCTGGGCCATCACCGAACTCGTCGGCGCCACCGCATTGGGAGTCGCCGCCGGTCGCGCCGTCGAAACGGCTGGGGTCAATCCGCTGATTCGCGACGACTTCGCCGGCATCTTGGTGTCCTCGGCCGGGCAGCCCTGGGCCCGGCTGGCCGACCCCGAGCTGGCCTGGCTCGACGACGATCAGCACGGGAAACGGGTGCATCGGCTTGGTATCGACTACCAGGCGGTGCGCACCCACTTCTTCGACGACTACTTGCGCAGCGCCGTCGACGACGGCATTCGGCAGGTGGTCGTCCTCGCCGCGGGGCTGGACTCGAGGGCCTACCGGCTGAATTGGCCGGCGGGCAGCACGGTCTATGAAATCGACCAGCCCAAGGTGCTCGAGTACAAGACTGGAATCCTCGGCGCGCATGGCGCGGTTCCCGCGGCCGGGCGACGCCCGGTCCCGGTGGATCTGCGCGACGACTGGCCGGCGGCGCTGGTGGCCGCCGGATTCGACCGCACTCAACCCACCGCATGGCTCGCCGAGGGCCTGCTGCCCTACCTGCCGAGCGACGCTGCCGATCGGCTCTTCGAGGAGTTCACCGCGCTCAGCGCGCCGGGCAGTCGAGTTGCCGTCGAGGTGTTCGGCATGAATTCCAGCAGCAACACGAACCGCTGGAAGCGGATGCGGGAGCGGCTAGGTCTGGATGTCAATGTCGAAGCGCTCACCTACCACGAGCCCGACCGTTCGGACGCCATTGGTTGGCTGGCCGAGCACGGCTGGCAGGTGCACAGCGTGAACAACCGCGACGAGATGGCCCGACTGGGCCGCCCGGTACCCGAAGACCTGGCCGACGAGGCCGTCCGCAGCACGCTGCTGCGAGCGCATCTCGGATCGATTCAAGGAGCGACGCGATGAGTTCACTGCGCACCCACGACGACACCTGGGACATCAAGACCAGCGTCGGAACGACGGCCGTGATGGTCGCCGCGGCCCGGGCCGTCGAAACCGAGCAGCCCGATCCGCTGATTCGCGACCCCTACGCCAAGCTGCTGGTCACCAGCGCGGGGGCCGGCGTGATGTGGGAGGCCATGCTCGACCCGACGATTGCGGAGAAGGTGGAGGCGATCGACGCCGAATCCGCGGCCCACCTGCATCACATGCGCGGCTATCAGGCGGTGCGGACGAACTTCTTCGACACCTATTTCCTCGATGCCGTCGCCACCGGAATCCGGCAGGTGGTGATTCTGGCGTCCGGGCTGGATTCGCGTGCCTACCGACTGGACTGGCCGGCCGGCACCACGGTGTACGAGATCGACCAGCCCCAGGTGCTGGCGTACAAGTCCACGACGTTGGCCGAAAACGGCGTGACTCCTTCGGCCGACCGCCGCGAGGTGGCCATCGACCTGAGGCAGGACTGGCCGGCCGCGTTGCGTGCCGCGGGGTTCGACCCGACGGCGCGGACCGCGTGGCTGGCCGAGGGGCTGTTGATGTACCTGCCGGCCGAAGCGCAAGACAAGTTGTTCACCCAGATCGGCGAGTTGAGTTCGCCGGGGAGCCGCGTCTCGGCCGAAACCGCACCCGCGCACGCCGACGAAAGGCGCCAGCAGATGCGCGAGCGGTTCAAGAAGGTATCCGAAGAGCTCGGGCTGGAGCAGCAGAACGTCGACGTCGGGGAGCTGATGTACCGCGACGAGCACCGCGCCGACGTCACCGACTGGCTCAACAACCACGGCTGGCGCGCCACCGCGCAGCGCTCGACCGACGAGATGCAGCGGCTGGGCCGCTGGATCGAGAATGTCCCGCTGGCCGACGACAAGGATGCCTTCTCCGACTTCGTGGTCGCGGAGCGCCTGTAATGCCGCGCACCGCGGACGACTCCTGGGACATCGTAACCAGCGTCGGGGCGACCGCGGTGATGGTCGCACTGGCCCGCGCCCGCGAAACCGCCAGCGCCGACCCGCTCATCCGGGATCAGTTCGCCGAGCCACTGGTGTCGACACCTGAGCTCGAAGGGGTGCGGGAGCAGGTGGCGGCCTGGTGGGCCGGAGACCGCGAGGATGAGGTGGACTTCGCGGTCGGCGCCCAGCAGATGATCAACTACCAGGCGGTGCGCACCCACTTCTTCGACGCGTACTTCACCGAGGCCACTCAAGCCGCCGGCGCCGGTATTCGGCAGGTGGTGATCCTGGCGGCGGGTCTGGATTCGCGTGCCTACCGGCTGGCGTGGCCGGACGACACCGTTGTGTACGAGATCGACCTACCCAGGGTGCTGGAGTACAAGGCCGAGACGCTGGCCCGGCACGGGGCCGAGCCGACGGTGGACCGGCGAGCGGTGCCCGTCGACCTGCGTCACGATTGGCCGCAGGCGTTGCGCGATGCCGGTTTCGACCCTGCCCGGCCGACGGCGTGGCTGGCCGAAGGGCTGTTGCCGTTTCTGCCGGCCGCCGCGCAGGAAGCCATGTTCGACTCGATCGACCAGCTGAGCGGGCCCGGCAGCCGGGCGGCCGTTGAAATCTTCGGTGCCGACGAAGAGAAACGCAAAGAGGCCGAAGAGAAGTGGGCCGAGCTGCGGGCCAAACGCGAAGCGCGCGGGGAAGACACCTCGTTCAACCCGTTCGACCTCTGGTTCGATCACGGGGGCCGCTCCGAGCCGGCGGATTGGTTCGACGCGCGGGGCTGGACCACCGCGTCGGTGAGTGCTCGCGACGAAGCGACGCGGTTGGGCCGGCCGCCGCAGTCGGATGCGCGGCCGTTTGTGAACAGCTTCGTCACGGCCACCAAGCCCTGACCCCAGCGCCGACGAGCGGATCCTTCCCTACTGCTCTCCCGACCAGATGGTTAGGATCGCGGTTATCACCTATGAGCGGCCGCGACGTAGCGCGGGCACTTTCGGGGATATCCGAGAAGGGAAGACAGCGATGACGACCGAATCGGTTGCACCGAAGACGCAAGAACCCGAGCACGAGGCCTCAACCGGCGTCGCCGAAACGGTGGCCCGGCTGCGCAAGACCTTTGCCAGCGGGCGGACCCGCAGTGTCGAGTGGCGCAAGCAGCAGTTGCTGCAGCTGCAGAAGCTGATGGAGGAAAACGAGGACGCGATCACCAAGGCGCTCGCCGAGGACCTGGACCGCAACCCGGTCGAAGCCTTCATCGCCGACGTCGCGACGACGGTCGGCGAGGCGAAGTACGCGGCCAAGAAGGTGCGCAAATGGATGCGCCGCAAATACCTGCTGCTGGAGTTGCCGCAGCTGCCCGGTCGTGGCTGGGTGGAGTACGAGCCCTATGGCACGGTGCTGATCATCGGCGCCTGGAACTACCCGTTCTACCTGACGCTGGGCCCGGCGGTCGGGGCGATCGCCGCTGGAAACGCCGTGATCCTGAAGCCCTCGGAAATCGCCGCGGCGTCGTCACGGTTAATGGCCGAGCTGGTTCCCCGTTACCTCGACCGCGACGCGATCGCGGTGGTCGAGGGCGACGGCGCGGTGAGCCAGGAGCTTATCGCCCAAGGCCTAGACCGTGTCATGTTCACCGGCGGCACCGAGATCGGCCGCAAGGTCTACGAGGGTGCCGCCCCGCACCTGACTCCGGTCACCCTCGAGCTCGGCGGCAAGAGCCCGGTGGTCGTGGCGGCCGACGGCGACATTGACGTCGCGGCCAAGCGGATCGCCTGGATGAAGATCCTCAATGGCGGCCAGACCTGCGTCGCCCCCGACTACGTGCTGGCCGACGCCACCATCCGTGACGAGCTGGTCAGCAAGATCGGCGCCGCCCTCACCAAGTTCCGGTCCGAGGACGACCAGGCCGGACTGCGCATCGTCAACCAGCGTCAGTTCGACCGGTTGAGCGGATACATCTCCGAGGCGGAAGCCGACGCTCAGAGCGGCGGAAAAAGCACAGTCGCCGTGGGCGGCAAGTGCGACGCGTCGAACCTGCGTATCCAGCCGACCGTGGTCGTCGACCCCGACCCCGACGGGTCGTTGATGAAAAACGAGATCTTCGGGCCGATCCTGCCGGTGCTCACCGTCAAATCTCTCGATGACGCAATCGGTTTCATCAACGCTCGGCCCAAGCCGCTGTCGGCGTACCTGTTCACCAAGTCACGTGACACCCGCGAGCGGTTCATCAAGGAGGTGCCGGCCGGCGGCATGCTGGTCAACCACCTCGCCTTCCAGGTGTCGACGGCCAAGCTGCCGTTCGGCGGCGTCGGCGCCTCGGGCATGGGTGCGTATCACGGCAAATGGGGATTCGACGAGTTCAGCCATCGCAAGTCGGTGCTGACCAAGCCGACCCGGCCCGACTTCTCGAGCGTCATCTACCCGCCCTACACCGAGCGCGCGTTCAAGCTGGCTCGCCGGATGTTCTGATTGTTGTTCGCCCCGAATCTTGGTTTGCCAACTTCCCAGTCGCAGAAAGGAACCTGATGCCAGGAGTGCAGGATCGTGTCGTCGTCGTCACCGGAGCCGGTGGGGGATTGGGGCGTGAGTACGCCCTGACCCTCGCCCGGGAAGGCGCCAGCGTCGTCGTCAACGACCTCGGTGGAGCCCGCGACGGCACCGGCGCCGGATCGGCGATGGCCGACCAGGTCGTCGCCGAGATCCGCGACGCGGGCGGCCGCGCAGCCGCCAATTACGACAGCGTCGCCACCGAGGAAGGCGCGGCCGGCATCGTCAAGACCGCCCTCGACGAGTTCGGCGCCGTGCACGGCGTGGTGAGCAACGCCGGAATCCTGCGCGACGGCACCTTCCACAAGATGACGTCGGAGAACTGGGATGCGGTGCTCAAGGTGCACCTCTACGGCGGGTACAACGTGCTGCGCGCGGCTTGGCCGCATTTCCGCGAGCAGAGCTACGGGCGGGTGGTCGTCGCCACCTCCACCAGCGGGCTGTTTGGCAACTTCGGCCAGACCAACTACGGCGCTGCCAAGCTCGGTCTGGTCGGACTGATCAACACGCTGGCGCTCGAGGGTGCCAAGTACAACATCCATGCCAACGCGGTCGCCCCGATCGCGGCCACCAGGATGACCGAAGACATCCTGCCGCCCGAGGTGTTCAAGAAGCTCACTCCCGAGTACGTCGCGCCCGTGGTGGCCTACCTGTGCACCGAGGAAAACCCCAACAACGGTTCGGTTTTCGTCGTCGGTGGCGGCAAGGTGCAGCGGGTCGCGTTGTTCCAGAACGAAGGCGCCAACTTCGACACGCCGCCGTCAGTGGATGACGTCGCCTCGCAGTGGGACAAGATCACCGACCTCTCTGGAGCTAAGCAAGCCAACTTCAAGCTGTAGCGTCGATGAAAGCCTGTGTCGTACAAGAGCTGTCGGGCCCAGACGGCATGGTCTACACCGATATCAACGACGTCTCCAGCGATGGTGGCAACGTCGTCATCGACGTGCGCGCGGCCGGCGTGTGTTTTCCGGATCTGCTGCTCACCAAGGGCGAGTACCAACTGAAGCTGCCGCCCCCGTTCGTCCCCGGGATGGAGGCCGCCGGCGTCGTGCGTTCGGCACCGGAGGACTCGGGTTTCAAAGTCGGCGAACGGGTTTCGGCGTTCGGGATTCTGGGCGGCTACGCAGAGCAGGTGGCCGCACCGGCGGCCAACGTCATCCGCAGCCCCGATGAACTCGATGACGCCGAAGCGGTGTCGTTGTTGGTGAACTACAACACCATGTACTTCGCGCTGGCGCGCCGCGCCGCGATGCGGCCGGGCGACACCGTGCTGGTACTGGGGGCTGCCGGCGGGGTGGGCACGGCAGCCGTCCAGATCGCCAAAGCGATGGGTGCCAGCCAGGTGATCGCCGTCGTGCACCGCGAAGGCGCCCTCGACTACGTCTCCTCGCTCGGCGCCGACCTGGTGCTGCCCTTGACCGAAGGCTGGGACGAACGGGTACGTGAGCACACCCATGGTCAGGGCGTGGACATCGTCGTCGATCCCATCGGTGGCTCCACTTTCGACGACGCGATCCGCGTGCTGGCCATCGACGGCAAGCTGCTGGTGATCGGCTTCGCCGCAGGCGGCATCCCCACCGTCAAGGTCAACCGGCTGCTGCTGCGCAACATCAGCGTGGTGGGTGTCGCGTGGGGCGAGTACCTCAACAAGGTCCCCGGCTCGGCGGCCCTATTCTCCTGGGGGCTGAGCCAACTGGTTTTTTTAGGGCTGAAACCACCTCCGCCACAACGCTATCCGTTGTCGGAAGCCCAGGCCGCGTTGCAGTGCCTGGCCGACGGCGGTGTGCTCGGCAAGCTCGTTCTCGAGCCGTAGATCTAGAGAGACACCGTCCCGGGCGGCGCCGGTGTCACACCCTTGATGTCGTCAATGATCTGTTGGGCCGCGTGCTCGAGGACTCGGAGTTCGAAGCCGCCGAAGAGCGTCAGCAATGCCGTGTCGACAGCAACTGGCGCGCCGAATGCATAGACCAGCCCCCCGACTGGGTCACCGTTGATCGCTTGCTGTATCCCGTTCAAAAACAGGTCGAAGTCATAGGCCGGGACAGAGGTCAACAGCGCATTCACGATGTCGGCTGTCGGAAGCAGGGTGGCGTAGGCGTCCGACGCCACAGCCGAGACCGTATTAGCGAAGCGGGTGTTCGCCGCCTCCAGGGCCTCGATAAAGCTGTCGGGAGAGGACAGGGCCGACGTCAGCCCCGCCACACCCGTTGACAGGTGGCTGGACACCGATCCGATCGTCGACTCCACGTGGGACAGGGAAAGGCTCGGCGGCGACGTGATAAGTCCCCTGAGGTCGGCCTGGAAAGCGGCAACCCCTTGGTGGGTCCCGGTGACCAGAGCGCTGACAACCTCGTGTGCGGGAACCCGCGGGAGCACGCCGAACGGCGTGGCAACATTCGGCGGGTCGGGTGACCAGCCCTGGATGGTGCTGCCGTAGCCCAGGTCGACGAGGACTGTCAGGTCGGGTTGCAGCAGGTCTGCGATTGGTTTGCCGATGACCGGTATCGCACGCACCGGATCCAAAAGCGGCAGACCCTGCAGGCCTGGAGACAGCAGATCCGAGGTCGGAACAATGAAGTACTCGGTCTGGGTAGGGCCGACCGTATTCGTCAATTGGACAGCGTTCGCGAGCTCAGTGCGTGTGAGGAACGGATATTGGCCGTGCAAGGTGAGGATGCCGATAAAGGCGTTGAGATCGGAGAAGACTTCAATCGGGTATTGCGGGAAGTCGGCGAAGCCGTCGTACTCGATCGTGTAAATGTGCGTCGGGAAGGAATTGTCGGGCGTCGCGGTGCCGAACGTGAAGCCCAGACGCATCCGTCGCGGCCGCTGCGATCAATTGCGGCTGCGTGAGCAAGCTCGTCATCGGCTATTCCTTCACGACCACGTGTTTTTACCGGGCCACCGCGGAGCCGGCGCTAGTGAGCTAAAGGCTAATTCCGAATGCGTTTAACAGCACTTCAAGCTCGATACCACCTGCGAGTGTGAGCAATCCCGTGTCGGCAGCAATCGGAGCGACGAGTGCATATTGCAATCCACCAAGAACGTTCCCGTCGATCGCTTGCTGGATCCCGCTCAGGAACAGGTTGACGTCATAGGCCGGGATTGTGGTAACCAGGGCATTCACGATGTCTGCCGTCGGAAGCAGAGCTCCGTAAAGATTCGCCGCGGTAGTCGAGATCCCGTTGGCGAAGTTGGTGACTGCCCCCTGGATATCCCCGATGATGCTGTCGGGCGACAAGCTCGCCGCCACCGCCGATGTCAGCGCCGGCAGCGACACGCTCCCTCCGCCTGTTGCTGATATCGACGCCAGCGAGTGGGAAACGTTGGACAGCGACGTCGCGGTTTCTGCATGGATGTCGCTCACGAAGGCGGTGGTCCCCTGGTGGGCTCCGTGGATCAGGTCCTGAGCGATCAGGGCCTGGCTGTAGTGGGGGAATAGCCCGAAATACGTCTGCACGTCCGCCGGTCCTTGGCTCCAGCCATAGTTCGGGTTCCCGTAGCCGAGATTCACGATCGTCGTCAGATCCGGTTGCAGCAGGTCGGCTAGTGGGTTGCCGATGCCCGGTATCAACCGCAGCGGATCCAACAGCGGCAGACCGTTCGGCGTGGTGATCATGTAGTAGTTGGTTACGCCGGTGTAGCCCGGAGACGTCGGCAATGTCTGAATGTTGTAGCCAGGGGGAAGCGCCGACGGATTCAGGCTCGGGTAGGTGCCGTGCACAAAGGCGATGCCCAGAAACGCGTTCAGATCGGAAACGAAGTTGATCGGGTATTGCGGGAAGTCGGCCCATCCGTCGTATTCCAGCGTGTAGATGTTGGTCGGGTAGATGGTGTTCGAGGGCGTCGCGCCGTATAACGTCAACCCCAGACTCGGGAACGTTAGCGGCTGACCTCCGAAGCCCGGGTAGCGCGCGAAAAAGCCGCCGTTGGGATTCATCTGATCACCCAGCAGGGTGAAGCCGAGTTGATTTGCGGTGGGCGGGTTCGGGTTGAGCAAGGGGTTCGCGAGGTTCAACATTTCCAGCGAGGAGATGTCGGCGCTCTGCGAGTAGCCGAGAACGGCAACGCTGCCCGTGGGGTTGTTGGCTAGCGTGCTTTTGATCGCGCTGTCGAGGATCTGCAGGCCCTGGCTTATCGATGTGTTGAGGGGCAAGCTCTTGAGAATGAGGGGGTAGTAGCCTTCGGGCGTGAACAGGGGGTTTGCGTTAGAGGGCAGCACATTGAAGTTGTGGTTGACGTAGTTGAGAACGGCAGTGACGTAGGACGGAGGGGGGATCGGCAGGCCGCTGCCGCCCATGATCAAACCAATGGTCGTTCCCTGCAATGTCGGCTGCGGTGTCGGAGTCGGTGAGCCGAGGATTGGGCCGACAGGTCCGCTGAACAAGTGTCCCAGCGCGCTGGAGATCGCGCTGGCGTTGGCGGCCTCGGCCGCTTCGTAGGCGTTCCCGACGGAGGCCAACGTCGCAGCGAACTCCTCATGGAACACGCCTGCCTGATTGAGGACCGCCTGATACTCCTGGGCGTAGCCGCCAAACAGCTTTGCGGTGGCCGCTGAGACCTCATCGGCGGCCGCAGCCGTCACACCGGTTGTCGGGCCTGCGGCGGCCGCTCTGGCCTCGCTGATCGCCGACCTGATTTCCGCTACGTTCCTGGCCGCCGTCTCCACCAATTGCGGTTCCGTGAGCAAGCTTGTCATCGGCTGTTCCCTTCACGACAGAGGTATCCGCCTGTGGTACCGACGACGCTGTGAAACCGATGACCCAGCGAACTCGGCCATCGCGGTGCCGGCACTGAGTACCTTAGGCCGACTTCGTTAGTATGTCCGCGATTTACCCTTTGTTTTTACGCCCGTCCCGGCAATCTTCGGTGGCTGTGACAACCCGGTCGGGAGCACCGTGCAACGCCATATGTTGCTGGCTCTGGCGGTGGGGCTTGGCGTGCGGGGAGCATCGGAGAACCGTTGCAGACGCGGTGGTTTGGACCCCGCCCACACTTTAGAGTTTGCTGAAATCGGCGAACGATCGATCGGGCCGCATCGATGACGACTATGCCTTCGAAACCGCCTGCAAGCGCGAGTAGTGCGGTGTCGGCAGCGATCGGATCGCCGATTGCATTGATGATCCCAACGAGGTCGCCGTTTGCGGCCTAGGGAGATCCCGCCCGGGGAACCGTCTGGCGCCCAACCCGTCTTGCAAATTCTTTGCGAATAGGACTGACCGCTTCGCCGGCTGCTGCGGCGCTGGTAAACGGCGAGGGATTTCGGATCGCAACGCATACCGCGTGCGTAAACATACGGTGCGGCCTAGGGCGGTCGAACACGGTGTGCGCGGCGTTGCGCGACCTAGGGCCGGACGGTCGCGGGCGTTGTCGCGCATTGAGGCCGCACGGGGACGATTCGTTAGTCGATCTCGCCAGTCAAGTCGAACTCAGCCAGCGTGCGCGCAGCCAGCTCCCGCAACGCGGCCTTTGTGTTCTTTGCGCCCGGTTGGTAGGCGCCGACGCTGATGAAGATCTTGCCGCTGAGGCGCCCAGACAGCACGATCATTCGGCCGCCTGTTCGGTCAAGCCACTGTCGCGTTTCGTGTTGCCCAGTCCCGCGTGCGTTGGCCGTCGCGGCCTCGGTGCCATCGGGGCGGGAGATCATCGAGCTGAGGTCGCCGAGATAAGAACAAAACACCGGGAGATCGGGGTCGGCGGGCATCCTATCGACCATTCGTTTCAACGCCCGCTTCGGCGTGAACGAGGGCAGCCACAGGAGCTGCGACGACTCATCTGGCGTCTCCCGCAGAGTCCCCAGCGTCTGCTTGATGGCGGCGCGGATGTCACGCAGATCCGTCGTTACCCGCGTCGGGTCGATGCTGACGCGCGCATACGACAGTGCCATCGCACGCGTATCGTCCTCGGTGCGGTCGCTGACGGGGAGTTGCAAACTGACGGCGCCGTCACCAGCGCGTCCGCGCCCAATGCGCTCCCCGAGTTTCGCAGCGAACCCTGCGGCCAGCGTGTGACTCGCTCCGCCAAGAGCCTCCGCCCGGGCATCCCAATCATCCAGGTCGATGAAGATCGTGAGAGCCGGCACGACGACAACGTCATCACCGTCGCCTCCACGGATGGCGACTGGTCGCGATGCCGGTGATCGGGCATTATCACGCTGGCGACCGGCCTGTTTTCGGGCCAGTTTTGCTGCTGTGACAAGCGCCCGGGCAACCTCAGGTACGTCCTGCGCTGTTTGTCGGGCATCCTGAACCACTGCGCGCAGGCGAGTGCGTGAACGCGGCGGTGGGTAGCCAAGATCGCGCGTCTTGCCCAGGGCCGCTTCAACTATCACGAGGGCGAGCCCAAGGCCGTCGATCAGGTTGTGGGAAAGCACCAGGCTGACCGCGGTCGAGCCGTCCGTAAAGGGAAGGACGCCGAGATGCCAGCCGGGCCCCCATTCAACATCGATAGGCAGTTGTGAGCGTTCATCGACCCAGTCGCTGAGTTCAGCGCGCGGACGGGCGCACTCAGCAATATCGATGTCCGACGGCCCCCGATCTAAGACCCACCGATGCCGGGCGAACGGCAGCGCCGGACGCTCGATGCGCCGTCCCAACAACCCGTGACCGAGATTGTGCTGAAAACGCCTCAGCCCATCGAAGTCGATAGCGCGCTCATAAACCCACGTGACCTGAATGACTACCGTCATGTCGGCGGCGTGATGCTCCGCCAACAAGGCTTCGTCCGCCAACGCGAGCCGATTATCCGGCCGCGCATCACTGTTGGATGCGCGGCGTCTCAAGGATTCGCGCGCCCGACGTATCCGCCCTGGCACTATTCAGCCTCCTTCATCCTCAGCCGTGCCTTTACGGTTTTACGTTGTGGCAGAGATCATCACAATGCCGTCGACGCGGTCTGCTCAGTCGCCAGCGCATCGGCCAGGTGCCGGGCCAAGGCCCGCGCGGTGTTGTGGGTGGCAATGGCCTTGGGGGTGACGCGTATTCCGGTTTCGGTTTCGATGCGGCTGCGTAGTTCGAGGTTGCCCAGGGAGTCCAGGCCGTGATCGGGGAACGGGTGGTCGGGATCGATGGCGCGGCGCAGGATGAGGCTGGCCTGTTCGGTCACCAGCCGCCGAAGCCGGGTCGGCCACTCGTCTTGGGACAGAGTTAGCAACTCGGCGCGCACCGTGGCGGTGTCGTGTTGCTGCGCTTCGCCCGCTGTCTTGAACGTCTCGGCGAACGGGCTGCGCGCAATGAGCGCGGTAAACCACGGCGTTCCCGTCGTGGGCACGTACCCGGTGTAGGTGCGGTCGTAACGCAGCAACCTCTGGAAGGCGTGCGCACCCTCTTCGGGGGCGATCATCGTGGTGCCGCCTTCTTCCAGGGACGCGGCGCGGCCGATCTGGGCCCAAGCTCCCCACGCAATCGCGGTGGCCGGTAGGCCTTGCGCACGGCGCCAGTGGGTGAAGGCGTCCAGCCAGCTGTTGGCCGCCGCGTAAGCACCCTGGCCGGGCGAGCCGAGCAGCGCGGCTGCCGAAGAGAAGGAGCAGAACCAGTCCAGCGGCTGCCCGGCCGTCGCCTGGTGCATGTGCCAGGCGCCGTAGACCTTGGGTACCCAGTCTCGGTCGATCAGGTCGTCCGTAATGGTGGTGAGGGTGGCGTCCTCCACCACCGCCGCGGCGTGCAGCACTCCGCGTAACGGAAGTCCGGTGGCAGTGGCGCCGGCGACTAGGCGCTCTGCGGTTGCGGGATCGGCGATGTCGCCACACTCCACGTGAATGTCGGCCCCCGTCGCACGGATACGCGCAATGGCCTTCTCGGCCTGGGGGTTAGGTTGCGAGCGGCCGGTCAGCACGATCCGGCCACAGCCCGCTGCGGCCATCTCAGCGGCGAGGAACAGCCCGAGGCCACCCAGACCGCCGGTGATGATGTAGGCGCCATCACGGCGGAAGACCCGAGCCGACTCCGGTGGCACTACCACGCTGCTGTGTCCGCTGCGCGGGACGTCGAGCACGAGTTTGCCAGTGTGCTCGGCCGCGCTCATCACCCGAATCGCGGTGGCCGCCTCGGCAAGCGGGTAATGAGTGCTCTGCGGTTGCGGCAACTCACCGTCTCCGACGAGCCGGTACACACGGCGTAGCAGATCCCCGATCCGCTGGGGACGGCTGTCGACCATCAGCGCCAGGTCGACATAGTGGAACGTGAGGTTGCGGCGGAAGGGATACAGCCCCAGCCGGGTGTTGGCGTAGACGTCGCGTTTGCCGACCTCCACGAACCGACCGTCAATGGACAGCAGTTCGAACCCGGCGCGCTGCGCGGCGCCGGTGAGGGAGTTGAGCACGATATCGACGCCATACCCGTCGGTGTCGCGGCGGATCAGGTCGGCGAACTCGATGCTGCGCGAGTCGTAGACATGCTCAATACCCATGCCGCGCAACAATTCTCGACGCTGTGGGCTGCCCGCCGTGGCGAAGATCTCCGCCCCCGCGGCGTGAGCGATCGCGATCGCCGCCTGCCCGACGCCGCCGGTGGCGGAGTGGATCAGCACCCGGTCACCGGCGGTGATCCCGGCCTGGTCGTGCAGGCCATACCAGGCGGTCGCGTGCGCAGTGGTCGTCGCGGCCGCCAGCTCGTCGGTCAGCCCGGGCGGAAGCGTGACGGCGGCGCGAGCGTCACAGGTGACGAACGTGGCCCAGCAGCCGTTTCTGGAGAAGCCGCCGACATGGTCACCGACCCGATGATCGGTGACGTCGGGCCCGACCGCGGTCACCACGCCGGCGAAATCGGTGCCCGGCTGCGGCAGGCGTCCCCCGAAGCTGGGGTATTGCCCGAACGCGACCAAGACATCGGCGAAGTTGATGCTGGATGCGGTGACCGCGACCTCAATCTGTCCTGGCCCCGGCGGCACGCGGTCGAGAGCCGCGAGTTCCATGGTTTCCAGGTCACCCGGAGTGCGGATCACCAGGCGCATACCGTCGCACTCGTGATTCACCGCGGTGGTTCGGCGCTCGTCCGGGCGCAAGGGCGTGGGCCGCAGCCGGGCGACGTACCACTGGCCGCCCCGCCAAGCGGTTTCGTCCTCGTCCGCGCCGGATAGCAGTTCGAGTGCCACCTTTTCGGGGTCGCAATCGTTGTCTATATCGATCTGGGTGGGACGCAGCTGTGGATGTTCGGCGCCGACCACGCGCACCAGGCCGCGCAGTCCCGCTTGGTCCAGGTTGGCCCGGTCCCCACGCTGGACGGCCTGAGCGGCCCTGGTCAGCACATAGAGACGAGGCGGTTCCCCCGGTGATTCAGTCAGTTCGCGGGCGATCCGCACCAGGTGACAGACGTGCTCGCGGGCCCTGGCCAAGCCGTCTTCGTCCGGATTGCCTAGCGGTGGCGGGAACACGACAACCAGGCCATTGACGGCGCTCGCCCGCAGCCGACTGCCCAGCTGTTCGACGCAGGTCGGGTGTTCGGCGCGCTGTGGCCAGCTAAGCCAATCACATTGCGCACCAAGGGCTTTCAGTGCATCGACGAGTCTGGTTGTCAGGGAATCCTCAGTATCGGAGGTAGTGATCAGCAGCCACTGGCCGGGGTCAGTATCGGCGGAGGCGGCGGGTGACTCGTTCTGTCGCCATTCGACGGTGAGGAGCCGCTCGGCGAGCACCCGCTCAGGTTCGCTTCCCTCGGTGGCACTGCTGCCCATCCGGAACCCTCGCATGATCAGCACCGGCGTGCCGGACTCGTCGAGGACATCGAGGTCGGCCTCGACCCCCGACCGATCGTGCAGGGTCAACCGGACGAGGCAGTAGCGGGGGTTCCGCGCCGGGTCGCAGATGCGGAGCTGTCGCACACTCAACGGCAACAGCAAGCCACGGTCGCCGACGTCGTTGACGGCCGGGTGAGCAGCGACGGACTGGAAGCAGGCATCGAGCAACGCCGGGTGCACGCGGTAGGCGCCCTGCTGGGCGCGAACCGGCCCGGGCAGCGCGATCTCGGTCACCAGGGTGGACGCGTTTTCGGCGGTGTGGGCGGCGATCAGACCTGCAAAAGCCGGACCCAGCTGGACCCCGCGGGAGTCGAACCGCTGGCGTAGCTCGGCCCCGTCGGTGCGGGACGGGTGCGCCGCGAGCAGCGCGCCCACGTCCTGCCGCCGCGGTGGCTGCTCATCTTCGGCGACGTGCAGGGTCGCCACGGCTCGCCGCGTGCGTTCGCCTTCGTGATCGGTCACCACTTCGAACTCGACGAGGCCGGGCGCGTCAACCGACGCAACCGTGGTTACCGGGGTCTGGCCGTCCAGCAGCAGCATCTGCTCGAAGCGGATGGCACGAACCTCGGACTTCTCGCCGAGCACGGTGCGAGCGGCCGACAACGCCATCTCGCAGTAGGCAGCCCCCGGAAGGGCAGGCACGGCATGTACCTGATGGTCACTCAACCACGGCAGTGCCGCGGTGCCGATATCACCCTGCCACGCGTGGCGCTCCGGCTCCTCGGGCAGGCGGACATGTGCCCCAAGCAGTGGATGCACGGCTACCGTCCGGGCGCCGTGTGCCTGGTGGTTCGGGCCGCCGGAGTCGATGCGCAGCCGACGATGGGTCCAGGTCGGCAGTGGCGCGTCGACCAGCCGTCCCCCCGGGTACAGCGCCGCGAAGTCCACTGCGGCACCCGCACAGTGCAGACCCGCCAGGAACTCGTGCAGTCCGTGCGGCAGCTCCTGCTCGCGCCACAGGCAGGCCAGCGCCTGGGCCGAGACGTCGGCTGCCTGGGCCGTCTGTTCCACCGCGCGGGTCAGCAGCGGGTGCGGGGAGAGCTCCGCGAAGACTCGATGGCCGTCCTCCAGCGCCGCCTGCACCGCGGCGGCGAACCGCACCGGATGACGCAGATTGTCCACCCAATAACGCGCATCCAAGGCCCGCTGCTCCCGAGCATCGTCCAGGGTCGCCGAGTAGAACGGCACCGAGGGCGTCATGGGGGTGAGTTCGGCTAACGCATCGGCCAGCTCGGCGAGGATGGGGTCGACCTGGGGTGAGTGCGACGCGACATCGACCGCCACTTCGCGTGCCATGATGTCGCGACGCTCCCACATCGCGACCAACTCCCGAACCGCCTCGGTCGTGCCGCCGATGACAGTGGACTCCGGCGAGGCAACCACCGACACCACCACATCGGCAAGATTGCGGGCAGCCAGTTCCTCACTCACGCGCCGGGCGGGCAACTCCACCGAGGCCATCGCCCCGGCGCCGGCGATGGTGCCCAACAACCGCGAGCGGCGGCAGACGACGCGCACCCCGTCTTCGAGCGAAAGCGCCCCTGCGACGACGGCCGCGGCGGCCTCCCCGAGTGAATGCCCGATGACCGCGCCGGGGCCGACTCCATAGGAGCCCATCGCGGCGGCCAGTGCGACCTGCATGGTGAACAGGGTCGGCTGGACTCGGTCGATACCGGTGACTGTCTCAGGCGCCGACATCGCCTGTGTGACCGAGAACCCGGCTTCCCGGGCTATCAACGGCTCCGCCTCCGCCACCGTCGCGGCGAACACCGGCTCGGCTGCCAGCAGGGCCGCACCCATCGCGGCCCACTGCGAACCCTGGCCGGAGAACACCCATACCGGTCCCCGGTCGTCCTGGCCTACCGCGGGTGGATGCGGGGTGTCGCCGTCAGCGACCTCGCGCAAACGCTCGATTAGTTCTTCAAGGCTCGCGGCGACCACGGCCGCGCGCACTGGCCGGTGTGCACGCCGGCGCGCCAAGGTGTAGGCGAGATCGGACGGCACCAGCTGGTCCGCGTGGCCGCTCACCCACTCGGCGAGCCGCCGCGAGGTACGGCGCAGCTGTTCGGTCGAGGTAGCGGACAGCGCGAACAACAGGGAGCCGGCGGGGGCGGGGGACTCATCGTGCTGTTGCGCGGTGTCAGGGGCTTCTTCCAGCACGGCATGCACGTTTGTTCCGCTCATACCGTACGACGACACGGCCGCCCGTCGTCGTTCGTGGCCGCGTCGCGACGGCCATGGCGTGAGCGCTGTTGGTACGAACAGTCCCGTTTCGATCTGAGCAAGCTCATCGGGCAGCCGGGTGAAGTGCAGCGACGGCGGGACCACACCATGTTGCAGCGCGAGGGCCGCCTTGATCAGCCCCAATGTGCCGGCCGCGCCCTCGGTGTGCCCGAAGTTGCTCTTGGCCGATCCGAGTGCACAAGGCTCACCACCAGCGCCGTACACCTGGGCGAGGCTGCCGTACTCAATCGGGTCACCGACCCGTGTGCCGGTGCCATGGGCCTCCACCATGCCGACCGTTGCGGCGTCTACGCCCGCGGCCGCCAGCGCTGCCCGGTACGCATTGGCCTGCGCATCCAACGACGGCCTGGAAATAGTCTTGGTGCGGCCATCGTGATTGGCTGCCGTGCCGCGCACCACCGCAAGGATCCGGTCGCCATCTCGCAGTGCGTCCGGCAGTCGCTTCAGCAAGACCACGGCGCATCCCTCGGACCGCACAAACCCGTCCGCCCGGACGTCGAACGAATGGCAGCAGCCAGTCCGCGAGTACATGCCCAGCGCCGACCCCGAGGCGTTCATTATCGGTGACATCATCACGTTGACACCGCCGGCCAGGGCAAGGTCGCTCTCGCCGTCGTGCAGGCTGCGACAGGCCAAGTGCGCGGTGAGCATACCGGTCGAACATGCCGAGTCCACCGTCATCGCGGGACCATGCACCCCCAGCCAGTACGCGATGCGCCCGGAAGCCATGCTGAGCGTATTGCCGGGGTATGCGTAGGGATCGTGCAAGACGCCCGCTTCGTAGGTCAGCACGGTGTAGTCATCGTGGGACAACCCCACGAAGACGCCCGTCTGGGACCCAAACAGCGAGTGGGGATCCAGGCCGGCATGCTCTACGGCCTCCCATGCTGTCTCCATCAACAACCGGTGGTGCGGATCCATCGCGGCCGCCTCATGCGTCCTGAGACCGAAGAACGGGGCGTCGAAACCCCAAATGTCGTCAAGGAATCCACCCCATCGCGACACCGACCTACCGGGCACACCCGGCTCGGGGTCGTAATATTCGTCGGCGTCCCAGCGATCGGCTGGGATCTCGGTGACCAGGTCGTCCCCCCGCAGCAACGCCTCCCACAGTTTTTCCGGCGAGTCGATGCCACCGGGGAGCCGGCAGGCCATTCCAATCACTGCAACGGGAGTGACGGGTGCTTCCCTCATAGCCGTTGACCTCTTTCCAGCTGGTGTTTCAGCAGGCACGGCCGAATTCCGATATGGGGCAGGTTATTCGCAAAGTCGTTCTGACGGCCGATCATCCGAGCTTAAAATAACTGAACAGGTGGGTAGCCTAACCACTTCTGTTGCGATGTGGTGTAAAAACCGGTTCGCCGCGCGCGCACGCCGATCTGATTGACGAGGGCTGGCGGGTGAGCGTGAATACCGTGGCCGACTCGATGCGCCGGCAAGGGCTGGCCGGGCGCAAGCCGAAGCGGCGCAGGGGATTGACCCGCAGTGCGGCCGTGCCCAACCAGAAGTGGTGCGGCGACATCACCGATGTCCCCACCGATGAGAACAAGCTGCATTTGTCCTCGGTACTGGATTTGTCCGGGCGGCGTTTGCTGCGTGCCCGTTGTCGGATCACCCGGACGCCGAGCTGACCGGCGATGCAATCAAGATGCCCGCCACGGTGCGTGGGGGAAAGAACGCGATCGACGACGTGATCTTCCACACCGGCCGTGGATCAACCTACACTGCAGGCGATTTCACCCGCGCTGTGTCGGCGACTTAGGATCCGAGAATCGATGGGACGTGTCGGGTCGTGTTTCGACAACGCCAGCAGCGAGGCCTTCGCCTCCACCCGGGACGAGGTGCTCTCGCGGCACCACTTTGCCCCAAGGCCGAAGCTCGTGCCGTCATCACCACATGGTCGATTTCTACGACATCCGACGTCGCCACAACTCTGCCGGTTGCTGCCGCCAATCGAGTACTAAAAGGTCCTTGCCATCCGGTCAAGTAGGCAGCGTAAAGAATGCCCTCCACGATTTCGGGAGAAGCGCACTTCTTGATCCGCAAGTTGATGGCTTCGGTGGGTCCGGTTGCTGATGCGGCCGGGTCCACTACTCGCCGTCGGCATTTTGTCACCGAGACCGATGAATTGACCGAGGCGCTGGACGAAGCTGCCCGCCGCTGGCCCAACGTACGTCGGCCGCAACAGCTTTTGACTTTGTGACTGTTGTGTGGCCCACCACTGCCATGATCCATGATGGGCTATATGGATAGCAGAACCCGCGACATCGTGAGCATGCCCCGGGGCGGGCCGGATGCTTCCTGGCTGGACCGGCGGTTGCAGACCAACCGGCTGGAATACCTGGACCGCGACGACGTCGACGATCTGAAGCGCAAGGTCATCCGTTCACTCGACCGCGCCGGACGGCGACGGTGGTTCGGTATTCACGACAGGTGCGCCCGGATGGTGATTGGTGAGGTGGCCGATGTCCCCTCCCCGAAGATCCTCGAACTCGGGTCTGGCCTCGGCGGGCTGTCGCGCAAGCTGCTGGAGAATCACCCCACTGCTCAAGTGACGGTCACCGACATCGATCCCACGTTTGTGGCCGCCATGGCCGCCGGGGACCTCGGAAGTCACCCACGCGCCACGGTGCGGGCAATGGACGCCACCGCAATCGACGCCCCGGATGGGTATTACGACCTCGCGGTGTTTGCATTGTCGTTGCATCACCTGCCGCCTGAACTCGCCGCCCGGGTGTTCGCCGCAGGGACCCGGACAGCGAACAAGTTGTTAATCATCGACCTCCGCAGGCCGCCGGCACCCCTCCACATCGTGTTGTTAGCGTTGGTGCTGCCGTTAACTGGACTGCTCCCGTTGCAACACGATGGGTTCATCAGCTCGCTCCGCGCCTACAGCCCGTCGGCGCTGCGTGCGCTCGCCCACTATGCCGACCCGGCGATTACCGTCGAGTTCCGGACGCGAGGGTTGGGCCCGATGGTGGCGGTTGCGAGTCGCGCGCGGCAAACCGGCAATCGCCGTGGGGATCGCCATGATCCCGTTGAACTCGCGTAGGTCGCGGTCGTGGCTCCAGATGGTCGCGGTGCCGTGCCGGCGCATGAAGCGCCGAAGTGGGCATCCGCTACCAGGTTGCTGAAGCAAATCCCTTGTGCGGCAATACCGTTCAACGAGCATCATGCACCTTTCAGGCACATCCAATGATGCCGCCAAACGTAGTTCCAGGCGTCGCGGCCGGCCGCACCTAGATCTTTGGGCGGCTCGGGTGTCTGCTGCCTTGGTATGTTAGCGAACCGCCCAGGGTCCTTTGAGAAGAAGGGTCGGGCCCGCCTAGACATCGCCATCCTTTCGGTTGCCGAACGGCCACACGCCAGCCTCGATCGCGGCTTCGGGCTGCCGGTCGTATTCCTTTCGGGCGACAGCGATCTCGTCGTCGTCGCCCTGGTAGGCTGGGAGCGCGCCAAAACGCGCGGTCCTCTTCTGCTCGTAGTAGTTAGGTTGGGCCGCGGCCGTGTGGCGCCGTCAGTTGCGTTGGCGTCGGCGGTCATCGCGACCGGCGGCATCGGACACCCAGGTTTCCACCGTGGCCGGCGCCCGAACTTCAATCTGTCTGTCCGCGGCAGCGGATGGTGCGTTCGTGATCCGCCAAACCGGGCAAAGACTGGGCCATCATCCGCTGAGGAACTTGATTTCGGCTGACGGCGAGCTGAATGCGCGCGAGGAAGAACACGTTGTGTGGGACGTGATTGCCGTGGACACCGGCATGGGGGGATGCTGGGATACCGGCTGGCCCGGTCTGGCCGCAGGGTGCCATTCGTCGAGTAAGAGCACTCGACAGGATAGTATCCCGGCCGTGTGGGGCTCACTGCTCGGGATGGCGATTCTGATGGCGTTCAATCCGGCCCTTCTGGCCCTCATCCTTCTCGTGATCTCCCGGCCACGGCCGGTACAAAACCTGCTCGTATGCTGGATCGGCTGCCTCATAACGAATGTTCCAGCCCTGTTGGTTCCGCTGATGTTGCTGCACGGCACGCCAATGTTCAGATCTCATGCGCCGGCCGCGAGCTCCACGGCCCGGCACGTTCAACTCGTCATGGGTGTGCTCGTGCTATCGATCGCCGCGGTGATCACAGTGCGCTTCTGGGCGCGTCGGCGGGCGCACGTGCCGACATCGGGCGGCAACACCTCGACCTTGGTGCTGGACTCGAATACACCGAGCCCAATCTCGTCGCCGTTTGGCCGCGCGCAGGATGCGGCGACGGAGGGCGCATCTGCGATCCGGCGGCTGCTCGGCCGCCTCCAAAATGCCTGGGACAATGGATCCTTGTGGGTCGCGTTGGTGGTCGGCATGGGATTCTTGCCGGGACCCCCCCTGGTGCTATTCGTAGAGACCACCATCGTGGCCTCGGGAGCCGCGATCGGCACGCAGGTCATCGCCGTCATCGTGTTCGTCGTCGCGATGTTTGCGGTTTTCGAGATCACCCTCGTCAGCCATCTGGCCGCGCCAGCGCAAACCCAAGCGGTACTGCGACCGCTGCACGACTGGGCGCTGGCTAACCGGCGGCAGGTCCTGATAGGCATCTTCGTAATGATTGGGTTCTTGCAGCTGGTCAAGGGCATGGGCATCGCCTGAGCTGGTGGCTCAGAGCCCGGCTGCCTTGTGCGGCGCCCATTCCGGAGCTGAAAGTGGCGCGCTGGTCGCCTTGCGACGCCGTGTCGTCTTGGTTCCTCGGGACCGTGTAAGCCTGAACCAGTGGGGATGTCGTCGGCCAGTACCGCCTCAACGCAACGCGACAGACTGGTTGAGTCTCTGCATTCCAATCATCGTCCCGGCATCCGCCGGCCGGTCTAGGCCCAAGTCCCGCGGCGCCGGTGAGCCATCGCGACGACCTCGTAGCGTAGCTTCAGGATGGACGGCCGGATGAACCGGTTGAGCTTGTGCAAGCGGTGGCAATTCTCGAACGCCGTCCGGAAACCATGTTCGCTCGCCCGATACGCCGCGAAAACACGATCCAGCGCAGACTGATCCCAGGGCTCGTCGCGCGCGGCCGCGCGCCGCGCTTCGTAGACCACAGAAATCCAGTCTGTGCCGAAGGGCTCTGTCACCGGGCCGCAGTGTCGCTGGCGGTGAAGATCCGGTGTGAGAAACTCCTCGATTGCACCCTCATCCCGGGTGTTGAGATCGATCCCGAGCGCTACCGAAATCCGTTTTACTTCCCGACCCCAGTCGTCAAGGAGGTTGGCGTACTCGACGAACACGCGCGGCAGGGCGCGCGTGTCTCTTTCGGCCAGCAGATTGAATTTCAGCCACAAGGCACTACCGAGCTCCGGCGAGGCTAGAAAGTCCGCTCCACCCGACGCGATGACCTCCTGTGGGTGGCGCACCGCAATCACGACCGCGATGTCGAATCCGGCCAGACGCGCCGCCTCGAACCACACGCTGGACAGCAGCGTTATCTGCAGGTCCTTGATGAGCACGAGCGGCGCGGCCGGCAACGTGCTGAGAAACGCCCCTATCTTGGTGATGCAGGCGGCCTTGTCGTCGGCGTCGAACGCACCGTCCTCCTGCAAGCGCAGTGACGTGTCGAACACGGCGCTGCCGTGGCGGCGCAAGATTGTGTTGTTGAGATGGAGGGACGCGCGCGGCTCCCAATAGCCACGCGGATTGCGCGGGTCGGCGCCCGCCAGCCCGGCCGGGAGCGTAGCACCGCATAGCGAGAGAACCCGAGTGAGCGCCGACGTTCCAGACCGGGGCACGCCCAACACGAACAAAGCGACCGGGCGGGCCGCAGTCCCGCTCTGCCCGGCGGGGGTCACGAGCACAACTCCGCGCTCGATGCCGCGGGCAGCGCAGGACCGCGGCGCTCCACCATAAGATCCTCCTGCGGCAGGACGGCCCGATACCGTCGGTACATCCGTTCGAAAGCGTTTCGACGTTGCGAGTGACTGCCGCGACATTAAACCATGAGCTCTTGGCGCGTATGGCCGCATGGCGTTGACCGATCTGCGCTGTCGCCGGACGGAAGGAAGCAGATCCTGCGGCTTCGCGACAGTGCGTCGGCTCTGGCTCATGGCGTCAGAAGAACGGTGACCCGGCGCCATCGCCGTGAATCACTATCTACCGCATAATCCCCGGGCGGGCCGGACTCAGCTCCGCTACCCAGCGCAGTCCGCGAGCGACGCCCGGTATAGTCACATCTCGCACTACACCGCACTGTCGTGGGTTAGCCGCTAACTTCCCAGCGCCAAAGATCAGTTGCTACAGCGCAGTTCGCGACAGATCGGAGGGAGATTCCATGCCGAAAGATCCGCGATGAAATTTGCGCTGGCAAGCTATGGAAGTCGTGGCGATGTCGAGCCCTGCGTCGCTGTCGGCCGTGAGCTGCTGCGCCGCGGGCACGAAGTGCGCATGGCCGTCCCGCCCGACCTGGTTGGCTTCGCCGAGTCGGCTGGGCTTGTGGCAGTCGCCTACGGGCCGGATACGCAGGTGTGGTGGGGCGCGTACCGCGACTTCTGGACGCGTTTCTTCGGCAACTTCTGGAAGATCCAAGATCTGATCAGGTTGTGGCGCGAAGTCGGGGAGCCCGTTATCCAGTGCTGGGAGGAGATCACCACGGCGCTGACGTCGCTGGCGGACGGGGCGGACCTGCTAGTCACCTTTCTGAATTTCGAGCCGCCCGCTGCCAACGTCGCGGAGTATTACGACATTCCGCTGGCCACGCTGCATGTCTCCCCGGTGCGGGCCAACGGCCAGCTCGTTCCGACCCTGCCGGCGCCGTTGGGCCGTTACGCACTGACGTTGTACGAGTGGGCGGCTTGGCGCGGGGTGAAGAAGCTCGACGACGCGCAGCGCCGTCAACTGGGCTTGCCGAAGGCCACGGGCTCCGCGCCGCGGCGGATCACCGAACGCGGATCACTGGAAATTCAGGCCTACGAAGAGGTTTGCTTCCCCGGGCTGGCAGCCGAATGGGCGAAATGGAATGGCCAACGGCCCTTTGTCGGCGCGCTGACGATCGAGTTGCCGACGGATGCTGATGACGAGGTCGCCTCGTGGATCGCCGCGGGAACACCGCCGATTTGCTTTGGCTTTGGCAGCATGCCGGTCGAATCTGCCGCCGACACGCTCGCCATGATCAGCGCGGCGTGCGCGCAGTTAGGCGAGCGGGCGTTGGTGTGCTCCGGCTGGAGTGACTTCAGCAACGTCCCCCATTTCGAGAACATCAAGGTGGTGGGCACGATGAATTACGCGGCCGCCTTTCCGTCCTGCCGCGCGGTTGTGCACCACGGCGGTGCGGGCACCACGGCTGCGGGCCTGCGCGCCGGAGTGCCCATGCTGATCTTCTGGACGGCGCCCGATCAGGCGATCTGGGCAGCTCGGGTCAAACAACTGAAAGTTGGCCATGGGCGGCGCTTTTCGACCGCTAGCCGGGAATCGCTGGTCGCGGACCTGCGCACCATCCTCGCCCCGCAATATGTCGCCCGGGCCCGCGAGATCGCCACCCAGATGACCAAACCCGCCGAAAGCGTTGCCAACGCCGCCGATCTCCTGGAAAATTTCGCCCGCCTCAGGCGTGTTGACTGACGTGCGGTGGTTAGTGGGGCGCCCCCTCTCAAAGCCCGCAACCTCACGCTTTTGCCGCTCGCCCGGTTGAACGAACAAGAGCCAACCCTGACCGGCCCAGCCGGGCAGACTGAGACTGCGGCCCGCCCGGTCGCTCTGTTCGTGATGGGCGTGCCCCGGTCTGGAACGTCGGCGCTTGGAATGCAGAGACTCAACCAGTCCGTCGCGTTGCGTTAAGACGGTACTGGCCGACGACATCCCCACTGGTTCAGGCTTACACGGTCCCGAGAAGCCAAGACGACGCGGCGTCGCCAGCCGACCACCGCGCCACTGCTTTCAGCTCTGGGACGGGCGCCGCACAAGGCAGCCGGGCTCTTAGCCACCAGCTCAGGCGATGCCCATGGCGTTGACCACCAGCGAGACTCCAACCACTGCGAAGATGGCTACCAGGATCTGTCGACGGTGAGCCAACGCCCAGTCGTGCAGCTGTCGCAGCACCGCTTGGGTTTTCGTCGGCGCGGCCAGATAGCTGACGAGGGTGATCTCGATAATCGCAAGCATCGCGACGACGAACGCGATGGCGGCGCTGACCTGCGTGCCGATCGCGGCTCCCGAGGTCACGATGATAGCGACCAGGAATAGACCCACGTCGGGTTCCGTCCCCCCAAATGCATAGCCGATCACGAACGCGACCCATAAGGATCCGTTTTCCCACGCATCGTGGACGCGGCGCAGCAGCCGCCGGATTACAGACCCGCCCTCCGTCGGCGCATCCTGCGTGCGGCCCAGCAGCCGCGAGATTGCGTTCGGTGTATTCGAGTCCAGCACCATGGTCGACGTGTTGCCGCCCGGTGTCGGCAGGCGCGCGTGCTGACGACGGCGCGTCAGCGAGCGCGCTATTATCAGCGCGGCGATCAATAGCGCGAGCACACCCATGCCGATTCGAATGTGCCGGACAGTGGAACTCGTGGCTAAATCGTCCGCAAAAGGTCTAAACATTGGTGTGACGTGCACCAGCGTCAGCGGAATCACCACGGCGGGAATACACCCTATGAGGCAGCCGACCCAGTAGGCGAGCAGGTTTTGCATCGGCCGTGACCGGGAGATCACGAGAAGGGTGAGGCCGAGACGCACTGGGTTGAGCGCCGTCAGAAACGCCAGCCCCAGCACTGATCCCCACATGGCCGGAACACTACCTTGCTGGCTCTTTTCTGTTGGCTCCTTTGAAGCCTCCCTGGGTTGTGCCGGCCCGCCAAGACACCCATGCCTGGAGCAACGACACCCGCGGAAACATCAATAGATCCGCAACGGTCCAAAACATAAGCAGGACAGGGCGTTGCACCCGAACCTCAGCCCAGCATTCGACGCCCTCGAAAGCTTGGCGCGCTCCGCGCGCCATGGCTGGCCGGACCGGTCGTGGCTATATCGGCACCGGCCGTGGAGCGCACGTATACTTTTCGTCGCGTTGAATTCCTCATCGAGGAGGGCCAAGTGATCGAGGTTACCCAAGAGTGCCGACTATGCGGATCGACTGGCCCCCATCAAACTATTGCAGTTCGCGAGATGATGTTCGGAACCCGAGAGCAGTTTGAATATTATAGCTGCGCTGCGTGCGATACGTTACAGATTGTGAATGTGCTCCAGGATGCAGAGCTCATGCGCCATTACCCCTCAAATTATTACTCCTACAATGCTTCAGCTCAGCCGAAGTTTTTCCGATGGCTGATTACACAGCAAGACCGTTTTAAATTGCATACCGGCGGCCGGCTAGTCGGTGCCCTCCTATCGGCGCCCTTGCCCGAAGGTATCGTCCGTGTTGCCATCGGAGGAGACGTCGTCAGAATGCTCGCTCAGCTTGCGGTTGAACGCGACGCGCGAATTCTAGACGTGGGCTGTGGTAGCGGTGCGCTGCTCGACCGGTTGGACACCGTCGGATTCAACAACCTGTCTGGTGCCGATCCGTTCATCGCAGCCGATGGCGAGACACTTCGAGGCGTGCCGCTAATGAAGCGAGATTTGAGCGAAATGACTGGCAAATTTGATCTCATTATGTTCAATCATTCGCTTGAACACTTTCCCGACCCGGTCGCGGCGCTGAAGGTGACGTACGAGAAGCTGGCTGCTGGAGGCATTTGCTTGGTTCGCCTGCCGACGACCTCATCGGAAGCGTGGTCTATCTATAAAGCGGACTGGGTACAGATCGATGCGCCTCGGCATACCGTTATACCTTCACGACAGGGAATGGCACTGGCAGCTGACAGGGTCGGGCTGCGAGTGGAGAAGACGTTTGATGATTCGAATTTAGGTCAGTTTATGGGGAGCGAAGCCTATCGGCGTGATGTTGCGGTGACCGACCCGAAAATCCTTCGGATGTTTGGACCCAAGCGAATCCGGGAGTGGGAAAAACGCGCAGACCGACTCAATCGGCAGGGCCGTGGTGACCAGACCGGTTTTGTCTTGCGGGCCAAGTGAGGATAGACGGGTACGGCTGGCCGTGTCGGTCTCAATACCGTTAGCCGATGTAGGTCTTACGGCCGTATCGATGGCGGCTGATGGCGCGTCCGCGAGTCGAGCAACTCGCCCAGCCGGCCGTCGGCATCCACTGCCCCGTAGCGAGAACCATCGCCGCCGATGAGATGGGTATCGTCGATGTATAAGAGAACGTAATTCGGCCGCGGATACTCCGCGGCCCTCGTCTGTGCGACGAGGTGCCACTTGCCCAAAACTTCTGGATTTCAGGTCGATAGCGGGGGTATCGGGTTATGCTGCCGGGCAGTTGAGCCTGGGGCGCGAGGCTCCCGCTTTCATTTCGCAGAACGCGCACGGGTAGTGAAGGGCCAGAATCCGCGATGAAATTTGTGCTGGCATTCTATGGAACTCGCGGCGATGTCGAGCCCGGTCTCGCTGTCGGCCGTGAGCTGCTGCGCCGTGGGCACGACGTGCGCATGGCCGTCCCGCCCGACCTGGTTGGCTTCGCCGAGGCGGCTGGACCTGCGGCGGTTGCTTGCGGGCCGGATGTGCGGATGTGGCAGGACGTGCTCCGCGACTTCTGGGCGCGTTTCTTGCGCAACTTCTGGAAGAACTTCTGGAAGATCCAGGATCTGATCGGGTTGATGCGCGAATATTGGCAGTTGTTGACCCAGTGCTGGCAGGAGGTCAGCACGACGCTGACGTCGCTGGCGGAGGGGGCCGATCTGCTGTTCACCGGTGTGCTTGGGGAGGAATCCGCTGGCAACGTCGCGGAGTATTACGACATCCCGTTGGCCACGCTGCATGTATTCCCGATTCGGGCCAACGGCCAGCTCGTTCCGGCCCTGCCGGCGCCGGTGGGCCGTTCCATCATGAAGGTGTCGGAGTACTTGGGTTGGCCCATGTTGAAAGGGCTCGATGACGCGCAGCGCCGTGAACTGGGCCTACCCAAGGCAACAGGGCCCTCGCCGTGGCGGATCACCGAACGCGGATCGCTGGAAATCCAGGCCTACGACGAGGTTTGCTTTCCCGGGCTGGCAGCCGAATGGGCGAAATTCGATGGTCGACGGCCCTTTGTCGGCGCGCTGACGATGGAGTTGCCCACGGATGCCGATGACGAGGTCGCGTCGTGGATTGCCGCGGGAACGGCGCCGATTTGCTTCGGTTTTGGCAGCATGCCGGTCGAATCTGCCGCCGACACGCTCACCATGATCAGCGCGGCCTGCGCGCAGTTAGGCGAGCGGGCGTTGGTGTGCTCCGGCTCGAGTGACTTCAGCAACGTGCCCCATTTCGAGAACGTGAAGGTGGTGGGCACGATGAATTACGCGGCCGCCTTTCCCGCTTGCCGCGCGGTCGTGCACCACGGCGGTGCGGGCACCACCGCCGCGAGCCTGCGCGCCGGGGTCCCCACGTTGATCCTTTCGACGGACCTCGATCAGACGCTCTGGGGAGCTCGGGTCAAACGACTGAAAGTGGGCACTGCCCGGCGCTTTTCGGCCACTACCGAGAAATCGCTGGTCGCAGACATGCGCACCATCCTCGACCCGCAATATGTCGCCCGGGCCCGCGAGATCGCCACCCAGATGACCAAACCCGCCGAAAGCGTTGCGACCGCCGCCGATCTCCTGGAAAATTTCGCCCGCCTCAGGCGTGTTGGCTGATCGGCGACGGCGGGCCGTCGGAATGATCGGCGCCGGCCAAATCTGGCCGATCGCCTCGGCGTGGTTGATGGAATCGCCACCGTCCACGAGAAAAACTCGCCACGGCCCAAAACTTCTGGATTTCAGGTCGATAGCGCGGGTATCGGATTATGCTGCCGGGCAATTGAGCCTGGGGCGCGAGGCTCCCGCTTTCATTTCGCAGAACGCGCACGGGAAGTGAAAGGCCAGAATCCGCGATGAAATTTGTGCTGGCAAGCTATGGAACTCGCGGCGATATCGAGCCGTGCGTCGCTGTCGGCCGTGAGCTGCTGCGCCGCGGGCACGACGTGCGCATGGCCGTCCCGCCCGACCTGGTTGGCTTCGCCGAGGCGGCTGGGCCGGCGGCGGTCGCTTACGGACCGGATTTGCAGGCCGTTCTGGACGCGCATCGCAACTTCTGGACCCATTTCTTCCGCAACTTCTGGAAGATCCAGGATCTGATCAGCTTGCGGCGCGAAGTTGTGGAGCCCTTTATCCAGTGCTGGAAGGAGATCATCACGACGCTGACGTCGCTGGCGGAGGGGGCCGACCTGCTGTTCACCGGCGTGAATTTCGAGGACGCCGCTGGCAACGTCGCGGAGTATTACGACATTCCGTTGGCCACGCTGCATTTATTCCCGCTGCGGGCCAACGGCCAGTTCCTGCCATTCCTGCCGGCGCCGTTGGGCCGTTCCGCAATGAAGGTGTCCGAGTGGCTGGCTTGGCGCGGGGCGAAGAAGGTCGAGGGCGTACAGCGCCGTGAACTGGGCCTACCAAAGGCCACAAAGCCATCGCCGCGGCGGATCACCGAACGCGGATCGCTGGAAATCCAGGCCTACGATGAGGTTTGCTTTCCCGGGCTGGCAGCCGAATGGGCGAAATTCGATGGCCGACGGCCCTTTATCGGCGCGCTGACGATGGAGTTGCCCACGGATGCCGATGACGAGGTCGCGTCGTGGATTGCCGCGGGAACACCACCGATTTTCTTCGGCTTCGGCAGCATGCCGGTCGAATCTGCCGCCGACACGCTCACCATGATCAGCGCGGCCTGTGCGCAGTTAGGCGAGCGGGCGTTGGTGTGCTCCGCCGGGACTGACTTCAGCCACGTCCCCCGTTTCGAGCACGTCAAGGTGGTGGGCACGATGAATTACGCGGCCGCCTTTCCCGCCTGCCGCGCGGTCGTGCACCACGGTGGCCTGGGCACCACCGCCGCGGGCCTGCGCGCCGGGGTCCCCACGTTGATCCTTTCGACGGACCTCGATCAGACGCTCTGGGGAGCTCGGGTCAAACGACTGAAAGTGGGCACTGCCCGGCGCTTTTCGACCACTACCCAGAAATCGCTGGTCGCAGACCTGCGCACCATCCTCGACCCGCAATGTGTCGCCCGGGCCCGCGAGATCGCCACCCAGATGACCAAACCCGCCGAAAGCGTTGCGGCCGCCGCCGATCTTGTAGAAAATTTCGCCGGCCGCAGTCCTCGATGACTGAATCCCATCAATAGTCGTCCAGATGGGCTCCGAAGCGCCGGCAAGCGTTGACACAGTGATCCGCGTTCTATGAGCAAATCCGTTGTCTAACAAAGATTCACGCTCGATCCTAGATCTAAAGCCACGCCACCGGGAAGTCACGACGCTTTTGGCAGCCGGATGCTTTCGCCGACCCGCTGCCTTGCGACAGCCTTCGCGCCGTCAGCACGCGGATACCGGAACGCCTCGCCCTGGGTGTGGCGGCGGCGCGGTCGAGGACTGACTATTTGAACCCGGCAGGCGGCGCAATACCCGCAGCCCGCTACTCATGACGCGCGCGTAATGGTCGGCGCGCATCCAAGGCGGCGCCCCGACCAGCGGTCCATGCGGATCTGGCTGACGACGTCGAAGTAGAGGTCGTCGACGTCGTCCAGCGCTGCCAGGATGTGCGGGCATTCCCAGCCAGTATCGCCGAACTGGTTGCGCAGCTGGTCTTTTGGTGCCGCGTGCGGGCTGTCGTGCTCGGTGCGGAAGACGAACAAGCACATGGTGCGATCGCCGCGCAGCGCGACGCGCGCCACCTGTCGGCCGGGACTGTTGTAGGTGACGTAGATCAGCTCGTCACGCGGCCGGTAGCCGTCGACCACGCAGGCGGCGACCTTGCAGCCGAGGTAGTGCTCGAAGTTCTCTTCCGGCCCGAAGATGAGGCGACGCACGTTCGATTGCAGTCCGTCGGCGCCGACGATGAGGTCGAAATCGCGCCGAGAGATCTGCTCGAAGCTCAGGCGGACACCGTCGCTGTGCTCGTCGAAGGCGGCGATGCCGTCGCCGAAAATCGTTTCGACCTCGTCCTCGACGGTGGTGTAGATCGCGGCGGCCAGGTCGCCGCGCGGCAGGCTGGTGAAGTCGTCGCCAATCATGCGGCGAAAGACGTTGACGACAAGGTCCGCTTTGACCTCACCTGCGGTGCCGACGGAGCGGACACATTGAATCTCGTACCCGGCTTCGCGGATCCGGTCCTCGATGCCCATGCGTTTGGCCACTTCGTAGCCGACGCCCCAGAATCGATCATGTAGCCGCCGGTGCGGAATCTCGGCGCCTGCTCGAATCACCGTCGGCGTGTGGCCGGTCCGGTGTAGCCAGTAGGCGAGCGCCGCGCCCGCCACGCCGGCACCGCTGATCGCGATCCTCATGCTGCGATTGAGACCGGCGGGATCGGTGCGGTCGCACAAGGCATTTGCCGCTCTACTTCAGCGGCGAGTCGCTCGACAGTGTGCCGTGCGCGTTGGCAGGGCACCCCGGCGTCTCTGCTGCCTGCGATGCTGACGCGACGTCCCTGATCGCCCGGACTTCGATGCGCGCGCCGCGGTGCGGCACCAAGGTGACGTGCTTCGACTTCTGCTTCTCATCGGCTGCCGTGGTGGTGCTCAACTCGGCCCGGCGCAGGATCTCACGCAGGACGACCCGCATCTCGACCATGGCGAAGCCGGCGCCCAGGCAGCGGCGGTTGCCGCCGCCGAACGGCAACCAGGTGGTCGGGCTCAGGGTGGCGCCGAGCATCCGATCCGGGTCGAACCGGTCCGGATCCGGGTACAGTGCGGCGCTCGCGTGCACCAGCCCGATACTCGGGGCCACCACGACCCCGGCCGGCAGCCGGTAGCCGCCCACCTCGACCGGCTCGGTCAGGACCCGGCCCGGGCTGAACACCAGCGGGCGGATCCGCAGCGTCTCCTTTATTACCGCGTCGAGGTACTCGTCGCCGGCCGGATCGCCCGCCGCGCTGGCTTGCGCCGCGCACACCGCCTTGGCCAATGCGGCCGGGTGGCGGGTCAGCCGCTCCAGCGCCCAGGACAGCCCCGTCGCGGTGGTCTCGTGTCCGGCCGCGAGCAGCGTCATGAGCTGGTCGCGCAGTTCGCGGTCGGTCATCGTGCGTCCGTCGTCGTCGCCGGCGCGGACCAGCATGGCCAGCGTGTCGGTGCGCGCAGCCAGGTTGGCGTCGGCGCGACGGTCGGCGATCTCGGCGTAGAGCAGGGCGTCGGCTTCTGCGATTCGCCGGCGCAGCCCTCGCCACGGGCGACGGCGCTGCAGGTTCGGCTTCCCAACCGCCAGCGTTTCCCACGGACTCAGGTAGAGCAGCCGCGGCATGACCTTGCGCAGCGCGGCCAGCCGGGCCGGGTCGGTGGCGCCAATGACCGTCCGCAGGATCACCTCGAGCGTGATCTCGGACATTTTGGGCGCCACCGGGAAGCTTTTGCCCACCGGCCACCCGGCGATGTTCGCAGCAGCGATCTCGGCCGTCGGACCGGCCTGGTGCGCGACGGCGTCGCGATGAAACGCCGGCACCATCAGAGCACGCTGGTTGCGGTGCACGTCCTCGTCGAGCACAAACAGAGAGTTGTTGCCGAGCAGCCCCTTCAAGATCGAGTTCGCTTCGCCGGCATGAAAGACCCGCGGGTCGCCGGCGAACACCGTCTTGATGTCGGCTGGATCCGCAAGATACACCACCGTGCCCTTCAGCGGTTCATGCAGCGTGAACACGTCGCCGTAGCGACGCTGACATGCGGTCAAAAAGCGTAACCCGTAGCCCAACATCAATGCGGACTGCACCAGCAGGGGAAGCGGAGGTCCGGGCGGCAGTACGGTAGGCGCGGTATCGCTCATCAGCCGATCCTAACTACTAGGAGGCGATCGGCGGTGCCGGCTGGTTGAGGTTGCCGGGTCGATTGTGGTGGCGGGTTTCACACGGCCAGGACACTGATTTTGACGAGGTTGTGAGCGAAAACGCCATGGCCGCACCACGTTCGGGCGCCGTTGCTGCCGGTGAGGTGGGTGCGGTTCCATCCGTAGCTTCGCTTGAGGTGGTTGATTCGTCCTTCGGATTGCGTGGCTAGCAGCAACGCGATCAGGCCCAGGCCGCGGTGCGGCGCATCACGGGGGAACTTGCCGACATCGCCGAAGCAGCCATGCACGAGGCTGCGGCGGTGATGCGCAACGCCCAACGCGCGCTGCGCACGACCACCGGGTGCCGCAGCTTGGACACAATGGAGCGGGCGCGCCGACCCGCCGCCGAGCGACGCCGGTCACGCACCCGGGTACGCGTCGCGCTCCTAGACAAGCGATCCACTCCCGCCGAAACTCCGTCCTAGGGTAGCCAACCCGCGCCGCCGCTTCACCTGCCCTTGACAAGCGTGTACCCCATATCAGAACGTTCGCAGCGACGACGGGGAGTTGATCGCCACCATCGAGCTTGCTCGGGTTGACGAAACATCCTCGGCTATGACTTTCTCCAATCACGGCACCGGAAGTCACCAGCGCCGGAACCGGTCACATCCAGGAACTTTGTCGAAACACTTGCTGACCGACGCTGTTGAACTCCAGTATGGTTTGAACGTTGTTCCACTTATGTCGACTAGATGGTCTGGAGAACTGGTTGAGCATCAATCCCTTCGACGACGACAACGGCAGCTTTTTCGTCTTGGTCAACGACGAGGAGCAACACAGCTTGTGGCCGGCCTTCGCCGATGTTCCACCCGGCTGGCGGGTGGTTTACGGCGAAGCGGACCGCGCCGCGTGTCTGGACTACATCGAACAAAACTGGACCGATATACGGCCGAAGAGTCTGCGCGAGAGGCTGGCAGAGGACCGGGCTTCTCATTAAGTAAGCGGGGGAGAGTCCTATGGAACTTGATAGCGGGGCACTTCCGCTGACGCGCGGACAGCTAGACGTATGGCTTGCGGAGGAAACGGGTCGCTCCGGTGCCAAGTGGCAAATAGGGATGTTTGGGCGAATCGATGGCGCGCTCGAGCCTGATTTGGTTGAGCGGGCTGTCCGTCAAGTGGTGCGCGAGGCCGAACCACTCAGAGCTGCCTTTTTCCAGGTGGATGGCCAGGTTTTCCAAAAGGCGGTTGATTACCCGGACGTTGAGCTTGCTCGCTATGACCTTATGGGATCGCAGGATCCTGTACGGGACGCCTATCGGATAGCGTCATCGATCCAACGCACGCCGATGCCGCTTAGTGGCCCGTTGTTCAAATTTGCGTTGATGCAGACGCGGGTAGATGAATTTTATTTGCTGGTGTGCTGCCATCACATAGTGATAGACGGAATCGGCATCGCTCTTATTTGTCATCGGATCGCAGCTATCTATTCCGCGATTGCTACTGGGGAGTCGATTCCGCCTGCTTTTTTTGGGTCGCTGAGTGAACTGATTAATTGCGAGTTGGAATACGAAGCGTCCACCGATTATCTCGATGATCAAGCCTATTGGACGAGGAACCTTCCGCAGGAAAGCCAACCGCGTTATCGATTGGCGCACGCCGCGGGCGGGCGCGAACCTGGTGAGGCTCCTGCGCCGGTTCAATTGGACCCGTTCGTCGTTGCTGAAATTCGCCGGTTTTCACAGGCGTTGGGGGTGCGTCGAGCGGCGGTGATTACTGCGGCGTGCGCGCTGCTGGTGCGTGGGTGCGACGTCGAGGGTTCGGAGGTGGTGCTCGATTTTCCGGTAACCAGGCGTGTGCGTCCGGAGGCACAGACGGTGCCGGGAATGATTTCCGGGGTGGTACCACTGGTGTTGAAAACTTCGCCGGGGTCTGCGGTTGCTGGTTTTTGTCGACATGTCGACACGCGAATGCAAGAAGCGCTGCAGCATCAGCGGTTCCCAGTGCACGTTATTGAGAAGAAGGCGCGTCTCCGCGACTCCGAAGAGGCCTCGAATCGGGTAGTTCTCAATTTCATTCCTGCTACACGTTTAGCCGATTTCGCCGGCGCTGCAGGATCGGGGGCTGTGACCCATTCTGGCTTCGAGGATCAGCTAGAGCTGTGGTTCATTAGGGCCGATGACCAGCTGTTTCTCAACACGGCTGGCCCTGCGCACTTGTTTTCGGATGGCGACGTCCGCGATTTAGTAGCGCGGTTGGAACGGGTGTTGGTGGCGATGTCCGCCGATCCGGGGCGGTCGTTGTCGTCGGTGGATGTGCTCGATGAGGGTGAGCATGTCCGCCTGGATGAGGTCGGTAATCGGGCGGTGTTGACCCAGCCGGCACCGGTCGCGGTGTCGATTCCGGGGTTGTTCGCTGCGCAGGTGGCGCGCACACCGGAGGCGGTGGCGGTGACCTTCGAGGGCCGTTCA
>NZ_JBKQQD010000156.1:0-3040 GCF_052144515.1 Mycobacterium sp. | reverse complement strand
CGTCGGCAGGCAGGTCGGGACTCATCCGGTGCAAAGGGTTGGACTTCATCGATCCATCGGGCTGCACGGCTGAACTGATCTTCGGATAATAGGTCTGGTCGGGGTCGATGGGCACCTCGATGAGCGCCGGACCGTCCGCTTCCAGCAGCGAGCGCACGGCTGGAGCATCCAGACCGGATTCGGAGTCGAGCGGCGCGAATCGGATCCGGTATGCCCGCGCCAGCACCTCCCAGCTTGGCAAGCCCAACCCGGTCTGGGCGTCGCAGCCGATCCAAGCGCCCCCGAAATAGTTGCGCTGCGTCATCCTGATTGACGCGTAACCGTTGTTGTTGAGTACGAAGACCTTGACATTGGCGTCCGTGGCCGCGAGAGTGCCTAGTTCCTGAACGTTTTGCGCGAAGCCGCCGTCCCCCTCGCTCAGCAATACCTGCCGGCCCGGGTTGGCTAAAGCCGCTCCAATCGCCCCGGATAACCCGTAGCCCATGCTTCCAATCGACTTGTTCGACAGGAGTCGTTGGTCGGCCCGCAGTTCCAAGGCCTGCATGGCGACCGTGAAGGAGCCGCCGCTGCTGCAAGGCACTATGACCGCATCCGGCTCGGCGACCTCGGCCAGCCGCATCGCGAACTCGTACGGCTGCACGTACCCGGCGGCCGTGACGTTCTGAGGGTCATTCAGTGGCAGCTCTGCCCGGACCGACGCGATGAACTCCCGCCACGACTGCCACCGCCCGGCATCGCCGAGGTCGGAGGCATAAAGGGCGGTCAGGAACCCGTCGGCATCCCCGCGCAGCGCCATGTCGACGCGCGGATGTCCCTTCCGGAGCTCAGCGTCGTCGATGTCGACCTGAACCACCCGCCCAACGGGCACGAACTCCTCCCAGGCGAAACCGGTCTGTTGCAGCCCCAGCCGGGTGCCGACAGCGACCACCAGGTCGGCCTGCTGGACGAGGATGTTGGCGGCGCGCTGGCCCCACGTATTCGGACGCCCGGCGTACAACGGGTGTTCGCTTGGAACCCGGTCGGCCCCGTTCCAAGTGGTCATGAGCGGGATGCCAGCGGCCGCGGTCCGCTCACTCAGGGCACGCATCGCTCCGCGGCTCACCCCGCCACCGACCAAGATGACCGGTCGCTCCGACTCGCGCACCCACGCAACGACTCTTTCGATGTCGGGCATCCGAACCTGCGGAAGAGCGGCCGCCTCCGGTAGTGGAATTGGATCTTGCCCGGGCAGCGGCGGAGCGGCCTGCGCGTCCAGACAGAATTCGAAAAATACCGGTCCCTGCCTGGGCGTGCGGCCGTCGAGAACGGCATCGAGGAGGGTGTCACGGGCGACGGGCCGCTCGATTCGCATGGCCCGCTTGGTAACACTGCGCACCAGCTCAACGCCGTCGATCTCCTGGATGCCTCGCTGGCGGACCGCTCCTTGGCTCAGATCGCTGCTCTTCACTTGTCCGCCAATGACAAGAAGTTCACGACTTTCCTGCCAAGCGCCGGCGACACCGGTCAGCGCGTTGGTGATCCCCGGACCAGCCGTCACTAGCGCGAACGCGCGGCCGCCGCCTTCGTCGCGCGAAGCATTGAAGTATTCGACCGCAATGGCCGCCCCCACCTCGTGCACGAACGGCACGTACACCATTCGGGTGCGCACCGAATTTAGCAGGTGCATGATGTTGCCGCCGGCGACGAAGAAGCAGTGCGTATAACCGGCACCGACCAGCCAGTCGACCAACTGGTCCGAGTACTTGACGGGAGCCGTCACACGCCGACCTTTCGGGTGACGACGAAGTTGGGGCGCTGCTTGACCTCCTCGTAGATGAGTGCGAGGTACTCGCCGACGACCCCGAGCAGCAGGGTAACGACCCCGAATCCGACCAGCATGAGGCACATGAGCGAACCGAAGCCCGGAAAGGGCACCCCATAGAAGACGGCCTCAACGGCGAGCACGAGCACGGCGATGGCCGCGATGGCACTCAAGAGAAATCCGGTGAGAGTGATAAGCCGCAGCGGTACGTAGGAGTGGGCCAGAATGCCCTTCCCAGCCAGGTCGAGCACCTTGAGGCTGTACGCCTTGGATTCCCCGGCGAAGCGGGGCGCCCGCTTCATCGGCAGCCCAATCGATTTGAAACCTACCCAGGAGAACAGGCCACGTACGAACCTGTTGCGCTCATCCATCGAGCGGACGGCCTCGTACACCTTCCGGTCCACCAAGCGAAAGTCACTGGCATTGCTGGCGATTCGATCATCGGTGAGTCTGCTCGCGAGCCAGTAGAACAGCTGGGAGTTCATCCTGCGGATCGGCCCGGTGCCACCGCGCTCGGTGACCACTCCGTAGACGTTCTCGTAGCCCTGCTCCCACGCGCGGATCATTTCCGGGATGAACTCGGGCGGGTCCTGCAAGTCGGCGGTCATGAGCACGACGGCGTCGGCGTCGACGACGTTCAATCCGGCCGTCAGCCCGCCGTCCATCCGGAAGTTTCGGGCCAGCTGCAAGATTTTGAACCGCGGGTCCGCCTCGTGGATCTTGAGCAGCTTGTCCATCGTGTCATCGGTCGAGCCGTTTTCCACGATGATTGCCTCGAAGTCGTACGCGGGCTCGGAGTCGAACACCGCCGCCAGTTGGCGCGCCAGTTCCTCGACGCATTCGCTTTCATTAAAGGCGGGGGCGATCACAGCGATCTTTTTCTTCATTCCCACACTTTCCAGGGTGGGTTGGCGCTGTTCCACAGGTTGTTCAGCAGCTGCGATTCGCGGAACGTATCCATCGGCTGCCAGAACCCGTGGTGCGCGAACGCAGCAATCTGGCGGTCCTCAGCCAGCCGAAGCAGCGGCTCCTCCTCCAGCACGGTTTCGTCGCCCTCTAGATAGCCGAACACTGCTGGCTCGAAAACGAAGTAGCCGATGTTGATCCAGTCGTCGGTCTTCGGCTTTTCCCGGAATTTGGCGACCGCACCGTCCTGCTCGAGGTCGATGACACCGAACCGGCTCATCGGCTGGGTGGCCGTCACGGTGGCGATCTTGCCGTGCTCACGGTGGAACTTGA
>NZ_JBKQQD010000155.1:0-14377 GCF_052144515.1 Mycobacterium sp. | reverse complement strand
GCACAGATCATCGACGCCAAGTTGAAAAGCCTGAACGACAGGAAGCAGTGACCGCGTTCTCCCCCGCTCAGTTGAACGCTGCGGGACTTTCAGCCCCGTACTCGTGTAATCACTGCGGGGGGCGCTGGGGCGGCTTGAAAACCTGCCACTGCACGGTTTGTCACGACACGTTCACGACCGTGACCGGGTTTGATCGTCACCGCGCCGGATCGTTCGAACCAGACGAGCGTCATTGCCGACACCCAAGTGCTCTCGGGCTTGTCGACGCTGGGCGTTCGTGTTCATGCTGGGGGCGGCCGAACACCCGACACGACGACGACGGAGCGTGAGACGCGGATCGCCTTCTCCCACTGGATCTTTCGATGCGGTGCGCTCGTTCTCGGACAGTCGTACCATCGCGCTCGTAGGGGACGAGAACGGCTCGACCCTCCAAGGAGATCGCATGATCGAAGTCATTGCAGCCCTGGCGATCTCGCTGTCACCTGCTGACCCGTCACCGGGTATTCAACCCCCGGGGCCGAACGGGCAAGCGCCGGCCGTCGTCATGCTCCCACCCGTCTGCGCAACGTTCATGCCGGGTTGCGGGTATTCGTACGACCCAGGGGATGGGACGTGGCACCAGTCGGGTTGACTTGTCGCACAGCCAGAAGGACCCCCGCGCTACTCGACATGCTCAAGCGCGGTCAAGGCGCAGCGACTCGGCCCGCTCTACGCGCCGGGCGCAGGCGCGCCGGGCGCAGGCGCGCCGGGCGCAGCCGGTGGTGCTGGAACCACAGCCGCATTTCCCGACATGCAATCATGAAGCTCCTGACTACCCGGGGCGAAGTCGAAGCCGCAGTTGCAGTCGTGAGCGTCCTTGGGCGGGAGCGCATCGCAATAGGGGGTGCTAGCCGAGGCCGAGGGTGCGGTCCACATCATAGCTGCGGCCAGGGCTGCGGTGGCCATCAATACTCTCGTCTTCATGTTGGGATTCCTTTTCTCTGGAAGACGACGGCACTCTGCCGCTGCTGGTTACAGCGGTGACAGCATTTGTAGCACTACGCTAGCCCGCGCTGCCAGATTTTTCTCTAGTACCCGTCCCCCCTCCATCCAGTGCAACGCTGGCGGGGGTGCGGCCCGGTCGATGCCGGGGTAGTGGCACGCAAGTCTCGCTATGTGCCGATACCCCACAGGATTCCGCCGAGGGTGATGAGCAGACCCCAGATTGCCCACCGTAGGTCCAGCACCTGCAGGCTGTTGAGTTTGTCGTTCAGTTCCCGTATCTGAGATTGGATGTGGTCCCACGTCTTTCGTTGCAACTCCTCTGTATCGGCACGCGCCTTCTTGAGGTCTTCCGTGATACTGATGATCAGTTTCTCCAACGCGCGCGGATTTCGTCGCGCAGTGCCGAGTCAACGCGGAAATCGCCGCGCGCTCTGATGTCGATGACTTCGTCGGGATCGGTGTCATCTCCGATGCAGTACGTGAGCAACAGATTGGCGGCGTCGAAGTCGTAGGTGGGGTTAACGTCCCAATGCGGGAGAATCGGGTGGTCGCGGCGCATAGGTCAACACTGCCAGCAAGAGCAAGCGACACACCGGGCCGAGTCACACACTCCCGAGCCCGTCTAAGGTGTGCGGGAATCGGGCGCTCAGGCCTTAAGCATCCTTCACCACCACCGCGGAATCTTCCTCAGCTCCGAGAGGCTGGCCGCGAATTGGGTTGGCGCCCACAAGATGTCCTCTGGCTTCGGCAGCGTAACCAGTTGGAAGATCAAGTCTTCTGATTTCAACGGCAGCGGCCCGAGCACCTCGCGTAGCTCATCCCAATCATGTGCACGTTCTGCCTTGTGCAGAAACCTGATCAGCGCTCGGGGACTCGGCTCACGTTGATCTGACTCTTGGAGGGGCCGGCAAGCAGTTCCGCCGTGTTAACGGTCACCTGCACCTACCGACGCTCCGCTCAGCTCTCGAGCGCCAGACCGCCGAACCTGTCGAACCCGTCGTGCACAATGACGAGGTGAGCGCAGCCTGATGCTCACCGGACCGCCACCGAAGTTCCACGGAACCTGGGACATCCTCTCGCCATATTCGTCCTTCGATGTGTTGTTGATAGGGGTCTGACCGCTTGCGATGGTAGCTCCGCCAGGCTGGGTCCCGAAGTAAATCGCTGCTTCAGGAGGCGCGATGCTTGTTGACAGCAGATCGTCGCCGGGCTTCCGACATCGGTCGGCAATCTTGACGCCGACGTACGCGAGCCCTGGGCAATACTCTGCGGCATGTCAGCGGATTGGGCTTTAGTTATGGCGGAACGGCGCCTGTGTACAGCAGCCCCCATTCGTTGTAGAGGGCGTCGAAGACGAGCTTGCTGCCTCTCGAGTCGTAAAAGATGTCCATTTCGTCTTCGATCACCAGCCCCGGCGGGGGGCCTGCACGGGTGATGAGCATGAGTGAGGTGAGCCTGTCGTGGTTGCGGCATGGGTAGCGCATCCCGTAGGCGGCGGCGGTTTTGAGCAGTATCTGCGTACCGGTGGTGCGGGTGCGTGTGTATCCGCGGTTTCCACAGCAAAGGAGTGACGCGTCGAGGTTCAGCTTGGTGGCGCCAGAGCCGTAGACGGATGCCACTGTGACATCGTCGTCGAGGCGCAGCAGCGCGATCTTCTTGTTGGTCAGCCAGGCCCGCTGCACCAGGCCGGACTCCGGAATCCGCTTGTTACGCAAGACGCCTTCGGCGACCGCGCCTTCCACAGTGTCGGCCACATAGATATAGCCGCCTAATTTCGGGTCGGTGGGCTCGAAGCGGCCTTGGTCTGGATCGGGGCACGGTCGAGTTTTCATGTTGAAGGAGTTGGCGTCCCAGGTGGCGTCAGCGCGCATGATCCGGTAGAGGAGGGTGCCGGCGGAAACCGGTTCGGTGTCAGCTACGCGTCTGTTGTACCGATTTGTCGGCATTGCTCAGTCCATGGCTTGCCGGCTGAGTTTCACCGCGAAGTCGATGAGTTCTTCTGTGAGTTCACCTGTTTCGAGCATGTCGATGGGGCGGTGATCATCGAGTGCCTCGTCTTCGGTGTACCACCAGTCCAGGGTTCCCCAGGGATCTTCGTTGCATTCCAGGAGTTGGTTGGCGTAGGCGACGATGGGGCGGATCTTGTGGCGAGGCTCGTCGATCTGGAACTTGGGGTAGCGGTACTGGTTGTCGTCGATCGGGATGGCCAGCAGTTTGTTTGAGCGGCGCCGGTTTTGGGCGATGGAACGATGTCCCTTGCCCGAAGGGGAAAGGACTTTGCTTACTTCCGCCGAACTGTAGGTGTCCTCGAGCGAGATAGGTAGCTTGTAGTCGAGAGTCCCGGTGGGCGTGTCCAGGGTGACCTGTAGCGGCCTGATCTGGGCGGTGGCCGCGTCTACCTGTTCCAGGATGCGCAGCTGTGCCTCCGCCAGAGCAGTCAAGCTGCCAAGCGCCCCACCGATCACCGCCGCCTGATCGCCGCTCGCCGTGAGCTCCTCAAGGGCTGGCGTCTGCGCGGATGCCAGCCCGGTGGCGGCACCACGCAACCGTACCGTCACCACGCCGTCCTCAACGTCGACGCCGACATCCTGGCTGGCATCGAGACCGGGGACTTCGAGCCGGACCAATGCGTCATCGCCGTCGTTGCTAACCTCGACAGCCGGCACCACAAGCCGCCCACCGGCGGCGGCTAAGGCGCTGCCGGGTAGCAAGGTGTCGCCCTCGCGCAGCGAAAGGATCGCCGTCGGCCGGCGTGGCCAACGGTAGGAACTGGTCCGGCCGGATGCCGGCGCGCTGGACTTCCGCGCCGATGCGCTGCGATCCGCGGGGCCAAACTTCTCCAGTAGGGCCTTGCGCTGACGAACACCCAGGCCCCTGAGCCGCCGAGCAGGGTGTATCTCCAGCTCCACCATGATCTCCTGCGCCTTGACCTTGCCCACCTTTGGCAATGCCTCCAGCAGCGTCGACACCTTCATGGGCCCCAAGACATCATCGGTTTCAGCGTCCTCAAGCACTTGCTTTAGGTCGGCGCCACCCCGCTGGAGCCGAGCCATGAGCTCAGCGCGCATGCGCCGACCAGCAACGGCCTTCTCCGAAGCAGCGGCGCGCTGCTGGTCAGTCAACTGCGGAAGAGGCACGATCGCTCCAAAGTCGTCGTCACGTCCACGGGTTACACATGCCCATGGATCCGATTATCGGTACCCCCATTCTAATACCTGAGAACTACGATCGCTACCTCTTCTGTAAGACGCGTAGTGATCGTAGCGCAACGGGATAGCGGCCAGGCTGGTGCTGCAACCGGAGTCGCCAGCCGGTTAGCGGGGGCGCCGGTGGGCGGTGGTGCTGGACAACGGCAACCTGGTGTTCGCCAATACCGACCAACTGGTCCCCGAGTGATCTGTGGTGGCCTCGGTTTGGGAGCTGTGAGCCGTTGCGTGCCCGGATCGGGTGAGTCGTCACTGGACTCATAGACGACCTCGATGTCATCACCTGCCGCCGTCGTGTGACCCTAAGCGCCCGGTCCGCGCTGCGCACGACGTTGCACAGGAACTCATACTGCGGTCGTGTGGAGGCGATTGCAGGCTCAGGCGGCCACCTGTGTCACCGTGACCATTTGGTATTTCATCTGCTCAATTTTCGTCATCAGCTCCGTCAGCCGCTGGTTGACATCAGGCAGCGTTGCCAGTGGACTCCATTACTTGGGCAGGGCGGCGCCACTCACTGAGCGATCGGGCCGCGGGACATAACCATGTCCTAAAGCTGACGACACTTGGCGAGCGCAATCTGCTGTACGAATTGAGGTCTCATGGTGAATGCAGAGGAATATACTGCGACCCGCTCGGCGGTGACGGGAAGGAGATCGCGATGAATCTGTGGTTGCGGTCTTGGACTGCCGTGGGGATAGCGGTGTTGGCTCTTACGTCGATTCCTGAGATATATGCCGTCGTGCAACCCTCCGGTGTGGCCAACGCCGACGTCTGCGCCAGCGTCGGCAGACGTGTTTCGGTCAGCGGGTGCACCAACGTTGCCGATACGGTCAACACCTATGTCCCGCCGCCGGCCGACTATGCGCCGCTGCCGCAGGACTTTCCGCCCCCGCCCCCACCACCGCCGCCGGTAAGTGTCCGCGTTGGAGCCGGCCAGCGTATCCATGTGAGCGGGTGCACCTAAAAGCGCGACTCCGCGCGTGGGCCCCGGCGCTCCCGCCTTGCCGCTGCTGAGCAGTTGCGTCACCACCTGCGGGCTGATGCCGGCGACGCCCCCGCCGGCGCCCGTGCTGAGGCAGGTCGGTGACTCGGCCATGAAAGCGCCCTTGTCTCAACTCATTTGCTCGTACGGGCGATCTCTGGAGGTAATCCTAACGGGGCTTCGCCCCAGCCCGACGAGGCATGCCGTGGTCGCCCTGGGTTAGGAGGCTCCGGTCGGACGGGGTTGAGACCGTGACCGCAGGACGGGTCCGGTGTATGAACCGCATAGCGCGGTTGGTTGGCCTGAACTGGCCGCCCGTCCGATCGCAGTCCGTTCATGACCGTAGCGCGATCCGTCGACGATGTCCTCACCAAGCACGTGCGGTTTCAGGTTGAGTGCATCGACCGCATGTTTGTCAACGTTTATGTTCCGCAGCTGCAGTACCCGGCCGGGTTGGTCGGCTACGTGCATCGACAGTTGGGGTTGCCGATCGCCTCGACCGCGCCGCTGGCGAAGATCACCGACGCGTTCTGTGCAGCGGTGCACCGATTCGCCCGCGACAACGGCATCCCATGGGTCGATTTCGTCAAGGGCCAACGCAAGGACGACGTGATGCACGAGCACCTGGCCCGGTTCACCGGCAGCCACGGGGTCGTGTTCGTCGGCCGGGCGCAGGAGAAGACGAAGCTGTTCCGCACCGAGAAACGCCGCGACGCCAACGGCGATTCCTACCCGTGGATAGTGCAGACCACCGGGCTGGTCAACCATTTCTACTTCTATTGCTACGACGACGATTTCGGCCCATTCTTCCTCAAGTTCTGCTCCTACTTCCCCTACAACGCCAAACTGTGCATCAACGGCAACCACTGGGCGCAGCGCCAAGCCGCCAAGGCGGGGATCGGGTTCACCGCGCTGGACAACGGTTTCGCCGCTGTCGACGACGTGGACCGGCTGCAGGCGATCTGCGACAGTCTGGGTCCCGAGCAGATCGACGCGCTGTTGCGTAAATGGTTGGCCATCCTGCCGCATCCGTTCACCGCGGCCGACCGGGCCGCAGGCTACCGCTACGACCTGTCGATCCTGCAGGCCGAATTCTCCCTCACCCAGGTGCTCGACAAACCGGTCTCCGGACGGATGTTCTTCGAACAGGTCATCCGGGACAACCTCGACATCGGCCGCCCAGACCAGGTGGCACTCGTCTTCGACCGGCGGCTGATCCGACGCGGACCTCGGCACACCCCGGGACCATTCCGCACCCGGGTGATCACCGAGGGCGTGACCCCCAGCCTGCACGTCGACTACAAGCACACCCGGATCAAGCAGTACCACAAGGAAGGAAAAGCCCTACGAACCGAAACCACCGTCAACGACACCACCGACTTCTCGATCGGCAAACGGCTGACCGATCTGCCCGCCCTGCGGGAGATCGGCTTCTCCGCCAACCGGCGCCTGCTACGCGTCCAACGACTCAGCCACGACCCGATCACCGGCACCGACACCCTGGCCGCCATCACCGGCGCGGTCACCACCGCCACCGGCACCCGCGTGCCCGGACTCCGCTTCGCCGAGCGGCGCAGCCACGCCCTGCTGCAGGCGCTGCTGGCGTTCCGCTGCCACCCCAACGGGTTCGCCAACAAGGACCTGCGCGCACTCACCAGCGAACTGCGCGGACTCGACCCCACCACCGTCACGGTCGCACAGACGACCTACGACCTGCGCCGGCTCAAATCCCGCGACCTGATCACCCGCATCCCAGGCACGCACCGCTACCAGGTCACCGACCACGGACTGGACACCGCGAAGTTCCTCACCACCGTCCACGACCGCATCCTGCCCACCGGGCTGGCCGAACTCGATGCCCCCGACCCCACACCAGGCCGGCTCCGAGCCGCCGCCACCGCCTACCGCAAAGCAGTCGACACCCTCACCACCACAGCACAATTCGCCCCATGAACAGACCCAGTCCCCCGAACCCAAACTTGACTCAAAATTCCGGCTTTGCCGGCTCTAGCTTCGCTAGTTCCGGCGAAGAGTCGGCCTGGGTACCGAGGTTGACCGAAGGTAAGGTAACCCTTAGTTTGTGGGGGGTAACTTACTTCGTCGCAGATCCGGAATTCGTGTGGCTGCTGATGGCCGCGTCGATTCGGGGTCTGGTCGCGGTGATGCCGCTTGGTCGTCGATTGACGAGGTCATGGCGGATCTCAGCGCCGCGGGAAAGGACCGCTGATGGCACGCGGGTTCCAGGGGGTGATACTGCGGGGTTTCGGTGCCCGCGACCACACGGCAACCGTTATCGAAACCATCCGCATCGCGCCACATTTCATCCGGGTTCGGATGGAGTCACCCACCTTGTTCGAGGACGTGGAGGCAGAACCCGCGGCGTGGCTACGGTTCTGGTTTCCCGATCCCGAAGGGTCGAATACCGAGTTCCAGCGCGCATACACGATCTCCGAGGCGGATGTCGTCGCCGGCCGCTTCGCGGTCGACATCGTGCTGCACGACCCGGCCGGTCCGGCGTCGTTGTGGGCGCACACCGTGGAACCCGGTGAGACGATCGCCGTCATGTCCCTGATGGGCTCGTCGCGTTTCAAGGCGCCCGACAAGCGGCCGGCCGGCTATCTGCTGATCGGTGACTCGGCATCGATTCCGGGGATGAACGGGATTGTCGCAACCGTCCCCGACGATGTCCCGATCGAGATGTACCTCGAGCAGCACGACGACAACGACACGCTGATCCTGCTCGCGAAACATCCCTTACTGCGGGTGCATCGGGTTGCACGCCGCGACGAGAAGTCGTTGGCCGAGGCGATTGAAAACCGGGACTGGTCGGACTGGTATGTGTGGGCGACACCCGAGGCCGCGACCCTCAAGCATGTCCGAAGGCGGCTGCGTGACGAGTTCGGGGTTCCCAAGTCGGAGATGCACGTCCAGGCCTACTGGACCGCCGGGCGAGCGATGGGCACCCGGCGCGGAGACGAGCCGGACGCCACCGCCAGTACCACGCCGGCGCCCGATGACGGGCAGGGGGAAAACATTGCGGCACGTCGCCGCGGGCGGACGTTTCGACGAGTTCTGGCGGCGGCAGCACGAGGCCGCGGAGTGGTACATCCTCGCTGACTAGGGCGCGCGGTTGACCGCGGCTCTTGCCGTATGCCTTACAGTTGATCGGTCAGTCGAGCGGCTGAGGACTGGAGGCGTGCTGCTTATGAGTGCTGTGGTGTCGATTCCGCGGTACCCCGGCGACGTGACGTCCGAATGGTTATCGGCCGCGCTCAGCGAACGCCGCACGCCTATCGAGGTTTCCGATGTGGACGTCGTGGCCATCGGCGCCGGGCAGACCGGGTAGACCTACCGGGTGACGGCCAGATATGCGAAAGACCCTGGCGATCTGCCGCGAACCTTTGTGATCAAACTGCCGGCCCAGGACGACACCGTGCGCGACCGGGTCACCGTCGGCTACCGCAGTGAGTGCGCCTTTTATGCCACGGTGGCCGACCGCGTGCGAGTGCCCACACCGGAGGGCTTCTACTGCCAGATCACCGAGGACGCCTTGGACTACGCGCTGTTGCTCGCCGATCAGGCACCCGCCGTACAGGGCGATCAGATCGCCGGCTGCGGTGAGCAGGAGGCGCGCCTGGCGGTCGTGGCGCTGGCCGGATTGCACGGGCCCAGCTGGTGCGATCCGTTCTGGCTCGATCTTCCCGGCCTCGCGTTTCCCGTCCCGGATGAGGCTTCCGCCAAGGGCCTTGGAGACGTGGCCAAGATGAGCGCCGACATCACCCTGGAAAAGCTCGGCGACCGAATGAGCGCCGAAGATCGCGAGACCTTTGCTAGGGCAATGGGTTTAGTGACGCCCTGGCTCTTTGCCGAGCGGGACCGGTTCGCCCTGCTGCACGGGGACTATCGGCTCGACAACCTGCTGTTCGATCCAGGCCGGAGGTGGGTGAGCGTGGTTGACTGGCAGACGCTAGGAGTCGGTCTTCCGGCAAGGGATCTGGCCTATTTCACGGCAACCAGCCTGAATTCGCAACTGCGCTCGGCAATCGAGAATGACCTTGTCGACGAGTACCACCGCGCGTTATCGGGCTACGGCGTCACCGGCTACGACCGTGAATCATGTTGGCGCGATTACCGACTCGGGATGATTCAGGCCCTGTTGATATCGGCTCTGGGGTTTGCCTTTGCCACCGCCACCGAACGAGGCGACGATATGGTACTCACCATGCTCAGCCGGGGTTGTCAGGCGATCCGCGATCTGGGGACCTTGGAACTGATCAGCTGAGTCGGTCGTCCTGTCAGCCGAACGTTGACGAATATTGCCGACGCTGCCGGGTTCATGCGGTTATCGGCTGAACCGGCCGGCGAGGTATTCGGCCCGGCAGGCGTTTCGGGCGAGTTTGCCGCTGGTGGTGCGGGGAATGGCGCCGGCGGCGACGAGTCGGACGTCGGCGACCCGGACCTGATGCTCGCGCGAGACTGCTGCCCCTACGGCCGCCACAATCGGCTCTGGGTCCGCGCGCCCGACGCCCGCGGCACGTTCGGCGACGACGACAAGCTGCTCGACGGAGTTGCCGCCCGGTGTGTCGAGGGTGCCGGCCGGAACCGAAAACGCGGCCACATAGCCGGTCCGGATGGCGGGCGATGCCTTGCTGACGGTGGTCTCGATGTCGTGCGGGTAGTGGTTACGGCCATCGATGATGACGAGATCTTTGATCCGCCCCGTCAGGTACAGCTCGCCGTCAACGTAGACACCGAGATCGCCGGTCGCTAGCCAGCAGCTGTTGTCCGGAGCGCCCTCCGCGTGGCTGCCGGCCTCGAGGCGAGACTGCAGCTTGTTACCGAAAGTGCGTTGTGTCTCTTCTTCGCGCCCGAAGTACGCGCGGCCGATGTTGTTGCCCTGCAACCAGATCTCCCCGACGGTACCGTCAGGTACCTCGGCACCTTCGGAGTTGGTGATTACCGCCCGCAGATCCGGGAGCGGCGGGCCGGGGGAGACATGGGCGACGGCGCCCGGGGTGTCCGGCTCGACGACCACGGCGCGCCCGGCGGCAAGTTGACCACGGTCGAGGAATACAGCGCTCGCCGCCGCACTCGGGGCGGTGGTGGCCACCCCCAGCGTCGCCTCCGCCATCCCGTACGACGGCTTGATCGCTGTGGCGGGCAGACCATAGGGAGCGAACGCGTTGGTGAACTTCTCGATGGCCGCCATCGTCACCGGCTCGGAGCCGTTGAGTAGGCCGACGACGTTGCTCAGGTCAATCGTGTCGCCCTCCGGAGGCAAACCCCGCTCCGCCGCCAACTCGTAGGCGAAGTTCGGCGCGCCCGCAAATGTTCGGCCGATAGCCGCTTCGGCACTCAGTTCTTTGATCCATCGGTACGGCCGACGAACGAACGCCATGGGATCCAGCAGCACAAGGTATCCACCGCACAACGCCGGAAACATGATCATGAGCAATCCCATGTCGTGATACAGCGGCAGCCAGCTCACGCTGTGGATTCCCCGGTCCAGCCCGCCACCAAGGATCATCTGCAGCACGTTGGTGCAGACAGCGCGATGGGTGATCTCGACCCCGGCCGGGGTGCGCGTTGAGCCTGACGTGTACTGCAGATAGGCGATGTCGTCGGTGCGGACCGTCGGGTCGGTAAAGAGCGAAGCGAGCGTGTCCGGGATTGCGTCAACTGCGATCAGTCGCGGACGCCCCGCCACCGCGTGTGCCCGCAGAGATTCGCGCACCGACTCGGCCGCCGCGGTGGTGGTCAACACCACGGCTGGCCGGGCGTCCGCGAGCACCGCTGACAATCGCTCGGCGTGCCCGGACAGGGTAGGAGCAAACAGCGGGACTGCAATGTTGCCTGCATGGACGGCGCCGAAGAAGGCAGTCACATAGTCGATACCCTGGGGCGCCAAGATCGCCACCCGATCCCCCGGCTGGGTGACCTGCTGCAGGCGGGCGCCGATCGCACGGACCCGTGACCACAGCCCATTCCAGCTGAGCTCGACGACGCGCCCGTCCTGGTCTTTGGCGTATTCGATGAACCGGTACGACGGGAGGTCACCGAATGCTTTCCGGTTCTGATCGAAAAACGAGGTCAACGTCACACCGTCAGGTATGACGATCGTGCCATCTGCAAGAACGTAGTCATTTATGTCAGCCACCATCGGCTGGGCAGCATTAATCGACAGGGGATCCCGACCCATGAACAGAGTATAAAAGCGGCACTAATTATCCTGCGCGTAAAGTGCGGCGTGTTGGCTATCACTATTGGCAGGCAGTTATGGTGCACATCACACTGAGCCCGCTTAAACCGAAGTTGCGGTGGTGAGGTAGTGCGTATTCCGCGCTGAGCTGGGGATTTGGAGGTTGGTTGGGTCGGGGGCTGGCGCGGTGACGCAGTAGTAGCGTTCCGTTTCCAGTCCCCGCCCGTCGAACCGTGCGTGCGGTTCTCCCGCACACGGCTCACCGACGCCCTTCACCGGCGGGGTTTGATTTCTCCCGCCAGGCCCGGTGGGGCCTGGGTGCGACGACGATGCCGTTGAGGCTGATCAGACCCAGATCGTCGCCCGAGCGATAGAGCCGAGCGAAGCCCCAGGCGCGTCCACGCTGGTGGCGTTTCGCGATGAACAACGCGAGCCGCATCAACGCGTAGCGTCTGATCTGGTCGAAGGTGTGGGCGGTGTTCCCGTAGCGAAAATAGCCCGCCACGCCGCGCAGGAACAGGTGGATCTCCTGCACGACCTGCTCGACCGGGGCAGCCAGCCGGGCCCGCATCGTCATGAACCGGATGCGGTCTCGGGCATGCTGCATTGCCTTGCGTGAGGGCCAGCGGGCCAGGAAGATGACGCGCGTGCGACCGGGAACGGACCGCGATCGCACCAACCGATGATGGAAGCCCAGGAAGTCCACTCCCTGGCCCCCCGCGGTCAGCTGCACGATCCGAGTCTTGGCCGGTTTCGGGCGTAACCCGAGTTCGGCCAGCAGCACGGTCAACCGCGCCAACGCGGCCACCGCCTGCCCCTTCGACCGGCACATCACCAGCGCATCATCGGCGTAGCGGACGTAGGTTCCGTAGGCGCCCCGCCACGCCCGGTCAAGCCGGTGCAGGTAGACGTTGCACATCAACGGACTGATCACCCCGCCTTGCGCGGTGCCCGTCACCGGGCGCCGCACCGTACCGTGTTCCATCACTCCCGCGCGCAGGAACGCGCGCAGCAGCGACAGCAGCCGACGGTCACTGATGCGTTCCTGGACCGCAGACATCAACCCGGAGTGTGGAATTGCGCCAAAGCAATCGGCCACATCCGTTTCCACCACCCAGCGGGCACCCGCGAACGACTCATCCACGAGCACCTGCAACCCGTCGTGCGCCGCGCGCTTCGGGCGAAACCCGAACGAACACGGCAGAAAGTCAGCTTCAAAGACCGGCGCGAGCACGATCTTCACCGCCGCCTGCACGACTCGGTCACGAACTGCAGGAATCGACAACGGCCTCCGCTCCTGGGTCCCCGGCTTGGGTATAAACACCCGCCGGGCCGGGATCGGACGAAACGTCCCCGCCCGCAGCTGCGCTTCCAGTTCATCAAGCAGCCGGGACACCCCGTACTGCTCGACCTCGGCCAGGGTGATCTGGTCGATGCCCGGCGCGCCGTCGTTGCGGCGCACCTGGCTCCACGCCCGCTGCAGGACATCCCTGCGGTGAACCTTGTCATACAGCGCGTGGAATCGTCGCCCGGGATCAGCCTTGGCCGCCCGGTACAGCGCATGCTGCAAGGCACGGACCGCGTCGAGCCTACGCTCGACACCTGGGGCGGGACTAGCACTTACGGCACTCACCGGCCACTCCTTGTCAATTTACGCGTGGACGAAGCAGCGGCCCTTCCCCTCACCGGCGGTTGTGTTGTCCGTCCGGCTCGACCAGTACTACGGCCGCCTCCGACGCCGTCCCGACAGGTCGTCCACTTCCCGGCTCGTCACCGGTTATAGGACGCCACGCTCCAGCGAATCTCCGCAGTCGCCGGGCCGGGGACGGCCTCCCCTGTTCCCGCCGTCACCTTCTCAACGTTCCGCGCCCTCTACGCCGAGGAGTTCCTCGCGGCTGAATTCCAGGTTCTGCACCGCTTCCATGGCCTTCACCCTGAAGGACGGGGTTCGGCTCTCCTTTGATCCCGCTCCACACGGGCACATTCACGACGCGGCAGGCTTCGCTTGATGCTACGGACCGCTCAGTTGCTCCCCCTTACAAGGGCTTTCGACACTGCACTTCGACGCCGGGCGTTTCCCCCCGACGCCGGCAGTCTGCTACCGGGCCCCCTGGCGGCTACCCGGACCGGACTCACACCGGCTGGCAACGACGAGCTTCCAATCGAGTCAGATCACGTCATCACGCAACCCCTCTCGGATTGCAGGGCATACTCCCGGGTCTCGTAGAACTTGAGGTGGCGGTCCCCCGCTCGAGACCTGCCGTGTGGTAGGTGTCGGGCGTCCGCCAAGACACACCAACAGCAAGGGTGAACCGCCCTGGGTGGACTGCTCTCTGAGGATGAGCAAATGCGCGCTGTCTGCGGACCTGAAGTGATGCGCCGCAACGACCTCGAGCACGCGAGCGAGCGGAAACCATCGCCTGGGAGGACCATCCACCCTTTTCCCGGATTGGACAGCCAGGGCTCGCGAGGACGCAGCAGCGCAAGCCCAGCGCGTCAACTATGGCGGGTCATGCATAACTGATATTATGCATGAATTATGACCGCGGGCCGGCCCCACTCCACGACCAGCCGGGCCCCTCACGGACCGCGAGCGCCCGGACTGGTTTCGCGCATTCCTGACTGACCGCGCGACTCGTAACCCTCGCCACACACCCTGCAGGCATACCGGCACGACTTCGACGCCATCGCGACACTGATCACCGGCGCGCGCGAACATGCCGGGGCGCTCGCGACGGCCGAGCTCACCAAAGACGCGATGCGACAAGCATTTGCGGCCTATGCCGAATCGCACGAAGCCGCCTCCATCCGGCGGTGCTGGTCGACGTGGAACACCCTGTGCGGCTTCCTGTTTACTGCCGACCTGCTCCCGGCGAACCCGATGCAACTGGTAGGTCGGCCCAAACCCGGCAGAACGCTTCCCAAATCCCTGCCCCCGCCCGCCGCCGAGGCGCTTCTCAACGCCATTGACGCACCCGGTGCCCTCAAACGGCGGACCGACTGGCC
>NZ_JBKQQD010000154.1:0-16068 GCF_052144515.1 Mycobacterium sp. | reverse complement strand
GGCCCGCACCACCTCCCGATGCACTCCCGACTGCGACCGAGCCAACGACTCCAACACCTCACGTTGTCCTGTCGACATCTCCAACGCAGGCACGGGTGGTCTCATGACGAAATCGTACCCAACCTATCACCATTTTATTGCCGGACACACCACTAGTACTTGCGGATGTACACCAGAATCACCGGCTGCAGTGAGTTGGGCAGGTGTTTGTTGAGCCACTTGACCGCCCGGTAGACGAGTGGCTTTCCGAAGTGGTACGCCGGCTCCGACGACACGTAGCTGACAAACACAAGGGCGTGCTCCCCGAACGCCTTCCGCAGGAGGGCGGCGGTGTTCAGCCGGTAATGGGTGGGGAAGACGACCTCTGCCTTTCGCCCGGCTGAATCTTGCTGAGGGCGCCGACGTGCCGTCTGTTGGGCACCATTCTGGCCGCCACGGCGAAGTAGCCGAACTTGTTCGGGGTGAAAGCCGCAATCAAGCCCCCGGGTTTGACGATGCGCAGCAATTCCCGCGCAAGCCATTCTGGGTCCTCGATGTGCTCGAACACCCGAACGGGCGAATACGATGTCGAAATTATTGTCCGGATATGGCAACGGCTTTCCCGGCTCGATGACCTCCGCGTGGTCCAAGAACGGGTTGGTCAGCACCACCGGGTCGATGTCGCATCCCTCCACATGGGCGCAGCGGCCCTGAAGATTGCTCAGCCCCGCCGGTAGGAGTTGTCGTCGTCGAGCAGCGGCTCGCCGCGACCCGCGCCGAAATCGAGCACGCAGTCGGTGGGCTTCAGCACGGCGGCGATCTGGATATAGAACGAAATCATGCCGTCCACGTGACTGAACCCGCCGATATTCGCCCCGGGGTAGAAGCGTCGTAGAAGACCCTGGTTGTCGACCGCGGCAGTATAAAGACCTTCGCCCTGCCTGCTCCTATCTTTCCCGACGGGGCGACCAATGCGGTCAGTTCAGCCAAAACCTCGGCGTGCGATGGGTAGAGTTCAATGCGGCGCGGTATGTGGAGGCGTGCACAGGGTCTGAGGGCTGGCTGCTCGGCGACGCAATGGGAAGGTATGTATACGTGCATGCATTAAACAGTGGGCAGCCGGTGACGGCCACGTTCGGCGCCGACGGCGACGAGGCGCCGCAGCGAGTGCGGGTGGACCGGCGAGGTTGACGCGTTGAGGGTGCTGCAGGTCGTGACGCTGGTCTCCGGGGTCGGCGCGTTCGGCGGGCCGACGCGGGTGGCGGTAAACCAGTGCGAGGCGCTGCACGCGCGTGGCCACGACACGCTGCTCGTCGGCGGCAGCGCCGACCTGCCGCTGTCGACCTCGCGGATGGGCGCGGCGTCGGTGCGGCTTTTCCCGACCCGGCGCGTCGCCGGCTCCAAGCCGATGTCCTACCTGTGGTCCCCGTCGATGCTGCGCTGGCTGTGGCGCCACGTCGGCGATTTCGACGTGGTGCACGTGCACCTGGCCCGCGACGGGGTGGCCCTACCCGCCGCCGTCATCGCGCGCCGACGGCGACGCCCGTATGTGGTGCAGACCCACGGCATGGTGATCCCGCGCAGCGGAATCGCGCAGCGGGCGGTGGACCGGCTGGCCACCCGCCGCGTGCTGCGCCACGCGGCCACCGTGTTCGCGCTGCGCACCGAAGAGATCGGCCAGCTGACCGCGGTGCTGGGTGCGCCACGCCGAATCGACCTGCTGCCCAATGGCATCGCACTGCCACCCGCGGCGGCTGTGGCCAGCCTTTCGAACGGCCCGGAGTTTTTGTTTCTGGCGCGGCTGCATCCGCGCAAACGGGCGCCGGTGTTCGTCGACGCGGCCGCCGCGCTGCTGTCGACCGGGTTGCAGGCGTCGTTCACGCTGGTCGGGCCCGACGAAGGGGACGGCGCGGCGGTCAGCTCGGCCATCGCCGAATTCGCCGCCCGCCACCCCCACCGCGCCGACGCACTGCGCTGGACCGGAGCCCTTGCGCCGGAGGAGATCTCGGCACGCATGGCCGCTGCCTACGCCTACGTGCTGCCGTCGGTCGACGAACCATTCCCAATGACGGTGCTCGAGGCGATGGCCGCTGGTAAGCCCGTCATCGTCACCGACAGCAACGGCCTAGCCGGAGCCGTCCGCGACTACGGCGCCGGCATCGTCGTGCCCGGCGACTCTGCGCAGGCGCTGGTTGAGGCGATGCAGCGGCTGGCATCCGAGCCGACGCTGGCTGAGCGGATGGGCCGGCACGCGCTGGCCGCGGTGCGCGAGAAGTTCAGCATCGACGCGGTGGCCGACACTCTCGAAGGCAGGTATCGAGCGGCCACCACCACGACAAAGGCCATTCATCCCGCCCGACGAGAGGAATCCCACGGTTGAGCACCCAGCCCCACAGTGACAACAGCCGACCGAATCCTTGGTTGTCGCTTTTTGCGTGGCTGCTGCCAACCTCGTCGCTGAAGACGTGGGCGCTGCGCAAGCTGGGAAATGACATCTCCGACGACGCGATCATCGGCCCCAACCTCGTCATCGGCTGTGGCAGGTTCCGCGTCGGCGAAGGCACGGTGATCGACCCGTTCAATCTGTTTAAGGGGCTTTCACGGGTGAATCTGGGCTCCCGGGTGCGCATCGGACGCTACAACCAAATCTCTGCTGCGCCGGAGTACCAGCGTTTCAGCGACAAAGGTGGGTGCGTTCGTCATGCACGACATGAGCCTTTTGACATACCGGCACTACATCGACTGCTCGGGGCAGGTGGTCATCGGCTATCACGCGGTGGTCGCCGGCATGCGCACGATCGTGCAGAGTCACGAGTTCGACCTGGAACAGTCGGTTGCGACGGTCGGCAGGGTGATGGTCGGCGAGTACGCGCAGACCGGGACGCGCTGCCTGCTGCTCAAAAATTCGGTCGTGCCACCGTACTCAGTGCTGGCCGCCGGGACGGTGCTGGCTAAGCAGCGCGACGACGCGGAGATGAAGCCGGGCCTCTACGGGGGGACGCCCTCCAAGTTCATCCGGGAACTGCGGTACGGGGCCTGGTATCAGGGCGACCACTTCCACATTCACCCGGTGAAACCGTTCGACGATCACATGTTTGAGGTGGACGGCAGGTGAGTAGGTGGGCAGAAGCACCGGCGCGCCACCCGGCCCCGACGGCGCGCCCTACGCCGTCAACTTCCGCGCCGCTACGCCGATCTCCTGGCAGTACCTGCACCTGCGCGTGTTGACGCTGGGCGGTCCCACCGCGCCGCCCGCTGTGGTCAACGGCGCGCTGACGCAGGGGGCGTCGCTGACCGACGGGGTGGCCACCTACTTCGAACCCCAGTCGCCACAGCTGGTTCGGCGCATGGGCGTGTAAGCCGGGTTTCCTCCCGCCGGTGACCAGCATGACCAGCATTCCGCGGTGGGGATGATCATCGCCGACGGGCCGCTACCCGACATGATGTCCTCGACTGTCCGGCCCAACCTGGGAGTGCACTTCGTGGCGACGGACAACTCGTGGGGGTCGACGTATGGCCGTCCAGGGGCACCAAGGAGCGGCTAGCCGCCGAACTTTTCGACGCGTCGAACTCCACCGGCCCGATGCGCTACGAGCTGTGGCGCGGCGATTCGTCAGTGCGCTTGGTGCAGCCAGACGGCAAGGCCGTCGTGATTCGCGACGAGCGGATCGGCCGCTTCTTCGGACGGTCGATGGCGTGGGAGCTCTAAACCCCAGCACGCCATGTCATGAACGGCAGACCAGTTCCGACGAAGAGGTGGCCAGTTCGTTGCACCATATTTCGTAGCGGCGTATGGCACTACCGCGGTCGAGCATTTCCCGTGAGTACCGCTTGCCCGCTTCCCCGAAATGCTTGGCCGCGGTTTTGTTTCTGCCGATGGTCAGCGCTGCGTCGAGCAAGGCACGCGGGTCGGCGGGCGCGACAATCACACCGGCTCCGGCGGCCCGGACTTCACCGGCGGCAGCACTCGACTGATCTGTTGCGGCCACGACCGGCTTGCCGGTCGTGAAGTAGGTAGTGAGCTTGCTCGGCACAGCCATTTCCCCCACACCCGGCTTCTCATTAACCAGCAGAACGTCCGCCGTGTGCAGGACATCGCGGAATGCCTTGTCCGGCAATGGATTGATGAACTCAAGCGAGGGAATACCCTTTCCGTCCTGCTGGAGTCTGCGCCGCTGGTTTCCATCGCCGAGCAGGACGAACCGAATCGTTCCTGCTGGCATCTCGGTGGCGGCCAGCCTGGCGGCGGCAACCACATTCTCCAAGCCCTGCTTGACCCCCATGTTTCCGGCATGCACGACAATCAGTTCATCAACACCCCACCCGTATTGTCGACGTACCTTCATCGACTCGTCGGATGTCGGACTATCCGAGACACCGAGATGTGTCCAGTTACGAATAATCGTCAATGCGGAGTTGTCGATGCCGAACGCGTTGAGGCTGGTGGCGAAGCGGTCATGGATGACAGCCACTCCCGAGGCCCCGCGCAACACCCTCGCCTCGAATTGCGCCGCCATGTCAGCCGACTTACCGCCCATCGCACCGGTCTCGACAACTCCCTTGCCGTACAGATCTTGGACGACGACTCCAACGGGTATTCTTCGCAGTCGGGCGGCAGCGACGACGCCAGCCGTCGCTAAGAGCGCCGGACTCACGGCGATGACAACCGACGGCCGGTCGAACTTTCTGACCAGCGCTGCTCTGGCGAAGCTCGCTTCCATGCGAATCCTGTTGCGCGGGCTGGGGTTGCGGGGTACATAGTGCCTCAACCGGTCAATCGTCACTCCGTTGACGATCTCCCGGTATGACCGCCTAGAGCGATATGCGTCGTAGATCCGCCATTCCGGATAGTGCGGCAGACCGGTGACCACATTGACGTTGTGCCCGCATGCGGCCAACCCTTCCGCCATCCCCGTGGTATACGGAGCTATCCCAGTCAACTCCGGAAAGTAATTGATTCCAACGATTTTGATCTTCACGACTCCACCTTCGTGTGGCCGCGCGGTGCCAGGATCGTGGTTGCTTCCGGGACATCACGGGTAACCAACGCAGTGGCGCCGACTGTCGCGCCGTCGGCGACGCGGACTCCACGCAGTATCGTCGCCCGCGTGGCGATCCACACCGAGTCTCCGATGAAGATCGGCGCATTGTCGAACTCCAATGTGGGGCTGAATCTGTCGTGGCCGCCGCTGCATAGCAGAACTGCTTGAGAGATGCAGGTATTCGATCCGATGACCACCGGCTCGGCGTTGATGATCCAGGTCGATTCACCAATCCAGGTGTCGTTTCCGATCTCCAATTTCCAGGGCCAGTCGATTTTGACGTCGTGTTTTATGAGTGTGCCGGTTCCGATTCGGGCACCGAACCCGCGCAGTACGAGTACTCGAAGCCGGTTAGGACACCACCACTGCATGGTGAGGGGCGAGACCAGCAGCCATAGCATGTGCACGGGCCATGGCACGCCCCTGGGACGGCCCTCACCGGTGAAGTCTCGTAGCGAGAAGCGCGCGCCCGGCGACGGGCGCAGATCTGATTCGCGTTGTTGAGTCATCGGGTTCTCCGCAACCATGCCTTTACCAGCAGCTTTCTTCAGCGGCGAACCTGAGAATTCGCCGGCGGTGCGGTGCCTTGGGATCGGTCGCATCCGTGTTGTGATAACCGGTCGAGATTAGGCCGGCGATAACGAGGACGGCTCCGGTAGTCGTTCGAGCCGATTTAAGTGGTGCTGCGCCGGCCACGCTACACCGTTGTCCAGGCATGATGAGTCCGATACCAATCGACAGTGTCGGCGATTCCCTCGTCTAGGGAAATTCGAGCTTTCCAGCCGGTTTCACTCAAGAGACTGACGTCCAACAGCTTTCGCGGCGTGCCGTCGGGCTTACTCGTGTCCCAGCGTGTCTCTCCGGTGTAACCCACTGCGTGAGCGACTTTTTGGGCGAGCTCGAGAATTGTGAGATCGGTCCCGGTGCCGACGTTGACCTGGCTTGGCCCGTCGTAGTTTTCCAGCAGGTGCAGGCATGCCGAGGCCATGTCGTCAACGTGAAGAAATTCGCGCCGAGGCGTTCCACTGCCCCAGTTGGTGACAATCCGCTGACCAGAAGTCTTCGCGTCGTCATAGCGGCGGACCAATGCAGGCAACACGTGGGAGGTGTTTTCCGAGAAATTGTCGTTTGGCCCGTAGAGGTTCGTCGGCATTGCCGAGATCCAGGGAAGCTGATACTGGCGACGCACGGATTGGACATGGATGATTCCTGCGATCTTCGCGATCGCATATGCGTCGTTGGTCGGTTCGAGTGCGCCGGTAAGCAGGGAATCCTCAGTGATCGGCTGCGAGGCAAATTTGGGATAAATGCACGAAGACCCAAGGAATAAAAGGCGTTTCACCCGTTGACTGAGAGCCGCGTCTAGAACGTTGACTTGGATTTGCAGGTTTTCAGAGATGAAGTCGACAGGCATGGTGCTGTTGGCCAGGATCCCGCCGACCCGGGCCGCCGCCATAACGACGACCTGCGGCCTTGCTTCCCGGAAGAACGCGAACGTCGCACGCCGATCCGTCAGATCGAGTTCCTCGTGTGTGCGGGTAAGGATGTTGGCGAAGCCCTGTGTCGTGAGGTAGCGACAAATCGCCGAGCCAACCATTCCCCGATGGCCGGCCACGAATACCGGTACGTTCCGGTCCAACGGATCGGGTGTAAATCGCTTGTCCCCCACGGCGGCTCAACTCCAGGCCAGCAGGACCGGCGTGTCGATCCGGGGGCTGCCGGCGCATTTCAGTTCCGCGATGTCCGCGTCGACCATGATCCGTGCCAGCTCCGGAGCCCTCACCGACGCCCGCCACCCGACAACTCGCTCCGCTTTGCTTGCGTCGCCGATTAACGCATCGACCTCCGTCGGCCTTAGATAGCGATCGTCGAATCGAACGTGTTCGGTCCAATCCAGATCCGCGTGGGCGAACGCCGCTTCCACGAAGTCGCGAACCGTGTAGGCATCGCCGGTAGCCAGCACGTAGTCAGTGGGCTCGTCCGCCTGCAACATCCGCCACATGCCTTCCACATACTCTGGTGCGTATCCCCAATCGCGGATGGCGTCAAGATTTCCCAGATAAACGTACTGGTCGAGCCCAGCCTTGATCCGGGCCACGGCGCGCGTGATCTTTCGAGTCACAAACGTTTCGCCACGGCGTGGCGACTCGTGATTGAACAATATTCCGTTAACCGTGAACATTCCATACGCTTCACGGTAGTTTCGCGTCATCCAATAGGCGTAGACCTTTGCCGCACCGTAGGGTGAACGCGGATAAAAGTCGGTTTGCTCGTTTTGCGGTGGCGGAGACGCCCCGAACATCTCCGAACTGGAGGCCTGATACAACCGGCAATTCACCTTGCCAATGCGGAGAGCCTCGAGGAGACGGACCGAACCCAACCCGGTGATGTCGCCGGTGTGTTCGGGCTCGTCAAAGCTGACGCGAACATGGGACTGAGCTGCGAGGTTGTAGACCTCGTCGGGTTCGATTTTCGACAAGAGGGTGACGAGACGTGTGCCGTCGCTAAGGTCGCCATAGTGTAGGAACAGTCTGGCGTCCGGTTGGTGAGAATCGACATAGAGATGGTCGATACGGTGGGTGTTGAAAGTGGACGCACGGCGGATCAGACCATGTACTTCGTACCCTTTTCGCAGCAGTAGCTCTGCCAGGTAAGAGCCATCTTGGCCGGTAATTCCGCTAATCAAGGCTTTTTTCATGAATTGTTCCTCCGCAGCCGAGTCTCCGCGGCGTCGTCAAACGGGGTGTTGTCGGTCATTTAAACAGGCTCCCTCTCTGGCCAGCGCGGTCTTAAAGTTCGCTCGCACGCAACAGGATCCCGGTCCCAAGTTCCGAGATCGTATTGCCGCGGCGAGGGCGACTGACGGCGCGAACGGCATTCGCCACATCGACCGCCATGGGTGTCAATGTGATGCCCGCGGGCTACGTGCCACGATTCCCGGCCGATACCAGGCGCTGGCGAGGGAGCGCCAGCACGTCGTGTGACATCGCCCAGCACTTTCGTCTTCCTTGTCGTGGGCGATCGAACAGCGAACCACCCGAAACCGTTGATCCAGATATCAGCAATATTACATACTTTTTAGATGGATGCAAGTCGAATCGAATACGCGCAGTATCTAAGTGTTCGCAACCAGACATGCGGTTGGGAACCGTTGGCGGCGTCACGGAGTGGGCGCGCGGATCGCGATGCTGACGTCAGCTGGTCGTGCTCAGCGGTGCCGCGCCCCTGTGATGGACCCAGTGCTCTTACTCGCTCGTCCGGAACTTATGCGAGCAGCACACATGCTGTGTGGCGGACGGCTAACGGTGCATTGAGCGCGAGATGGCCCCGGCTCGAACAGCTTGCCACTTTCAATTCGGTTGGCGTAACAGGGAGAGACGCGCATCAGCCGTGGCTGAGGTGGGCCCGGATGGCAGAGATGGTGGCCGCGGTGGCGTCCGCGCTTCCGCCTCCAAAATGGGCGATACCGGCAAAGCCGTGCGTAAGTGCATCGAACTGCCGATGATCGACCGTGACGCCGGCCGAGCGTAGGGCCACGGCGTATTCGTTACCCTCGTCGCGCAGTGGATCGAATCCTGCGGTGAGCACTAGAGCGGGGGCCAATCCAGATAAATCAGCGGCCCTCAACGGCGATACCCGTGCATCGTCGGCTGCAAGGCCCGTGCCGCCCAGATACAGGTCTACGTTCCGCTCCTCCTGCAGCTTGGACAGGAAGAACCCGTCCGAGAACAAGGTGCGCGACCGGGTCTTCGCGGAGAGGTCGAGGACCGGATAGAGCAGCACTTGCAGCGTCGGCTGCGGAATACCCTCTTCGCGGCTACGCAGCGCGACGAGGGCTGCCAGGTTTCCGCCGGCGCTGTCACCGCCAACGCCGATTCGGGACGGGTCAGCGCCCAGTTCGGCGGCGTGTTCACGTGCCCATCGATAGGCCGCGACGCAGTCGTCGACCGCAGCCGGGGCGCTGTGTTCGGGTGCGAGCCGGTAGTCCACCGACAACACGTGTATCGCGGCGTCTCTGCAAATCATCCGACACAGTCCGTCGTGGGATTCGATGTCGCCCACAACAAAACCACCGCCGTGGAAGAAGAGAAGTAGCGGGGCCGCCTCCGCGACGGCCGGTCGATAGTGTCGCGCTCGAAGGGGGCTGTCGGGGCCGGGAATCGTGAGGTCGGTGGTGGGGACGGCTACGTGGGTGTTCATCGCCGCATGCGATTTCCGCATCAAGGCGCGGGCAACTTCCGGATCGCCATCAGCCGAGAGACCGCCAGTACGCGTGCTTCGTCGGGCGATCAGTATCAACTGAAGCGTGGCGTCAAGAGTGTTGCCGTCGATGGTGATCCTTCTGCCGCCGGTCAGGAGGCGTTTCAGCCAGGGCGGAATCCACGGCATGACCTTGACACCGACGCCACGCGCGGCGTTTTTCACCGCGAGAGGGCGGGCTTTGGGCCGCTTGTGTGTTATGGCTGCCTCCGTGTGAACTGCGAAGTGACTTCCTCGGGCACTGTATTCGACCGCGGCATACGAGGCGGGCAGCAGCGACTAGGTCGGGTGCGCCCGCCATGTTTATATACCGACAATCCACCTCAGTAGCGGATATTCATGCCATAAGATAGCATTGAAGCTCGTTAACAAACTAGTAGTCTCCAGCCGAGGTAGCGTCTCGGACTCGGACCAGGGATCTGACGGATACGCATAGGTTGACAGCCGAAACATGACCAGCATTTCATCCTCAGACTCAACCGAATTGGGATACGGCATGCAGGCGCTGCAGCCGACACGACCCACGGGAACAACCGAACGTCTGCTCGCTGTGCTCTCTCGCTCTCGCCTGAGACCATCGACCATCGCAGATGAGACCGTCAGCCGGGTTATTCGGCTCAGCCTGCTGCGTGCCGAGCAAGGACCGACCGCAGCGGTTTTGAAAGTAGCCCGCAGCGTGCTGGGAGCCGCGGAACTGCGCAGGCAGACGCGCGCGCTCGCCGAACTGGCCTTGCACCCAGGACTCGACGCAGAATGGCGCGAACTGCTGCCGCGGACCCTGACCTTCGACGAGCGCACCGATGCGACCGTGTCCGTAGAGTCCTATCTGCCGGGGATAGGGCTGGCCGACGTGCTGGCGCGCTACCCGGATCGGGCCGAGGAGCTGACCGCTGCGGCCCTAAGCGCCATCGCACCGCTGCACCGGCGGACTGCCACGTTCGTGGTCGTCGACGACTTTAGCTTGCTACGGCAGTGGGTCATCGAACCACTCGCGTGCCTGACGGAGCTGTGCCGACGGCACGATCCCCGCCTAGTTCCCGAGGTGGACCGGCTCCAAACGATACTGCGGCAGGCCTTCGTCCGCCGACATATGCGGGTGAGCTGGACGCACGGCAACTACACCCCACGCAACGTTCGAGTGGCGGGCGTGCAGGGCCCAGTCACCGGCATTGTGGACTGGGGCGGGGCTGGGCCCAGCCGGCTGGCGCTGATCGATGAGTACCTGATGATCCTGACCGCGAGCTGCCAGGTGGAGCGAGCCGATCTAGGCACGGTCGTCACTGAGCGGCTACGGGCAGGCGGCCTCTCAGACCACGAGCGCAATGCATTGCGTGCCGCACGCGACCGATCGAACACGGACAGTGGCGACCGTGAACGCATCGATGAATGCGTCGACGAGCGCATTGCCATTCTGCTGACCTGGCTGCACCATGCTGTCGACTTGTGCCGCAAGCGGCCCACCGATCGAAACCACCACATCTGGGCCACCACCGTGGCTCCGGTGCTTAACTATGCCGCCGTATTCGACTTCTTGGGCACATGCGACGGCTGAACGGCGTTCGTCTTTTAAGCTCAGTGACTCCAGTACGATCCGCAGGCTGGATGTAACCCCATCACAGGTAGAACCCTTCTATCGTCGAGGACTCCGTCGCCTGATTGACGACAACACCAAGCACCAGTATGTCGATCGCCTTCATCGCGGCGACCAGTCGACATAGCGAAAGTGTCGTGTTAGCGATCGGCCGCACGACAAGTACCACGGCGTCCGCCGCGGAGAGCGCCAGTTGGGCATCGATCGACTCGTGGAACGCAGGTGTGTCGATCAGGATGACGTCGCTCTCGAGGAGCAAGGTGTCGGGACCGCGGATCTCGGTAGCCAGCGCTGCTGTTGAGCACGACACGGTTGTCACCGGATCGGTTCGGTTGCCCGTCTTCGCTAAAGCAGATCCCGCAACAACCGGCTTGGCCTCCTCCAACTCCCGGTTGGGCGCGTCCAAACTCCCGACACCTGCCGCACGTCCACGTTCGGCGAACGCTCGCGCAAGCGCCCGCGTCGCAACAGTGCTTCCGTCTCCGCGATGGCCGGCCATAACCGCGACGACGGGTGGGATTTCGGCTTTGATTCTGGGTATACGCTGCAGCACGGAGTCGACATTGAGGCTGAGTCGCAATGCCGCCTGTTTGAATTCCTCGGATTCTTCGAATGCTTCGCCGACGTCGCCATTGGAACCGAGCGCTCGGGTTTTGGGCAGCTTGCCGACGATGTCACATCCGGTGATTTCCTCGACCTGGCGTCGCGACCTCACCTTGTTGTCGAAGCGTTCAAGGAACCAGATGAAGCTGGCCGCAACGAGCAGGGCCATGGTGAGAGCCGCGAACGCGACCATCGACGTCGGATATCCAGAAACCTTGGCGCTGGCCGGATCCGCCCTGGTCACCACCTTAACCAGGGGCCCAACTCTCGGGTCACCCGCGACGTTTTCGATTTTGGCAATGTAGGTGGCCAGGACGTCGCCGTATCCGTTGGCGATATTGGCCGCGTGCTGGGCATTGCTATCGGTGATTGAAACATCGATCAGCACCGTGCTTTTCACCGGGGTCGCTGAAACTTTGGACGCAAGCTGTTGTGCCGTGATATTCAGGCCAAGCTTATCGACCACCATTTGTGCCAGCTCTTCGCTGTGAAACATCTTGACGTATGTTTGCGCCCTCTGCCGGGAGAACAGATCGCCCTGGTATGCACCCACGGACGTCTTCACATCCGGGGCCCGGAGGAACAACTCGGTGGTCGCAACGTAATTCTTTTCGGCGCTGACATGGTAGACCGTCACACCAAGTACGGCGACGGCCAGGCACGCAAACACGATCGGCCATCGCTGCCGGAACCTCGCCCAGCCTCTTGTCAATAGCTCCATTGTTCTCCGCTCGCGTTGTTTGACTGACTCATACGGGTTCACGTCGGGGATCGAACTGCGGCATCTCGACATGCTTTGTGAACTCCCGATCGGCAACAACCACCCGTCCCAGGCACATGCCCTGGGCTAAGCCGAGCAGCCTTTCGCTTTCCCGGAGCTCCGCCGCGGCGGTTTGCGGCACCGGGTCGACCAGGATCGATGCGCCGACTTGGCTCGCCATGTCGACGGCATCGGCCGACTCCAGTACCGCCGGGCCGACCACGATGACATACCGGTAACGACGGGACAGGTCGATCAGAAGGTTGCGCATCTTCGAGCCGGTAAGTTCTTTTGTCGGATTTGCTGGCGCGGTGCCCGCCGGAATCCAGCCGATTCCGCTCTGTTCGTCCGACTGGATGGCCGAGTCCAGAGCCAACGGTGTGCAGAGCAGGTCGCCCAGGCCGACGGTCGAGTCGTCGTGTCGGGCGGTGAAATCGGCGCATACAACGACGGTGGGCGATCCTGCTTCCGTGAAGGCGGTCGCGATTAACGCGGCGAGAATGCTGGTCGCCGGGGTGGCCCGGGGCGATGTGATCACGAACGAGTGAGCTTCGGCCTCAGTTAGGCGGTTGGCAATTTCCAAGCGAAGCAGCTTGGCGTCGTGGTGGACCTCGTCGAGAGTTAGGTGGTCCTCGGCAGTGAGCACACCGAGCACTCCCGGGAGTTCACCGGTACGGGTGCCGTCGCCCCGGAATCGCACTAGCTCCGGGCTTTCTCGCCGGGCGGCATACACGGCGAGCCAGGCCAACCCCAACAGGAACCCGATGATCGCTCCGCACGCGATGTTCGGCAGTGTTCGCGGCGAGAGGGGATATGACGGAACGGACGCCGGTTCGGTGAGCACCGGTTGAACCGGAGACACAGTGGTATAGGGCGGGCGCTCGAGTTCTTTGATGACGTCGATGGTTTGCTGCGCAGTCGCATCGGCGATCATCGCCGCCTTCACCGGGGAGGCGTCTTGGGCCAGCACTTCTAATACCACCGTGTCGGGGACCATGCGGCCGGTTACCTTCTTGGCGAGGTCTTCCCCGGACTGGCCCAGCCGCAATCGTTCCTTAACGCGGTCAGTGACCAGCGGTGTTGACACCAGCCGTGCGTAGCTCCCCATGCGCTGCTGGGTGAATTCGTCACCGTATGTCTGCGAGTTTTGCGTGGCGTAGCCCCCACCCGCATCCCCCGCTGTTTCATCGGGGATAACCGCGGTGGAGTCGTTCCAGTACGGCGTCGCGATGACAATCTTCGTGGTTGCCTCATAGACCACCGGCAGCATCAAGTTGATCAGGCCGGCAGCGGCAGCGCCCAATAAGGTCCATGTGATCAGCACCAAGGACTTGCTGCGCATGAGGGCGAGCAACGCGACCATATCCGTCATGATCCGAACCCCATTAGCTTCAGGTTCTCGATGATCTTGTTGGCGCAGTAGGTCTCACCGTTGCCGTTGAGGTGGGTGCCGTCCTGCCCCAGCAGTGGCTTCACATCGATGTCGCGATACCAGCCCTGCGCCACGGGATCGATCACGTACGCACCCACGCTTTCGGCCGTGCGGCGAAGTCCGTCCGCCACGGCGGGATAGTTTGCTGTCTCATCCGCCGTGGCGGAGGCGGGAAGCATGATTACGATCTTGGCCTTCGGCCAGTCCGAGCGAACCTTCCTGATGTACTCATCGGCTGCCGCCACCACCGGCTCCGGTGGTTCGCCGAGGTCATTTCGACCGCCGTCGATGAGGACGTAGTCGACGCGGTAGGTCGCCACATCGCCATCGAGGCGATCAATGAACGGGACGCGCTCAGGATTGTGCATGTCGACGCTGCGGACAAAGCCGGTCCCGTCTCGGCCATCGAGGGCCAAACTCCAGTCCATGCGGTCGGCGACCAAATCGGGATAGATGATGGCATACGAGTCGCGGACGACGAGCAACGTGGGCTTGTAGTCGAACATCATTGAGGCCAACGGCGCGACGTGGTGAGGTTCGGCTTGGCCGTGCGGGGGCTCGGTGCTGTGCAACCCGCAGTAGGCCAGGCCGACGACATTCGACGCCAACACCGCGACGACAGTCACATTGATTGCGCGACGTGCGCCGCGCAGCGTGTTACGCGCAGACATAATCGGCCCTTAGCTGCTCCCCGCCCAACCCGGGCAGTAGTTCGGGGACGACGTCGGGCGCACGAGGTCGCGCCTTTGGCTTCTTTCGCTGCGAAACGAAAGCTGAGAACGCCAGAGTGGCACACAGGGTAGTAGTGGCCTGCAAAAACGAGCCGCGCAGCAGAATCATCAAGTAGAACGGCAGAATGCATCCAAGCAGACCTGGCATTCGGTAGAGGTTGAGTTCAGCGTTCAATCGGGTGTCCCAGCGATGCAGGGCGAAGCCCAGGGCGAACATTCCGACGGCGAGCACCACCCAGCTACCATTCAGATAGAACTCGATCCACAAGGGTGCAGATAAATTAGTGAAGAAGTAGCCGCGCCCCTCCGCGATGTATCCCCCCGTGTCCTCCGGTTTGGCGGTCCACAAAGTCCTTGGCACCCAAAAAAGCAGCACACCGGAGAATTGCTTCAAAGGCACAATTCCGTCCCGCGCGGCAACCAGATATCCGTTCATCAATTGCGCGAAGGAGTCGTAATCACCTGTCAGCAGCGACTGGATGGGATTCGTCGACTTCAGCTGACCCTCGCTGCTGCCGCGGAATGCGTCGGCGAGCGGGAAGATCAGGAGCATCCCGACCAGAAACCCGCACGCGGTAAAGCGGAAACGCTGCCTCGTAGCAAATAGTCCAAACGCGGTGGCGACGGAAAGGAATGCCGTGCCAAAGTAGTAACGCGGGTTGGATATCGGGTTCATAACGACGGCCAGGAAAATACCTACGACGACGAGCAGCACCATGTTGCTGCGCATGACAATTGAGGAGATATTCTCGCCCCTCATACGTGCGCTCTTCGCTTCTCTACGGACGCGTATCAGCGCTAGAAAGGCTACGAGCGGTGCCGTCGCAGCAGCCCCTCGCATGATCGGGAATGTGGCGGATTGCCCCCAGGCATCGTTTTGGCCCATAGCTACTTCCGTACGGCTCTGCAGAAAGATGGTCCAGCCGAGGTGTGAGAGGAAGTAGATGTCGATGACAATGGCAATCACGGAAAGCGCAATGGTGCGTGGGTAATTGATGGTTAATACCTGCTTGACGACGTCATAGGTGCGCTCGGCGTTCCGACGCCGCCGCACTGACCCGACGCTGTCAAAACCGGCCCCGGCGAGGAATGCGCCACATCCGACGAGGACGATCAGCCCGGCCGCGGCGACGTAGGTGCCGTCGATGCGGGGAACGGTGAGGGGCCAGAAGTCTAGTCGAAGCTGAGCCAGTGGGGCCAAGCCCAGAAAAATGTAGCTGTAGCACCAGAACATCATTTCGAACAGCCGCTGTTCACCCTTGCCTATCAAGAAGGCGAACCGTGCGGCGGAGATTGCTATCGCCGGAAGCGACCACAACCAGGACGCGTGAGTGGGAATTCCGGTGGCGCGGATGATCGCTACGGGGGCGAACACTGCCATCGTGGCAAAAACGAACAGCGCGATAAGCGCCCCGTTCACCTGTGTCGTCTCACCCAGGCGCAGCCTTGTCGCGAGTGGCAGCGGTCGTGGCATGCCGACCTGCACAAGGTCGTTGGGGGCGGCGACAGCCCCCGCTGCATGCGACGAATACGGTGCCACCCGCTGGCGGCGGTCCGGTCTCGAGGGGCCGGTCGGCGTGGCCCACGGCTTGAACCGGAGCAGTGCCAACGCCGTGACGAACGTGGTCGCTGTCACGAGACCAACCGCGACCCCCACCGCCGTTCGGAAA
>NZ_JBKQQD010000153.1:0-6821 GCF_052144515.1 Mycobacterium sp. | reverse complement strand
CGTCGTTCTCGTTGTCGCCGGCAAGGTCTCCAAGCACGGCGGCCACCCACTCGCGGGTGTCGACCACGTCGCCGCCGAGACGCGCCACCACGGACAACCCCGGATCACTGGCGGCGATGACCGTCGGCGTCGACGAATTGGGCCGCTCTCGGACGATCGAGACGGCGCGGGCATCCGCTGCCTCCCGGTGTGAGCGGCGAAAGCCTTCGATGCCGCTCGCCACCGTCCCGATTGCCACACTTGGCGAGTCCGGGCGGGTCAGCGCGAACCGGCGGACTTTCGCAACGACGGCATCGGCATCGGTCACCACGGCGCGATACGGCAGCCACCCCCACCCACAGCTTCGATCGGCGGGAACGAACAGCGGGCCGGCACCGGCACCGGCGGCTTCGCCCAGTTCGCGAACAAACCGTTGCAGCCTGGCAAGGTCGTCGCCTTCGGTGCCCAGGTCCGGGTACCACATGATGAGCCCCAGGTGATGCCACAGCAGCGGATAACGGATCGACGTGGTTGCCGCATCGACATCGATGGCCTTGTTCGCGGCCAGAACCTCACGCACCCGCAGGGCACGAAGGCTGTTCTGGTTCTCCAGCCAGCGTTCGCGTTCGTCTTCGTAGACAGCGACGACTTGCTGCGACATCCAGTCGATGTACCCGAACATGGTGGCGGTGATCGCCTCGATCACCTCCACTCTCATCGGTTCCGGGATTTCGATCGCGCGCAATTCTGCGAAAACCGCCTCATTCATCCAGCGCTGACCGAGCCGATAGGCGCGCACCAGCGCGTTGACGGGCACCCCGTGCTGTGCCAATCGGCGGGCGTACTCCAACGCTGCGGTGGGGGCCTCGACGCGCTCGACCGCGATGTCGTAGCGCAACGCGTACAGGAGCGTGTCCACGTTGCCCTCGACACTGGTGCCGAGCAACTCCACGAGCGCGGGATCGCCGCGCAACTCGGGGATCTGCCCCTCGAGGGAGCGACGAAGCTTCGAGGACACGTCGGCCACCCGTCCGTGCAATCGGCCGGCGACCTCGGCGACGTAACCGTTCACCCCGACATCGCTGTCAAGAGGTGGTTTCTTCACCTCAATGACGTTAGACCCGGTTGTCGCCCAGCGATAACACCTTCGGGCAGTTTTGTCGATCCGCGACTGTGTCACGCCGCGCGCAATTCCTAATGTTGTAGCCACTCTCGGCAAACAAATGTCAGAAGGAGCGAAGACAATGGGATTCACACAACCGGATCTCGCCACAGTCGACCCGGATACGTTCTTGCAGAAGCCGCTGATGGAGCGGATGCGGATCCTCGCCATCGACTGGGGCGAAAAGGGCTTCGGCTCGCCGAGGATGATCCACACCATCTACATCGTGAAGCTGGTCGTGTTCTTCGCTATCGGCGGCATCACCGTCGCGACGGCGACGTCGGGGCTGCCCGCCTTCTGGCATGTGACCGAATGGTGGAACCAACCAATCGTCTACCAGAAGGTCATCCTGTGGACCGTGCTGCTCGAGGCTATCGGCGTGGCCGGCTCCTGGGGGCCGCTGGCCGGCAAGGTCAAGCCCATGACCGGCGGCATCCTGTTCTGGGCCCGACCGGGCACCATCCGGCTGCGCCCGTGGAATTGGGTGCCGTTCACCAACGGCGATCGGCGCACCTGGTTCGACATCGCGCTCTATTTGGCACTGCTGGTGAGCCTCGCGGTCCCGCTGCTGTCACCGGGCGTGCACAACGACTCGCTCTCGAAGGCGTTGCCGGACAACACATCGGGTCTGGTGAACCCGGCCCTGCTGATCACGCCGATCGCGCTGCTCGTGCTGGTCGGTCTGCGGGACAAGACGATCTTCCTGGCCGCCCGCGGCGAGCAGTACTTGCCGGTCCTGGTCATCTTCGAGGTGTTGCCGTACTCGAACTTCACCAACATGATTGTCGCTTTGAAGATAGTGATCGTGGTGGTTTGGGTTGGTGCCGGCTTCTCGAAGTTCGGTAAGCACTTCTCCAACGTCATTCCGCCGATGGTGAGCAATACAATATTCGCGCCCAAATGGGTGCGACGGGCCCACTACTGCGAATTCCCGCGCGATATGCGGCCATCGCGGCTGGCGGACTTGATGGCACACGTCAATGGCACCACGGTCGAGATCATTGCTCCGCTGATCCTGTTCTTCTCCACCAACAAGTGGGTGACGCTGGTTGCGGCGCTGTTGATGGTGGGCTTCCACCTGTTCATCATCTCGACCTTCCCGCTTGCGGTGCCGCTGGAATGGAACGTGGTCTTCGCTTACACCACGATCTTCTTGTTCCTCGGCTTCCCGAACTGGAACGGATACGCCCCGTGGAACATGTCGCCGCCGTGGCTGGCCCTGATCATCGTCGCCGCGCTGCTGTTCTACCCGATCCTGGGCAATCTGCGGCCGGACAAGGTGTCCTTCCTGCCCTCGATGCGGCAGTACGCGGGCAACTGGGCCTCGGCAGTGTGGACCTTCGCGCCCGGTGCCGAGCAGAAGCTGAACCGGGTCACGCGCACGGCGTCCAACCAGATCGACCAGTTCGTCGCGGCCGGCTACGAGCCCAAGTGGGCGGAGATCACCCTGCAGAAGACCATCGCGTGGCGAACCATGCACAGCCAGGCCCGCGGCCTGTTCTCGCTGCTGTTGACACACTTGCCCGACGTCGACACCCGCACCGTGCGCGAGGGGGAGTTCGTGTGCAACTCTCTTATCGGATTCAACTTCGGCGACGGTCACCTGCACAACGAAGGCTTGATCCGGGCCGTGCAGCGCGAAGCCGCATTCGAGCCGGGCGAGTGCGTCATCGCGTGGGTAGAGTCGGAGGCCTTCGGTAGCGGTGTTCAACACTACAAGCTGATCGATGCCGCCCTCGGGGTCATCGAGCGCGGGACCTGGAAGGTGGCCGACGCGGTCGCCGAACAGCCCTGGCTGCCCAACGGCCCCATCCCGACTCAGGTGAGCTGGTCGCTGCGCGGCACCAAGCCGGCCGCGGTCGCCGAAGATCAGGACCACGGTCACGGAGCGCTGGCATGAGTACCGCACTGGTGGTGGGCGGCGGGCCCAATGGGCTCGCCGCCGCCATCTCCCTGGCTGCCGAAGGCGTGCAGGTCACTGTGCTCGAGGCCGCCGACGAAGTCGGCGGTGGCGCCCGCAGCAGCGAGGCGATCATCCCCGGCCTGCTGCACGACCACTGCTCGGCAATCCACCCGATGGCCGTCGGCTCGCAGTTCCTCAGCCACTTCAACCTGGAGCGGTACGGCCTCTCGTGGCGGCGGCCGGAGATCGATTGTGTCCATCCCCTCGACGACGGCAGCGCTGGCGTGCTGTACCGCTCGGTGGAGCAGACCGCGGCCGGTCTCGCTCGCGACGGATCGCGGTGGCGGCTCGCCTTCGGCTACCCGGCCGCCCGGTTCGACGCACTCAGCGAGGACATCATGCGGCCCCTGCTGCGGTTCCCGCACCATCCGCTGATGCTGGCCCGGTTCGGTGCGCCCACCGTGCTTCCCGGATCCGCGTTCGCCCGGCTGTTACGCACCGAGGAGGGGCGGGCGTTGTTCGGAGGTGTTGCGGCCCATGCCTTTCGGCCGCTGCACTACCCGATGACCTCCGCTATCGGGATGGGCATCATCGCCGCCGGCCACCGGCAAGGCTGGGCGGTGGCCGAGGGTGGGTCGCAGTCGATCACCAACGCGATGGTCGCGTTGCTGGGCGACCTGGGCGGCAAGATCGAGACCGGTGTCCGAGTCGAGACGGCATCGCAGCTGCCGCCGGCGGACGTCACGATGTTCGACCTGGCGCCAACCGCGGTCGCCGGAATACTCGGGGACCGTCTTCCGCGCCGGATCTCGCGTGCCTTCAAGAGGTTTCGGCGCGGCCCCGGTGCGTTCAAAGTCGATTTCGCCGTCGAGGGCGGCGTGCCCTGGACCAACCCCGACGCCCGCCGGGCCGGCACGGTGCACGTGGCCGGGACCTATTCCGAACTCGCCGCGACCGAGCGTGACATCCACGCCGGCCGCATGCCGGAGCGGCCGTTCGTGCTGGTTGGTCAGCAGTATCTGGCCGATCCGCAACGCTCGGTGGGCAATACGCATCCGGTCTGGAGCTACGCGCACGTCCCCAACGGTTACGCCGGAGACGCGACCGAGGCGATCGTCACCCAGATCGAGCGGTTCGCCCCCGGTTTCCGGGAACGCATCATCGGGTACCAAGTCCGCTCGACGACGCAGATGGAAACCTACAACGCCAACTACGTCGGAGGCGATATCGTGACCGGCGCCAAGGACATTCGCCAGCTGACGTTCGGCCCGCGAATCACGTTGTCGCCGTATAGCGTTGGAGTGCCGGGAATGTACATCTGCTCGGCGGCCACCCCGCCGGGGCCCGGCGCGCACGGCATGTGCGGCGCCAACGCCGCCCACCTCGCGCTCGCCCACCTGGCCCGGCGAGCGTAACGCGGCTGCGAACAACCAAGCGGGCGCCGGTTTTCGCAGTGGCGTTACTCTCGCGCGCCAGAAAGGCCAGAAGGGTACTTGTAGAAGCCCTCGCCGGTCTTGACGCCGAACTTGCCCGCGTCGACATAGGCCTGCAACAAGTCCCGCACGTTCTTCGGTAGGTGCGGGAACTCTTCGGCGTAGTGGTTCTCAATGTCGAGCACAACGTCGAGCCCCACCAGGTCCATCATCTGGAACGGCCCGGCCGGGACGCCCCAGTTGACCTTGAACATTCCGTCCACATCCTCCGGGCGGGCCACGCCCTCGGCAACCACGGCCAGCGACTCGCGTTTGATGGCTGCCCAGATGCGATTGAAGATGAAGCCGGTACTCTCCCGGCGCGCCTCGAAGGGGTACACGCCGAACTCGGGCAGGACGCCCAGCAGGGTGTCAAGCAAGGCGCGGTCCGTCTCACCGTCGGACATCAGGTCGACCGCGTTGACCTCAGGTGGCATGTAAAAATGCATGTTGCACAGTCGCCGTTTGTCGCGCACATCCTCGGCCATCAAGCGCGACGGGTACGACGACGAGTTGGTCGCGAAGATGGTGTCGGGCGGCGCGGCGCGGTCGATCTGGCCCCACAGCGGGATCTTGATCTCAAGCCTCTCCGGGACGGATTCAACGGCAAGCCACGCGTTGTCCAACGCCTCGTCGAGCGAACTTGCGCCCATCGCGGTGCCGACTTCGCCAAATCCTCTGCTCTGCACAGCTTTTGGAAGGTTCTCCGACACGTACTGCGTCGCGGCGGCCAGTTGTTCGGCGCGCCGCGCGTAGATCCGAACCGTTCCACCACGGCTGGCGAACATCAGCGCGATCCGGCGTCCCAGCGTCCCCGCCCCGATCACGGCGACCGGTCGGTTGCGGATGTCCTCGAAGGTGTAGGTGTAAGAGCCAGTCACACACGCATACTAAGGCGCGCACGGCAACTTCGTTCGCCCAACATCGCCGCCCATTCGCGTTGAAAACGGCTTTGCCGAAGTGCGAATTGGCCTAGTGTGTGAGCGCAACTCGAGGGTTACGGACGATTTAACGGAGTCGAGCGTGTTGAGTGGCCAGTTGATGACAAGCGCCGGGGGGTAGGCGGTGTCGTTTGTGCTCGTGGCGACGGACGCGTTGGAAACGGCGGCGGCGGATGCGGCGCGGATCGGTTCGGCAGTGCGGGCCGGCAACCTGGCCGCCGTCATTCCGACGACTGAGCTCGCAACGGCGGGGGCCGACGAGGTGTAGGCGGCCATTGCGGCGGTGTTTGGCGCGCACGCCCAGGTGTTTCAGGCGGCGGCGGCGCAGGCAGCGACGTTTTTCGAGCAGTTGGTGGGCACCTTGAGCGCAGCGGCGGCGGCGTATACAAGCACAGAGGCGACCATCGCCACCTCGCTGGCGGGAGCGTTGGGCGCAACGAACGCGCCCGCGCAGGTGCCCCAGGGGCTGCAGGCGTTCGTCTCCGACCCACTCCGCACCGTCGGCGAAGCCTGGGTCAACAGCCCCCTGGGCCAGGAGCTCGACCCCATCATCAACGCGCCCACCGACGTGCTGTTCGGACGGGATCTGATCGGCAACGGTGTTGTCGGAACGGCCGCGCCCTCCACCAAGATCGTCATCGACTTCGTGCGGCACGGGGAGTCGATAGGCAACGCGTCGAATCTGATCGACACGGCGGTGCCCGGCACCGGGCTCACCGCGCTGGGCCAGCAACAAGCGCTGACCGTCGCCAACCTGCTCAACGGGCAGGGCCCCTTCGCCGGGATCTTCTCGTCGCAGTTGCTCAGGACGCAGGAGACCGCCGCGCCGCTGGCCGGCCTGCTGGGCATGAGCGTGCAGCCGTTGCCCGGACTGAACGAGATCAATGCCGGCATTCTCAATGGCTTCCCGGAGGTCCCCCTGGGTGTCCTGTATCTACCGGGCCCGCTCGCGTGGACGCTCGGGCTGCCCCTCGTGCCAATGCTGGCCCCGGGCTCCGGACTCTTCAGCGGGTTGGCGTTCGACCAGGGCTTCACCAACGCGCTGCAAACGATGTACGCAGGTGCCCTGGCTCACCCGGTCCTGGCGGCAAACGGCCAGATCACCGACGTCGCGTATTCAAGCGAATTCGCCATCGAGGTGGGGACGCTGATGAACGTCAAGAACCCCGATCTCTTACTGATGCTCACCCACCCGCTCACCAACACGGGCATTGTCGTGGTGCAGGGCGACCCCCGGGACGGCTGGAACCTGGTCAGTTGGGACGGGGTGCCCGTCCCGCCGGCGTCATTGCCGACCGAGCTGTTCGTCGACGTGCGGGACCTGGTCATGGCGCCGCAATTGGCGGCCTACAACGGGTGGGAGG
>NZ_JBKQQD010000152.1:0-24206 GCF_052144515.1 Mycobacterium sp. | reverse complement strand
GCTGAAGGGCTTTCCCGACAACGTCGCTCCTTCGCGTACCACGTGCACGTGACGAAGGCTGATTAGCCCACCTGACTACTCGCACGCATCAGCAGGGGGTATGTTGCAAGAATTTCCGTGCCGTCGGCGAGTTGAGTGTCGCGCCACCCGCCGAATGTTTTGAGCCGATGATGTTTCCGGCAAAGGCATTTGAGGTTTTCCAGCACAGTCAGTCCGCCGGCCGCCGGATCGTAGTGGTTGAACGGAATGGTGTGGTCAACGTCGCAGACAACGGCCGGGCGGCTATATCCGGGGAAGCGGCACGTGAGATCCCGGCAGCGCACGGCGCACTCCAATGCCGCCGACGGCTGATAGCGCAGCGCTTCCGTCCGACAAGAATGTCGGCTAAGGAGTGACCAGAATTTTGCAGTGCCGCTCGGGGTCGGCCAGGTCGTCGAACGCCTGGCCCACCCCGTCCAGGCCGACCTCTCCGGTGATCAATGGGCTGACGTCAATCTCGCCCTCGGCCAGCGAGCGCAGCGACCCGGTGAACTCCTCCGGGGTGTAGGCGAGCACGAACTGCACGTTGATCTCTTTGGCGATCGCGAAGAACGGATGCACGGTGTCGGACTGCATGCACACCCCGACGACGACCAACCGCGTTCCCGGTCGCGCCCGCAGCAGCACATCATCGATGATTCCGGGCACCCCGACCGCCTCGAACACGACAGCGGGCTTGACAAAATCGAACGGCGAGCCCTGAGCAGGGTCCAATACCTGATGCGCGCCCATCGCGGTGGCCAGGTCGCGCCGCCCCGGTGAAAAGTCCGCCGCGGCAATGGTTTCGACGCCGCGCGCGCGAAGCGCCGCGACGATCGCGATCCCGATTGGACCGCAACCCAGCACCAGGGCTTTCTCGCCGGGCTGGATGTTGGACTTGTTGACGGCATGCAAGCCCACCGCCATCGGTTCCGTCAAAGCGGCATGCTTGAAGTCCAGGCCGTTGGGGATGGGCTGCAGCAGCAACGCGGAGAGCAGCATCCGCTCGGAATAGCCTCCGATCGTGGTGTTGCTGTAGACGATCGGCTCGGCGCCCTTGGCGGACAACAACACCGGGAGCGACGTGACCAAGGTTCCCGGCGGATAAGTTTCGGTGTCGGGACCGGCTTCGAGTACTTCGGCGGTGAACTCGTGCCCCATGAAGACATCGCGTTCCAGGGCGACCTCCATGCCGCCCGCTCCGCGAGCGACCAGGTTGCTCATCTCCAGCACGGTGGCTCCGTGAGCGGCGAAATGCAAGTCGGAGCCGCAGATTCCACACGCTCGCACGCCCACTAGCACCTGACCTGATTCGGGTACCGGCTCGGGCACGTCGTCCCGATAGACCATCCGCCCGTCTCGTAGCACCGAAGCGCGCATCACTTGGCCTCCGTCCTGTGTTCCTCGACATGCTCGGTAATGGCCTTCACCACGGCTTCGCCGGCGCGGCCGATCAGTTGGTCGCGCTTGCTCCGGGCCCAGTCGTGCGATGACCGCGGCGCCTCCAGCTGTCCCTTGAAATGGGGAATCACCTTGCGGGCGAACAGGTCATAGCAGTGGTACGTCGCTTCCGGTGAGGCCCAGTCATGGCCAAGCATCAAAAGCGTTCCGAAACCTCCCGACCGGTCGAGCAGGTCTTCAATGTGGGCGATCGCGTCGTCGGGTGTCCCGATGCAGCAATTTCCTTTGTCCGCATACTCTTCGACGAACTCGTGCGGCGACTGGGCGCCGTCGACCGTGTTGGACAACGGCACGAACCCGGCCGCGCCGAAGTAGTTGGAGAAATCCTGTAGCCCGTAGGTGCAGTCGTCGATCGCCTGATCGCGGCTGTCGGCGATATGCATGATGGACAGCACTCGCCAATCGTCGCGGTCCGGCTCGTCCCGGCCGGCTTTGGTGGCCTGCTCGCGCACCACGTCCCAGGTGGTCTCCAGCGCCGCGTAGCCGCCGGGCACCGACATCGACAGTGACAGCAGCGACGTGCCCAGCGTTCCGGCCAGCCGCGGCCCGGATGGGGAAATCATTGCGGCCGTAGCGATTTCCGGATAGGGCCAGGTGTAGGGGCGGATGTGCAACTGTGCGTCGCGCAGGGTGAACCAGTCGGAGTGACGGTCGATTCGCTCGGTGGGTGCGGCGCGGAACAGCGCGAGGATCGCCTCGAGGGACTCCTGCATCATCCGCCGCTGTTCTATCGGGTCGATACCCATCATGTAGGCGTCCGACGGCAACGCGCCGGGGCCCGTGCCGAACATGACCCGGCCGCGCGTCAGGTGGTCCAGCAGCACCCAGCGGTCGGCCACCATGAGCGGATGGTGGTAGGGTAGCGAGACGACTCCGGTGCCCAGTTTGATGTGCTTGGTCCGCTCTGCGGCGGCCGCGATGAACACTTCCGGGCAGGCGATCAGCTCGTAGCCGCCGGAGTGATGCTCGCCGAACCACGCTTCGTCGAACCCTAGGCGGTCCAGCGCGACCACCCGCTCCATGTCGTATTCCAGTGCCACCGTTGGGGATTGCCCGATCGGGTGAAACGGAGTGACAAAGACGCCGAAACGCAGCGGGGCACCCATCACCATTCCACTCCTTTGAGGAACTCGAGAAGCGTCTCGTTCACCACGTCGGGTCGCTCCTGCTGCAGCCAGTGCCCGGCCCCGTCGATCATCACCTGCCGGTACGGTCCGGAGACAACCTGGGCGGCACGGTCGGTGCGGGTGAACGCCAACACCGGATCGGCTGTCCCGCCGATGAATAAACACGGCACCGTGATCATGGCACCCGCGAGCTCTGGGGTGGTCTCCCAGTTGTGATCCATGTTGCGATACCAGTTCAGGCCGCCGGTGAATCCGGTGCGGGAAAATTCGGCGATGTAGTGGTCGAGCTCGTCCTGGCTGATCCAGCCGGGCAGCCCGTCGGGCTCCGGCATCCGATCGATGAAGCCTTCGCGACCGGGGGCCACCATTCGTATCGCGGCGCCCTCCTCGCTTGGTGATCGCAAACCGCCGATCATCCGGCGCATGGTGCGGGCGGGGTCGCCGTTGAGTTCGGCGTCGGCGACACCCGGCTCCTGGAAATAGAGGATGTAGAAAAAGTTTTCACCGAAGATGCGACGAAACGCCTGCATCGGCGGTTGGCGTGGGCGGGGTAGCGGGGGGACGCTCAGCGCGGCTACCGCCGCGACCCGGTCGGGGTGCAGCAGTGGCATGTTCCACAACACCATGGCGCCCCAGTCGTGTCCGATCCAGACGGCGCGCTCGGCGCCGACGTCGTCGAGCAGGCCGACGAGGTCAGCGGTCAACTCGTGGATGTTGTAGGCCTCGATCGCATCGGGACGCGAAGAGCCGCCGTAGCCGCGCTGATCCGGAGCCAGCACGTGGTAGCCGGCGTCGGCGAGGACCGGAATCTGGTGCCGCCAGGAGTACGCCAGTTCAGGAAAGCCGTGGGCCAGGACCACCACCGGCGCGCCCGGCTCCCCCGCCTCGATCACCCGCAGCCGCACACCATTGGTGTCGACTAACCGTTCGGTTGACGCGCTCATCGTCTCACCAAATCACAACGGCAGACGGCTTGAGAAGAGCTTGTTTTCCGCGGTCGCAGCCGAGCATTATCGGCTGATGCGGTTGGATCACATAGTTCTGTGGACGAAGGATCCGCGGGCAGCGGTGGATTTCTACACAAGGGTGGTTGGACTTGCCCCGGTGCGGTTCAGCGAGTTCGAGGCTGGAGAAGCGCCGTTCCCGAGCGTGCGTGTGTGCGAGGACTCCATGGTCGACCTGATGCCACTCGAGATGGCCAAAGGCAGTGCCGGCCATCCGGTCAATCACGTTTGCCTCGCGCTGTCGCGGGCCGAGTATGACGCGCTGGATGCGCGTCTTAAGGCAGCAGGCGTGGACACCAGCGCGCGGAGGGACCATAACTTCGGGGCCCAGGGCTGGGCGCCGAAGGCGTTCTACTTCGCTGATCCGGACGGCAATGTCGTCGAGGCCCGCTACTACGAGTAGCTGCTCGACCCGGCCCACCCAACGTGACGCTGGCTTCACGCTCGGCCGCGAACGTGACGCTGGCGTCACACTCGGGAACTGCTGGACGTTGTCTCAGCAGGATGGTGGCGACCGCTGCGCCCCGGCTCCGCCGGAGCTGGCGATCTCCACGGGCGGTAGCCTGGACTTTTCCAGCGACGTGTTATCGGGGAAGGACCTGGCCTAAACGGCCGATGATTGATGAACCGGAAAAACGTGATCCGCACCATCACGGCGATTGCTGTGGTGGTGCTGCTGGGCTGGTCGTTCTTTTACTTCAGCGACGACACCCGCGGTTACAAGCCCGTCGACACCTCGGTGGCGATGGCCCAGATCAACGGCGACAACGTCAAGAGCGCGCAGATCGACGATCGCGAGCAGCAGCTACGGCTGACCCTGAAAAAGGGCAACAACGACACCGAGAATTCAGACAAGGTCATCACCAAATATCCGTCCGGGTATGCGGTCGACCTTTTCAACGCGCTCACCGCTAAGAACGCCAAAGTCAGCACCGTAGTCAACGAAGGCAGCATTCTGGGCGAATTGCTGGTCTACGTGCTGCCGCTACTGTTGCTGGTGGGCCTGTTCGTGATGTTCTCGCGCATGCAGGGCGGCGCCCGGATGGGCTTCGGCTTCGGCAAGTCCCGGGCCAAGATGCTGAACAAGGACATGCCCAAGACCACGTTCGAGGACGTCGCGGGCGTCGACGAAGCGGTCGAGGAACTCTACGAGATCAAGGACTTCCTGCAGAACCCGGGTCGCTACCAGGCGCTGGGCGCCAAGATTCCCAAGGGTGTGCTGCTCTACGGCCCGCCGGGAACCGGCAAGACGCTGCTGGCCCGCGCCGTGGCGGGCGAAGCCGGAGTTCCGTTCTTCACCATCTCCGGCTCCGACTTCGTCGAGATGTTCGTCGGTGTCGGCGCCTCGCGGGTGCGTGACCTGTTCGATCAGGCCAAACAGAACAACCCGTGCATCATCTTCGTCGACGAGATCGACGCGGTGGGCCGCCAGCGCGGTGCCGGACTGGGCGGCGGCCACGACGAGCGCGAACAGACGCTCAACCAGCTACTGGTCGAGATGGATGGCTTCGACCCACGCGCCGGTGTGATCCTTATCGCGGCCACCAACCGGCCCGACATCCTGGACCCCGCGTTGCTGCGGCCCGGCCGCTTCGACCGGCAGATCCCGGTGTCCAACCCCGACCTGGCGGGTCGCCGCGCGGTGCTGCGGGTGCATTCCAAGGGCAAGCCGATCGCCCCGGACGCCGACCTGGACGGGCTGGCCAAGCGCACCGTCGGCATGACCGGTGCCGATCTGGCCAACGTCGTCAACGAGGCCGCGCTGCTGACCGCCCGAGAGAACGGCACCGTGATCACCGGCGCCGCCCTGGAAGAGGCGGTGGACCGGGTGATCGGCGGCCCGCGCCGCAAGGGCCGGATCATCAGCGAGCAGGAAAAGAAGATCACCGCCTACCACGAGGGTGGCCACACCCTGGCGGCTTGGGCGATGCCCGACATCGACCCCGTCTACAAGGTGACGATCCTGGCCCGCGGCCGCACCGGCGGGCACGCCGTCGCGGTACCCGAGGAGGACAAAGGCCTACGCACCCGCTCGGAGATGATCGCTCAGCTGGTGTTCGCGATGGGGGGCCGGGCCGCCGAGGAGCTGGTGTTCCGCGAGCCGACCACCGGCGCGGTGTCCGACATCGAGCAGGCCACCAAGGTCGCCCGCGCCATGGTCACCGAGTACGGCATGAGCTCCAAGCTCGGCGCCGTCAAGTACGGCACCGAACACGGCGACCCGTTCCTGGGCCGGACCATGGGCATTCAGGCTGACTACTCCCACGAGGTCGCCCGCGACATCGACGACGAGGTCCGCAAGCTCATCGAGGCCGCACACACCGAAGCTTGGGAGATCCTCACCGAATACCGCGACGTGCTCGACACCCTGGCCGGCGAGTTGCTGGAAAAAGAAACGCTGCACCGACCCGAGCTGGAGGCGATCTTCGGCGACGTCGAAAAGCGGCCCCGGCTCACCATGTTCGACGATTTCGGCGGCCGGATCCCATCGGACAAGCCGCCGATCAAGACGCCCGGTGAGCTGGCGATCGAGCGCGGCGAGCCCTGGCCCCGGCCGGTGCCCGAGCCGGCGTTCAAGGCGGCTATCGCACAGGCTAGCCAGGCCGCCGAGGCCGCGCGCGCCCAAGCCGACCGAAATGCCCCCGGCGCCAACGGTTCTCACGGTGGTCAAGGGGCCGCCGATCGACAGCCGCACGGCCCGACCCAGCCTGACTATGGTGCGCCGGCCGGCTGGCACGCGCCGGGTTGGCCGCCGAGGGACCAGCAGGGTTACTGGTATCCGCCCGCACCGCCCCAGCAGCCCTATTGGCCGCAGCCGGCGCCGAGTTATCCGGGCCAGTCGGCCCAGCCGGCGCACCCGTCTTACCCGCCCTATCCGCCGTATCCGCCGCCGCCCCAACCCACCCCGGACACCGGTAGGTCTCCCGAGCAGCCGGACGAGGACGTGAGCCGGTCCAACCCACCGGCCCAGGGCTGACGAACGGAGAATCACATGGCCTTACCGGACTTGGAGCCGGATAGCCGCACCGCGACTCCGCGCGTCCACACGTTCAACCAGGAACGTGCCGAGGCCGCGATCCGCGAGTTGCTCCACGCGATCGGCGAGGACCCCGACAGAGACGGCTTGCGGGACACTCCGGCCCGCGTCGCTCGCGCCTACCGCGAGATGTTCGCCGGGCTCTACACCGACCCCGCGTCGGTGCTCAACACCATGTTCGACGAAGACCACGACGAGATGGTGATCGTGAAGGAGATCCCGCTCTACTCCACCTGTGAACATCACCTGGTGTCTTTCCACGGGGTGGCCCACGTCGGCTACATCCCCGGCAAGGACGGCAGGGTGACCGGGCTGTCGAAGATCGCCCGGCTGGTGGACCTCTATGCCAAGCGGCCTCAGGTGCAGGAGCGGCTCACCGGCCAGATCGCCGATGCCCTGGTGAACAAACTCGATCCGCGCGGCGTCATCGTGGTGGTCGAGGCCGAGCACCTGTGCATGGCGATGCGCGGTGTGCGCAAGCCCGGCGCCGTGACGACGACGTCGGCGGTGCGCGGCCAGTTCAAGACCAGTGCTGCTTCTCGAGCCGAGGCGCTCGACCTCATCCTGCGTAGGTGAGCCGCAAACCTGTGCAGGTAATGGGGGTCCTGAACGTCACGGACGACTCGTTCTCGGATGGCGGGCGCTACCTCGATGCCGACGCCGCCGTGGCGCATGGTCTGGCAATGGCAGCCGAAGGCGCGGGGATAGTCGACGTCGGCGGGGAGTCGACACGGCCCGGTGCCACCCGGATCGACGCCCGGGTCGAGACGGATCGTGTGGTGCCCGTCATCAAAGCGCTTGCAGCCCAAGGGATTACCGTGAGCATAGACACCATGCACGCGGACGTCGCACGCGCCGCCCTGCAGAACGGCGCGCAGATCGTCAACGACGTCTCCGGCGGACGGGCCGATCCCGCGATGGCTCCGCTGCTGGCCGAAGCCGGAGCGCCGTGGGTGTTGATGCACTGGCGGCCGGTGGCGGCCGACCGCCCGCATCAGGCCCGGTCCTACCGCGACGTGGTTGCCGAAGTGCGCGCCGAGTTGCTCGCCGGCGTCGACGACGCGGTCGCCTCGGGTGTCGAGCCGGGGAACCTGGTGATCGACCCCGGTCTCGGATTCGCCAAGACGGCCCAACATAATTGGGCGCTGCTGCGCGCGCTGCCGGAGCTGGTTGCCACCGGTATCCCGGTGCTGCTGGGCGCCTCGCGCAAGCGGTTCCTCGGCGCATTGCTCGCGGGTCCCGACGGCGAGGTGCGACCGCCGGAAGGGCGGGAGACGGCGACCGCGGTGATTTCCGCGCTGGCCGCCCTGCACGGGGCCTGGGGTGTGCGGGTGCACGACGTGCGGGCCTCGGTTGATGCCCTCAAGGTCGTCGGAGCCTGGACGGGGTGCGGGGATACTAGTGGCTGACCGAATCGAATTGCGCGGCTTGACACTTCGTGGCCGGCACGGTGTCTTTGAGCATGAACGCGTCAACGGGCAGGACTTCGTCGTCGATATTACCGTTTGGATCGACCTGGCCGACGCCGCCGCGAGCGACGAGCTGGCCGACACCTATGACTACGACGCCCTGGCCCGGCTGGCGACCGCCGTCGTGGCCGGACCTCCGCGCAACCTGATCGAAGCGGTCGGCGGCGAGATTGCCGAGCGCGTGATGGAGGACCAGCGCGTGCACGCCGTCGAGGTGGTGGTGCACAAGCCGCAGGCCCCGATTCAGCAGAAATTCGCCGATGTGGCGGTGGTGGTCCGGCGGTCGCGGCGCGGTGGTCGCGGTTCCGTGGTGCCCGCCGGCCCCCCCGATGGCAGAGCGCTATGACCCGCGTCGTGCTTTCGATCGGCTCCAACCTGGGCGACCGCCTGGCCCGGCTTCAGTCGGTCGTCGACGGGCTCGGCGAAGCAGTAGTGGCGGTGTCGCCGGTCTATGAGACCGACCCTTGGGGCGAGGTCGAGCAGGGACCGTTCCTCAACGCGGTGCTGATCGCCGACGACCCGGCCCGCGACGGACACGCCTGGCTGCGCACGGCCCAGGAGTTCGAGCGGGCGGCGGGTCGGGTTCGCGGTCAGCGCTGGGGCCCGCGCACCCTCGACGTGGACCTGATCGCGTGTTACGGGGAGACCGAGGTGGTCGCCGTGGAAAGCGACCTGACGCTGCCGCACCCGCTGGCCCATCTGCGGGCGTTCGTGATGATCCCCTGGCTGGCCGTCGACCCCGATGCCGAACTGACGATCAGCGGAGGGCCGCAACCGGTGGCCCGGCTGCTGGCCGAGCTGGACCCGGCTGACAGGGAAGGCGTGCGGTTGACCCGGCTGGCGCTCACTCCGAAATCAGACTGATGGGACCCACCCGCAAACGTGAGCTAACGGCGGCGGTGGTCGGCGCCGGGGTGCTGGGGTATCTGCTGGTGCTGCTGCTGTACCGGTGGTTCCCGCCGATCACGGTGTGGACCGGTGTGTCGCTGCTCGCGGTCGCTGTCGGCGAGGCGCTGTGGGCGCGCTACGTGCGGACCAAGATCAGCAGCGGCGAGATCGGTGACGGGCCCGGCTGGCTGCACCCGCTTGCGGTGGCACGCAGCGTGATGATCGCCAAGGCGTCGGCGTGGGTCGGTGCGCTGGTGCTGGGTTGGTGGCTCGGGGTGTTGGTGTATCTACTGCCGCGGCGGTCATGGATGCGCGCCGCCGCCGAGGACACCTCCGGCGCGGTGGTGGCGGGGATCAGCGCGCTGACTTTGGTGGTCGCCGCCCTGTGGCTGCAGCATTGCTGCAAGTCTCCACAGGATCCCACCGAGCACGGCGAGGCAGGGGAAGGCGAGCGATCGGCAGACCCGGTTTAGGTCGCAAATCGGCCCAGGTGAGAATCGCCGGAGTCGCGCGACACGCTGTGTGACCTCGCCCGGGTACAGTCAGGCCATGACCGTTCTGCCCCGCGGCGCCCGGGTCCGGCGCGGCGGCCGCAGGCCTGGTTGGGTGCTCTTGACGGCGTTGCTAGTCCTCGCGATGGGGGCCAGCTCCGCACTGGTTTTCACCAATCGCGTGGAACTGCTCAAGCTCGCTGTGATCCTGGCGCTGTGGGCCGCAGTCGCCGGCGCCTTTGTTTCGGTGCTCTACCGGAGGCAAAGCGACGCGGATCAATCTCGGGTGCGTGACCTGAAGCTGGTCTATGACCTGCAGTTGGATCGGGAAATCTCGGCCCGCCGCGAGTACGAGCTGACGGTGGAGTCTCAGCTGCGTCGCGAGCTGGCCTCCGAGCTGCGCGCCCAGGCCGCCGACGAGGTGGCGGCGCTGCGGGCGGAGTTGGCCGCATTGCGAACCAACCTGGAGATCTTGTTCGACACGGACCTCGATCACCGCCGAGCGCTGGAGAATCCGCAGGCAGTGAAGCCAGAGGGGGCCCCGGCACGCGCTTACAGCGACTGGGCCCGCAACGGCGAGAGCGCACCCGTCGATTGGGTGTCCAGCGATCGGGTCACGACGGTTCCCCCGGAAAATGCGCTCGAGCGCACCGACGAATCGCCGATCATCGACGTGTCCGAGGTGGGGGTCCCGCCCGCGGCCGCTGGGCCACCCCGACACCCTGCGCCGCCACGCGAGCAGGTCCGGCCGCCCTATCAAGCCCCGCCGCCACCGCCGCCACCACGTGAGCCGCCACCGCAACCGCAGATGCAACCGCAGATGCAGCCCGAATCGGCGCAGTGGCAGCCGGCCGCGGCCGACGGAGAGTGGTTGCCCCCCGGCGCGCCAGGCAGCAATTGGTCCGGCGTCGATCAGGCGAGTACACCGGACCCACTGACAGGCCGCCGTCGGGCCCGGCATTCCAGCCCGGACGAACCCGGGGGTGGCCCGCCCGGCGACTACGGCGAGTCCGGTCGCCGGTCGCAGTCGCGCCATTCGACGGAGTACCGCGACGACGGCGTTTCGGCCACGCCGGTCACCGAGACGAGCGAGGCGCCACCACCGCCGCGGTTGGCGCCGGCGCCACCGCCCGAGCCGACACCCCGGCATCGCAGCGCCGATTCGGAGGCGGAAGAGCCCGAGCAGTCGGAGGGGCGTCGTTCGCAATCCGGTGGTCAGTCGGTCGCTGACCTGCTGGCGCGATTGCAGGTCGAACCGACCGGAGGCGGCCGGCGGCGCAGACATGAGGGGCGTGACGGATGACACTGGGTCCTGCCTGGCAAATCGACTAGAGTCTTACTGACCGTCCGGTACCCGCAGCGCGGGACCGGAACGAAACCAAGACACTGTGAGGCCGTCTGCGATGGTGCAGTTCGACGGTTTGCGCCCGGCCAGGCTCAAGGTGGGGATCATCTCCGCCGGCCGGGTAGGAACCGCGTTGGGCGTCGCGCTGGAGCGCGCCGACCACGTCGTGGTCGCGTGCAGCGCCATTTCCCACGCGTCCCGGCAGCGGGCGGCGCGCCGGCTGCCCGATACCCCGGTGCTGGCGCCGCCGGACGTCGCGGCCGGCGCTGAGCTGTTGTTGCTGGCGGTTCCGGACAGCGAACTTGCCGGCCTGGTGTCCGGCTTGGCCGCCACGTCGGCGGTGCGACCCGGAACGATCGTGGTGCACACGTCCGGCGCCAACGGCGTCAACATTCTGGCGCCGCTGGCCAAGGACGGCTGCATACCGCTGGCGATTCACCCCGCGATGACCTTCACCGGCTCCGACGAGGACATCAGCCGACTGCCCGACACCTGCTTCGGGATCACCGCGGCCGACGACGTCGGACAAGCGATCGCGCAGTCGCTGGTGCTCGAGATGGGCGGGGAGCCGTTCTGTGTGCGCGAGGACGCGCGGATCCTCTATCACGCCGCGCTGGCCCACGCGGGGAACCACATCGTGGCCGTGGTCGCCGATGCGCTCGACGCGTTGCGGGCCGCGCTGCGCGGCAGCGAACTGCTCGGACAACAACTCGTCGACGATCAGCCGGGTGGCATCGCCGAACGGATCATCGGGCCGCTGGCCCGCGCGGCGCTACAGAACACGCTGCAACGGGGGCAGGCCGCGCTGACGGGCCCGGTGGCACGGGGCGACGCCGCCGCGATCGCCGCACATCTGGCCGCACTCAACCGGGTCGACCCGCAGTTGGCCGAGGCCTATCGGGTCAACGCCTTACGAACCGCGCGGCGCGCACATGCTCCCGCCGACGTCGTCGAGGTGCTGGCGCAGTGACCGCGACGACCCCGAAGTCCCCGACGAAAGCGCCCGCCTTCACTCCCGGCGTACTCAACGTGTACTCGACTCCGCGCGATGTCACCGACGTCAGCCGCGCGCTGCGGCATACCGGACGACGGGTGATGTTGGTGCCGACCATGGGCGCGCTGCACGATGGGCACTTGGCGCTGGTGCGTGCCGCCAAACGAGTGCCCGGCTCGGTGGTCGTGGTGTCGATCTTCGTCAACCCGCTGCAATTCGGTGCCGGCGAAGATCTCGACGCCTATCCCCGGACCCTCGATGACGACCTGGCGCTGCTGTGCGACGAAGGAGTCGAGATCGTGTTCGCGCCGACCGCCGCGGCGATGTATCCCGACGGGCTGCGCACCACCGTGCAACCGGGTCCGCTGGCCGCCGAACTCGAGGGCGCCGCCCGGCCAACCCATTTCGCCGGCGTGCTGACGGTGGTGCTCAAGCTGCTGCAGATCGTTCGTCCCGACCGGATCTTCTTCGGCGAGAAGGACTATCAGCAGCTGGCGCTGATCCGGCAGATGGCGGCCGACCTCAACGTTGGTGTCGACGTGATCGGGGTGCCTACCGTGCGGGAATCGAATGGGCTGGCGATGTCATCGCGCAACCGCTACCTGGATTCGGTGCAGCGCGAATTGGCCGCGACGCTCTCGGCGGCGCTGCTGGCCGGGATGCACGCCGCGCCGGCCGGTGCGCAGGCCGCGCTGACCGCCGCGCGCGCCGTGCTCGACGCCGTGCCCGCGATCAGCGTCGACTATTTGGAGCTGCGCGACCCCGGACTGGGTCCCGCACCTGCCGACGGACCCGGCCGGCTGCTGGTCGCCGCCAGGCTCGGAAAGACCAGACTGCTGGACAACATCGCAGTTGAAATCGGAACTCTCGCCGGCACCGACGGGCCGGACGCAAATCGAGTCGCTGAATATCGCTGAATATCGTTGAATCACCTTGGAGGAACTGATGTTACGGACGATGCTGAAATCGAAGATCCACCGCGCCACGGTCACGCAGGCCGACCTGCACTACGTCGGTTCGGTGACCATCGACGCCGACTTGATGGACGCCGCGGACCTGCTCGAGGGCGAACAGGTCACCATCGTCGACATCGACAACGGCGCCCGGCTGGTGACCTACGCGATCACCGGCGAGCGCGGCAGCGGAGTGATTGGAATCAACGGCGCCGCAGCGCATCTCGTTCATCCCGGCGATCTGGTGATCCTGATCGCGTACGGAACCATGGAGGATGCCGAGGCCCGCGCCTACAAGCCGCGGATCGTGTTCGTCGACGCGGACAACATGCAGATCGATCTGGGCAGCGATCCGGCCTTCGTCCCCGATGACGCGGCGGAGCTGATGAACCCGCGGATGGGTGCGCGGTAGCCGTGCTGTTGGCGATCGACGTCCGTAACACGCACACCGTCGTCGGGTTGCTGTCGGGCTCCAAGGAGCACGCAAAGGTCGTCCAGCAATGGCGGATACGCACCGAGCCCGAAGTCACCGCCGACGAACTGGCGCTGACCATCGACGGCCTGATCGGCGACGATTCCGAGCGGCTCACCGGCGCCGCCGCCTTGTCGACGGTCCCGTCGGTGCTGCACGAGTTGCGGGTCATGCTCGACCAATACTGGCCGTCGGTGCCGCACGTGCTGATCGAGCCGGGCGTCCGCACCGGCATCCCGCTGCTGGTCGACAATCCAAAGGAAGTGGGCGCCGACCGGATCGTGAATTGCCTGGCCGCATATCACCGGTTCAAATCGGCCGCCATCGTGGTCGATTTCGGATCGTCGATTTGTGTGGACATGGTGTCGGCCAAGGGCGAATTCCTCGGTGGCGCCATCGCGCCCGGGGTGCAGGTGTCATCGGATGCCGCGGCGGCCCGCAACGTGCTGCGCCGGGTCGAGCTGGCGCGGCCGCGTTCGGTGCTCGGCAAGAACACCGTCGAATGCATGCAGGCGGGTGCGGTGTTCGGCTTCGCCGGGTTGGTCGACGGCCTGGTCGGGCGCATTCGCCAGGACGTCGACGGCTTCTCTGACGACCTGGGCGATCGGGTCGCGGTGGTGGCCACCGGACATACCGCACCGCTGCTGCTGCCCGAGCTGCATACCGTCGACCACTACGACCAGCACCTGACCCTGCACGGCCTGCGGCTCGTCTTCGAACGCAACCAGGACGCCCAGCGGGGCCGGCTGAAGACGGCGCGCTGAGCCCGCGGCTGGCCGTCAGGCCTCGCACCGAGATTTAAACCAGGCACACTCGCGTCGGCGTTTCGTGTGCGTAGGTGCAGTGTCGCGGAGGGGCAGCTGGTCGCCTCGCTCCGAGATTTAAACCAGGCACACTCGCGTCGGCGTTTCGTGTGCGTAGGTGCAGTGTCGCGAGCAATACGCACTCGACGCCGCCCGTGAGCGCCGGTACGAGTTCATTTAAGCTGGCACGTCGTGAGCTCTGAGCCCCCGGAAGCCGATCTGGACCTTCCTGAGCAGTTCCAGATCCGCCGGGACAAGCGCGCTCGCCTGTTGGCCGAGGGTCGCGACCCTTACCCGGTCGCCATCCAACGGACCCACACCCTGGCCGAGGTCCGCGCCGCCCACCCCGACCTGGCGGTCGACTCGGCGACCGACGACATCGTCGGCGTCGCGGGCCGGGTGATCTTCGCGCGCAATTCCGGAAAGCTGTGTTTCGCGACACTCCAGGACGGCGATGGCACCAACCTGCAGGTGATGATCAGCCTCGACAAGGTCGGCCAGGAAGCGCTGGATTCGTGGAAGGCCGACGTCGACCTCGGCGACATCGTCTACGTGCACGGCAACGTGATCAGCTCGCGACGCGGCGAACTGTCCGTGCTCGCCGACTCCTGGCAGATGGCGGCCAAGTCGTTGCGCCCGCTGCCCGTCGCGCATAAGGAGATGAGCGAAGAATCGCGGGTGCGGCAGCGGTACGTGGATCTGATCGTCCGCCCGCAGGCGCGAACCGTGGCCCGCCAGCGAATCGCCGTTGTCCGCGCGATACGCAATGCGCTGGAACGGCGCGGGTTCTCCGAAGTCGAAACGCCTATGTTGCAGACGCTGGCCGGTGGCGCAGCGGCCCGGCCGTTCATCACACATTCCAATGCGCTGGACATCGATCTCTACCTGCGGATCGCACCGGAACTGTTCCTCAAGCGCTGCATCGTCGGTGGTTTCGACAAGGTCTTCGAACTAAATCGGGTGTTCCGAAACGAAGGCACCGATTCGACGCATTCCCCGGAATTTTCCATGCTGGAGACCTACCAGACCTACGGCACCTATGATGATTCGGCAGTCGTCACCCGGGAGCTTATTCAAGAGGTGGCCGATGACGCGATCGGGACGCGACAACTGCCGTTGCCCGACGGCAGTGTCTATGACATAGACGGAGAATGGGCATCTATAGAAATGTATCCGTCGCTCTCGGCGGCGCTCGGTGAAGAGATCACGCCCGAGACGATCGGTGCACACCTGCGTTCAATTGCGGATCGACTGGGTATCGAGATTCCGGACAACCGCGGCTACGGGCACGGGAAACTCGTCGAGGAACTGTGGGAGCATGCGGTGGGCAACACGTTGACCGCGCCCACATTCGTCAAGAATTTCCCAGTCGAGACAACGCCTTTGACCCGCCAGCACCGCAGCATCCCGGGAGTGACCGAGAAGTGGGATCTCTACGTGCGCGGCATCGAACTGGCCACCGGATACTCCGAATTGAACGATCCGGTGGTGCAGCGTGAGCGATTCGCCGGACAAGCTCGCGCCGCAGCCGCCGGCGACGACGAGGCGATGGCACTTGACGAAGATTTTCTGACCGCCCTCGAGTACGCGATGCCGCCATGCACCGGAACCGGAATGGGTATCGATCGGTTGTTGATGTCTTTGACCGGGCTGTCAATTCGGGAGACAGTTTTGTTCCCGATTGTTCGACCGCACTCCGACTGAGCTTGTGCATGATCAGTCCGGATTGAGTATTCTGCGGACATATGGCAGATTGGTGAGCGGGGAGTCAATCCAAGCTGCAAGCGAGGAAGAACGCGAGGGTAAGCAAATGGCGAAAAAAGTGACCGTCACCTTGGTCGATGATTTCGACGGTGCGGGCGCCGCCGACGAAACGGTCGAATTCGGGCTTGACGGGGTGACCTATGAGATCGACCTTTCTTCAAAGAATGCCGCGAAACTTCGCGGCGATCTGAAGCAATGGGTGGCAGCCGGCCGTCGTGTCGGTGGTCGGCGGCGTGGGCGTTCCGGCGCCGGCCGCGGCCGTGGCGCGATCGACCGCGAGCAAAGTGCCGCGATCCGGGAATGGGCCCGTCGCAACGGGCACAATGTGTCGACTCGTGGCCGCATCCCGGCCGACGTGATCGACGCGTTCCACGCGGCGACGTAACAGCATCACTTACCGGCGTCCGGGCCACTGCGTCAGGGCGCCGGTGCTTTGTTTCGTTTTCGCTGGTGGCGAACGGGTCGTCGGCGATTAGGGAAACGATCCTGCGGTTTTCCTCGTTGTCAGAGTCGGGTCAAGCGCAAGGTTAGGAACCGTGGCGGGCCGACCATTACAGTGGACACCAGCCGGTAGTGAGGGTGTACCGATGGTGAGGGAGAGCAGGTAAGCACCGATGTTCGAGAGATTTACCGACCGTGCCCGCAGGGTGGTCGTCCTGGCGCAGGAAGAAGCCAGGATGCTCAACCACAACTACATCGGCACCGAGCACATCCTGTTGGGTCTTATTCACGAAGGCGAAGGCGTCGCGGCCAAGTCGCTGGAGTCGCTGGGGATCTCGCTTGAGGGCGTCCGCAGCCAGGTCGAGGAGATCATCGGCCAGGGGCAGCAGGCGCCGTCGGGACACATCCCGTTCACCCCGCGAGCCAAGAAAGTTCTGGAGCTGAGCCTGCGCGAGGCGCTGCAGCTCGGCCACAACTACATCGGCACCGAGCACATTTTGCTCGGCCTGATCCGCGAGGGTGAGGGCGTGGCCGCTCAGGTGCTGGTCAAGCTCGGCGCCGAGCTCACCCGGGTGCGCCAGCAGGTGATCCAGCTGCTGAGCGGCTACCAGGGCAAGGAGGCCGCCGAAGCCGGCACCGGTGGTCGGGGAGGAGAGTCCGGCTCCCCTTCTACGTCATTGGTTCTCGACCAGTTCGGCCGCAACCTGACGGCCGCCGCCATGGAGGGCAAGCTGGACCCGGTCATCGGCCGCGAGAAGGAAATCGAGCGGGTGATGCAGGTGCTGAGCCGGCGCACCAAGAACAACCCGGTGCTGATCGGTGAGCCCGGCGTCGGCAAGACCGCTGTCGTCGAGGGCCTGGCGCAGGCCATCGTGCACGGCGAGGTTCCCGAGACACTGAAGGACAAGCAGCTCTACACGCTGGACCTGGGCTCGCTGGTCGCGGGCTCCCGCTACCGCGGTGACTTCGAGGAACGCCTGAAGAAGGTGCTCAAGGAGATCAACACCCGCGGCGACATCATCCTGTTCATCGACGAGCTGCACACGCTGGTCGGGGCGGGCGCCGCCGAGGGCGCGATCGACGCGGCAAGCATCCTGAAGCCCAAGCTGGCCCGTGGCGAGCTGCAGACGATCGGCGCCACCACGCTCGACGAGTACCGCAAGTACATCGAGAAGGACGCCGCGCTGGAGCGCCGCTTCCAGCCGGTGCAGGTGGGCGAGCCGACGGTGGAGCACACCATCGAGATCCTCAAGGGCCTGCGGGACCGCTACGAGGCGCACCACCGGGTGTCGATCACCGATAGCGCGATCGTGGCCGCGGCCACCCTGGCCGACCGCTACATCAACGACCGGTTCCTGCCGGACAAGGCGATCGACCTGATCGACGAGGCGGGTGCTCGGATGCGGATCCGCCGGATGACCGCGCCGCCAGACCTGCGTGAGTTCGACGAGAAGATCGCCGAGGCCCGCCGGGAGAAGGAATCGGCCATCGACGCCCAGGACTTCGAAAAGGCCGCCAGCCTGCGCGACCGGGAGAAGACCCTGGTTGCCCAACGGGCAGAACGCGAAAAGCAGTGGCGTTCAGGCGATCTCGACGTGGTCGCCGAGGTCGACGACAACGAGATCGCCGAGGTGCTGGGCAACTGGACCGGCATCCCGGTGTTCAAGCTCACCGAGGCCGAGACCACCCGGCTGCTGCGGATGGAAGACGAGATCCACAAGCGGATCATCGGTCAGGAGGACGCCGTCAAGGCCGTCTCCAAGGCGATCCGCCGTACCCGCGCCGGGCTGAAAGACCCGAAGCGCCCGTCGGGCTCGTTCATCTTCGCCGGCCCGTCCGGTGTCGGTAAGACCGAGCTGTCCAAGGCGCTGGCCAACTTCTTGTTCGGCGACGACGACGCGCTCATCCAGATCGACATGGGCGAGTTCCACGACAGGTTCACCGCGTCGCGGCTGTTCGGTGCCCCGCCTGGATATGTCGGCTACGAGGAGGGCGGCCAGCTCACCGAGAAGGTGCGGCGCAAGCCGTTTTCGGTGGTGCTGTTCGACGAGATCGAGAAGGCGCATCAGGAGATCTACAACAGCCTGTTGCAAGTGCTCGAGGATGGCCGGCTCACCGACGGGCAGGGTCGCACGGTGGACTTCAAGAACACCGTGCTGATCTTCACGTCCAACCTCGGCACCTCCGACATCTCGAAGCCGGTCGGCCTGGGCTTCACCCAGAGCGGTGGTGACAACGATTACGAGCGGATGAAGCAGAAGGTCAACGACGAGCTCAAGAAGCACTTCCGCCCGGAGTTCCTCAACCGCATCGACGAAGTCATCGTCTTCCACCAGCTGACCCGCGACGAGATCATCCAGATGGTCGACCTGATGATCGGCCGGGTCGCCGGCCAGCTCAAGAGCAAGGACATGGCGATGGAGCTGACCGACAAGGCCAAGTCGCTGCTGGCCAAGCGTGGCTTCGACCCGGTGCTGGGTGCCCGTCCGCTGCGGCGCACCATTCAGCGCGAGATCGAGGACCAGCTTTCGGAGAAGATCCTCTTCGAGGAGGTCGGAGCGGGACAGGTCGTCACCGTCGACGTGGACAACTGGGACGGCGAGGGCCCCGGCGAGGACGCGAAGTTCACGTTCACCGGAACCCGCAAGCCGCCGGCCGAGCCGGATCTGGCCAAGGCCGGAGCGCACAGCGCGGAAGGGCAGACCGCGAACTAGCGGCGACTGACGCGAGATTCCCAGAAGGAGTTAACCGTGGCCATGACGAGCAGTTCGGCGACAACCGGAACCCGATCGGTTGACCTGTCCGCCGCCAGCGCTGCGCTCTGGTTGGCCGCAACCGCGTTCCTGGCGCTGTTGGCGCTGTACTTCGTCGGCGTCGATCAGGGCGCGGTGTCGCTGTTCGGCAGTGACTCACACGTGCACGAATTCGTGCACGACGCACGGCATCTGCTCGGGTTCCCCTGCCACTAACGGACCGACGTGGAGAAGCGTCTGATCGCGCGGGGTCTCCTGGCGGGTCTGGTGGGTGCCGTACTGGTGTTCGTGTTCGCTCGCCCGTGCGCGGAGCCGATAATCGGGCGCGCCATCGCGTACGAGGACGGCCGCACCAAGGCCGCGCAGGCGCAGGGTGTGCACGAGCACGGAGTCGAGCTGTTCACCCGCGGCGTGCAGGCAAACGCTGGATTGGGTTTCGGTGTACTGCTTTTCGGGCTGGCGATGGGTGCGCTGTTCGCGGTGCTGTTCTGTCTGGTATTCGCGCGAGCCAACAACCCTGCGCCACAGCGGCTTTCGGTGCAGCTCGCGGCGGATGCCTTCGTATCGGTGTATCTGGTGCCGTTTGTGAAGTACCCGCCGAATCCGCCGGCCGTCGGCCAGTCGGACACGATCGGGATGCGCACCGGTTGGTATCTGTTCATGGTGCTGATCTCGGTGGTGCTGGCCGTCGCGGTGGTGTGGCTGGCCCGTCGGCTCGCGGCGCGATTCGAAACGTGGAACGGGGCGCTGCTGGCGGGCGGGGCCTACCTCGTCGTGCTCGCCGTGGTGATGGTGGCGCTACCGAATGTTGACGAGACACCCCAACCACTGCGTGACACCGCGGGCGTGATCATCTATCCCGGCTTTCCCGCCGACGTTCTCTACGAGTTCAGGTTGGTTTCGCTGGGCGCCCAGCTGGTGCTGTGGGTGGCCATTGGTCTGCTCTTCGGGAGGCTGGCGGGCCGGCTACTGGGTCAGCGGGCCGATATCGGACGGGCATCGGGCATCGCGGCGTGACCGGGGTTGTCCGGCTGACCTTGGTGTCGCACGCGATGACCGAAGCCATGGCGGCCGGACGGTTTCCTGCCGACGAGCCGCTCAACGACAGCGGCTGTCGGCAAGCGGCGGTGGGCTTCGAAATCAAAAGCGATACAAGCCAACTCACCGCACCAGAGCGGCGGGCTCGGCAAACCGCGCAGCTGTTGGGTCTGCGGCCGGTCACGGAGCCGCGGTTGGCCGATCTGGATTGCGGACGGTGGCGTGGGAGCGCGCTGCAGAGTGTCCCGCCCGCCGACCTGGACGTGTGGCTGACCGATACGGTTCAGGCGCCGCACGGAGGTGAGTCGATCGTCGACCTGGTTGAGCGCGTGGCCGCGTGGCTGGCGTCGCTGACCGATGACACATCGCAGACGGTTGCCGTCACGCACCCCGCCGTCGTCCGCGCGGCGATCCTGGTGGCCCTTGACGCTTCACCAAACGCGTTCTGGCGCATAGACATCAAGCCGCTGAGTCGTACCGTCCTGCACCGGCGCGGGGCGGCCTGGACGCTTCGAATGTAGCGATTCATCTGTGCTCGATCGGTGTCGTTGGACGCGTCAAACCAGCAGAATGAGCGTTCTGCAGTCCTCGATTTATCTCGCGGAGAACCGAGCCGGCGGGTGGAGCCGTCTGCGAGCAGCTGCAGGTGAGGGTCCCGAACACGTTCTCGTCGAACTCGAATGCATCCGGTTCAGCGCTGGCCGGAGCTGCTGCTCCAACACAGGAGCCGACAGCGGTCGCAGAGCTGACTAGCATTTTCGCGAACATCGTCAGTGCTGACAAAGGGGCCTCCTTCAGAATTCGTTCGTGTTCGAACGACTATCTAGGCGCGACAGTACTTTTGGGGTAAATCGCGGATCAAGCGAACCAGGGACATACATGCAGAACCCATAGCTGTCACGCGGTCCGCGAATCGCTTTATGTTTGAGAACCCTATGAATTCGCGTTCGCAGCGATCTATCGCGGCGCGATCACCGCGAAAACCTGCTTCGCCACCTGCAGCATCCAACTGGTCACGGTTGGCCCGTGATCGCGGGGCCAGTTCAGCTGAAAGCTGACCACCCACGGTTGCTGCGTCTTGTCGACGGCGTACCAGCTGAACGTGAGGTCGCCCGGCAGGCCGCCGGCTTTGGCTGCGATGTAGGGCCATTCTTCGCGATCCAGTTGGATACCCGCGACGGCCGACAGGATCTGCTTCACGGGCGCGGCTGGGCCGACCGCGTCGGCTTGCAGCGCCGAGTGCACGCGGCAGATGTCCTCGGCGCTGCCGTACCACTCCGCGCCGTACATCGAGGCTGGTGTGTGGGCGCGGATTGGATCAGGTAGGTAAGGAGTGGAATTCGCCTGCTGCAGCAGCTGGGCACGGACTTGCGGAGACGACGCCTGCTTCCACTGGCTGCGCAGATCCGGCTGACCCCAACCCACCGAGAACAGCTCGTACATGGTGGGGAAGGGCGTCATGCTGGCCGGATCGTGATGGCCCGCCGTGACGAGCGCTTCCTCGATGGCGTGTGTGCCCAACCTCCCGATCAGCAAGTCGGTGGCCATGTTATCGCTGGTGGCGATCATCTTCTCGGCGGCTGCGCGAACCGAAACGTGTGCCCCGGGCGGCAGTTGCAAACCCGAAGAACCGACGGCTTTGCTCTTGTCGGTGACGGTCAGCTGATCGTCCCAGGAAACCGTTCCGTCGCGGACCGCACCCGTCAGGGCGTGCAGCACGTACAACTTGAAAATCGATGCCAGCGGCAGAGATTCGCCGGTGTTGGTGCCCATAACCGGCTGGCAGCGACCCTGGTCGACCTTGGCGACCTGGTAGGAGTAGCGGGCACCGGTCTTGCTCAACACGGCGTCGACGTCGTGCCACGAGGTGATCGACGGTGGCTGGGTGTCGACGTCGAACCGATCAACCCGGCCATCGTCGTCGGTGTGAATCCGGATGTTCTGTCGCGCGCCGTAGGAGGAGATGAGGTGCAGCGTGGCCACGCTGGCAGAGATGTCTACACCATCGAGAGTGAACGGGCGATCCCACCAGAGCCCTTCCATGGTGGTCACCACCGAGTCGACCTCGTCGGGTGCGGCCAGGGTGCCAACCCCGACCGGCCCGATGGGCCAGTCCGAGTTGAGCATGTCCATGGTCTGCTGCGCCCGCAGGCCGGGCGGAGTCCCCTTGTCGATCCGCGAGCCGGCGTCAGCAGCGTTCGCGTGCGGTGCAGGGGAGGAGCCGCAACCCGGCGTGAGGGCCATGACCAGTGCGGCGCCGACGGTCAACACCAACACGCGGCGCAATGTCCGGCGGCGGCTACCCCGTCTTGCCGGAACCGGCAACGTCCATCACAACTTCGAATTCCAGCAGCGACGCCCCGGTTGCCACGGGTTGGGCCCGGTGCCCGGCATGGGCTTCGATGGCGGGCCCAGTCGCCCACGCCTGGAAGGCTTCTTCGGACTCCCACTGCGTCACCACGAAGTAGCGGTCTTCACCCTTGACCGGGCGCAGCAGCTGAAAGCCGAGGAAGCCCGGGGAGTTCTCGACCGCATGCGCGCGGTGGGCGAAACGCTTCTCCAACTCGGGGCCAGCGTCGGCGGGTACCTCGATTGCGTTGATCTTCACCACTGGCATTCCGCTAGGCTACCGTGCCACCCAATATGACTGGTATGCCCTCCGACCTGTTGACGCGCCGCGGCGGTCACGGCGAGCCGTTGATCCTGGTGCATGGGCTGATGGGCCGGGGTAGCACCTGGTCGCGTCAGCTACCGTGGCTGACCAGGTTGGGCACGGTGTACACCTACGACGCGCCATGGCACCGAGGCCGTGACGTCATCGACCCGTACCCGATCAGCACCGAGCGCTTCGTAGCGGACCTGGGCGACGCGGTGGCCTCGTTGGGCGCGCCGGTCAGGCTGGTGGCCCATTCGATGGGTGCGCTGCACTCGTGGTGTCTGGCCGCGGAGCGTCCCGACTTGGTTTCGGCGCTGGTGGTTGAGGACATGGCCCCGGACTTTCGCGGCCGCTCCACCGGTCCCTGGGAACCTTGGCTGCACTCGATTCCGGTTGAATTCCGTTCCGCCAAAGACGTATTCGACAAATTCGGAGATGTCTCCGGGCAGTACTTCCTGGATGCCTTCGACCGAACTCCCACCGGCTGGCGGTTGCATGGTCACACGTCGAAATGGATTGAGATCGCCGCCGAATGGGGCACCCGTGACTACTGGGACCAATGGATGGCTGTGCGGGCGCCATCCCTGCTCATCGAGGCCGGCATCTCGGTCGCCCCGCCGGGCCAGATACTGAAGATGACCAAAACCAGTTGTCCGACAACGTATTTACACGTTTCGGAAGCCGGTCATCTCATCCACGACGAAGCGCCGCAGGTATACCGGCAGGCCGTGGAGTCCTTCTTGGCGCCCCCCTGACTCAGGTGGGCTTCAGCTGGGCCCGCGGTCAGGGCATCGGGGCTGAGCGAGCGTTGCTGATTCCCCGATCGAGCTCTGCCGTCGGAACCGGGCCGCCGGTTCGAGCCGTCTGTGGACAGTTACAGGTGAGGCCGGCGAACGGGTTTGGCTGGGTGCCGGACGGGTTCGGGTCGGCATTGGCCGGTGCCGCTGCCGCAACACAGGAGCCGAGAACGACGGCGGCGCCGACAAGTAAATTCGTAAACAGGGGCCTCGGATTCGCGAGCATCATTGCAACTATCCTCTCGGCAGTAGATTTGATGCACTATGTTTACCGCCGGTTGTCAGCAGTAGGCTGGGCGCTGCTTATCGATCCGCTGTGAGCGGGAAGGCATGGCCCGTAACGGAATCGGCGCCAATGAATCCGTTATCCCGCGAATAATGCTGTGCCACAGCATATCCCACTAGCTGGACTAGCCGGGCTGGCCGTTCTCGCCCGGCTCGCCGGGTGTTCCGGTGCTCCCAGGATTGCCGTCGGGGTCGCCGGTTCCGCCGGCCCCGCCGTCGCCGCCCCCGCCGGCGGCCCCGCCCGTGCCGTAGGGGCCGGGGGCGGGGCTGCTACCGCCGTTCCCGCCGTTGCCGCCATTACCGCCGTCGGCGCCATCGCCGCCGTTACCGCCGGGCCCCTGCGTGGAGTCGCCGCCCGCCCCGCCAGCCGCCCCGGCGCCGCCGTGCCCGCCGGCCCCGCCGGCGGCGCC
>NZ_JBKQQD010000151.1:0-14911 GCF_052144515.1 Mycobacterium sp. | reverse complement strand
GACCGCCATACGGCAACGCGGTGATCAGCAGCAGGAGGGCCACCGCAACAACGGTTTTGGGTCGCGAGACGGCCAGCCGCGCGATTTTGTCCAACATCAGTGCCTCCTGCCAGGTCGGCGTTGCGTATCGAGCGTAGGGAGTAGTCGGCAATTATGTTGTTTGCTGAAATGCTAGGGAGGCCGATTTAGCTAGTTCTAATGAAAGTTTGAGTTGCTTGCCGTACATAGTGATGGACTCGGGAGACAACATCTCGAGATGCCCGCAGTCGACCGGGTACTTAGTGATCTTGCCAGTGACATGTGGGCGCCACTGTAGAGATAGATCCCAACTGGTCTCATTTTGTGTTGAGTAAAATATGTCCATATCGCCATCAAATACCCCGGGAACGTGCTCCACTTGATACCAAACGCTATTCTTCATGTTCTGCATGAAGAACTTCAAGAATGTCCGGAGTTGTGCGATTGGAAGAGGGATTTGGTTATGGATTAGTTTCTCTACGCGTTCGTAAATAAGAGGTTCCGACGGCTCTGGATTGCCTATATGAAGGTATCCCAACATTAGTTCCAGCACGTAACTCTCGCCGATAGCTCCGAATATTTGCTCTCTTGTGAGGCTGTTGTTCCCACCCGGCACAGCATCGAGCAAAATGAGGTTTGGAACTTCGCATCCGCGTCGACAAAGCTCAATGGCGACTTCGTGCGCAATGACACCTCCAAGAGACCAGCCGAGAAGGCTGTAGGGCCCACTTGGATGAACCGCTTGAAGCCGGTCTGCATACCGTGTCGCCATGCCGCGAATTGATTCAGGCTCGTCGTCGTGCGCTTGTTGAATGCCAATGATGGGGCAGTCCAAGTAGTTACCTAGAGGCTGATATGGCCAGGCAAGCCCACCAGCTGGATGAAAACAGAACAGCGGAGCGCCTGTCCCTTGCTTGAGGGTCTCAACCGGAGCGATTTCGACTGAAGCGACATCTGCGCACAACTGCTGACTCAGGCAACTGACGGATGGAGCTTCGAACAGGATACGCACCGGCAGTTGGGTATCCAGGGCGTGGTTTATCGCGGCGATCGCTCGCATTGCGGAAAGCGAATTCCCGCCCAGGTCGAAGAATGAGTCGTCGACTCCGACGCGCTCGAGCCCGAGCACCCGGGCGTAGATGCCGGCGAGGACCTTTTCGGTCTGGGTCTGCGGTGCCCGGAAGGTGGTTGCACCAAATACCGGTGCCGGCAGGGCCTTTCGGTCGATCTTGCCCGATGAGGTCAACGGGAACTCGCCGAGCACCACGATCTGGGTCGGCACCATGTAGTCGGGCAACCTTGCGCTCAATCGCTGACGCACCGCGCTGATCTTTGTGTCGGTTTGGGGGTCGTTGGCGTGGCTGACGCCTTGTTGGGCCCCGGCGGGGGGCAGGTAAACGTCGGTCAGGGGGCCAGGGTCGGTGGGGGCGGTGAAGACGGCGTCGAGTGTGCCGCCCTGGGCGCCCCAGGTCACGGCAACGTGATATCCGGTGGTTTCGCCCAGGCGGTGCAGTTGGTCGGGGGTCGCGGTCCCGGGGGCCTGGACGAGTGCATCGGCCAGCCGTAGCCCCGCGGCCAGGGCCTCTTCGACGCAAACATCGGTGATCAGCCCGGTGCGCGGGATCGCGGCGACGCGAACCGCGGCGGGACGCTGGGATACCAACTGGTCGTGCAGTCCACCTAGGCCCGCGCATTGGGTCCACGTCCAGCTGGGCGCGGTGGCCATAGACCGTACCGGGGTGGGGGTAGTGTGGATGGTGGCGTCGTAGCGGTACCGGTTCAGTTCATTGTCGGCCGATCCGCGTTTGACTTGAATGTCGAGTCCGGCCACGGATGGGTGCGCGGCGGCCCAGGTGGTGAAAAACTCTGGGGCTAGCAATAATTCGGGTTCGCTGACCATGGCGCGGTGGACTCGCTGGCGGATCTCGGCGGTGTCAGTGGCGTGGGCGATCGCGACACCAGTTTGAAACGCTCGCTGCAGGCTGTGGTTGCGCACATCGCCGACGAACAACGCCCCACCCGGTGCCAGCAGGCCGATAGCGCTGTCGATGACATCAGCCAGATAACGCGCACTGGGGAAGTACTGGACCACCGAGTTGAGAATGATGGTGTCGAAGTAGGCCGGCGGCAGCGCCTCGCTGACATGCGCCGGCTGCACCTGCAACCGCACCCGATCCCTCCACGGCTGCGCAGCCACCGCCGCCTGCAAGGCCTGAATCGCCTTCGCGGAGAAGTCCGTACCCCAATACTCGACACACGCCGGGGCTACGTGCGCAAGCAATAGCCCCGAGCCCACGCCGATCTCCAACACCCGCCGTGGCCGCAGTGCCATGATCCGATCCACCGTGGCCGAACGCCACTCCATCATCTCCTCGAGCGGAATCGGATCATCGGTGTAGCTGCTGTTCCAGCCCCGAAAATCCATGCCGAACCCCGACACTCCGTCAGCGCCGTACAGGTCGTCGTAGATGTGTTGCCATTGTTCGACGATGTCGGCGTCGTGGTCGGCTGTGGCGGTGTGCTCGAGCGTGATGTACGCGACGAGAACCGAGCCGGTGTCGCTATGGTGCACACTGGCGGCGGCCTGGCCAACTTGCGGGCAGGCCAGCAGGGTGTTTTCGATTTCGCCGAGTTCGATGCGCTGTCCGCGCAGTTTGATCTGGGCATCGGCGCGGCCCAGATAGTCCAGCGTGCCCGCCGGTGTCCACCGCACCAAATCCCCGGTGCGGTACATGCGTGCTCCGGTGCAACCGTAGGGGTTGGCCACGAACCGTTCGGCGGTCAACTGCGGCCGGCCCACATAGCCGTGCGCCAGCGCGGGCCCGTCCAGATACAGCTCGCCCGCCACCCCGACCGGTGCAGGGTTCAGCCGCGCGTCGAGTACCAGCGCGCACACCCCCGGGATCGGAGCGCCGATATCCACCGGCTGTCCCGCCGACAGCGGCGCACACGTGACCCAGATAGTGGTCTCGGTCGGGCCGTAGGCGTTGAACATCCGCCGGCCCGGCGCCCAGGCGGTCGCCAATTCTGTCGGGCAGGCCTCCCCAGTGGTGATCAGCGTGTCCAACCCGTCCAGACGGGTCCGGTCCAGCGTCGCCAGCACCGTCGGGGTGAGTGCCGCCGCGTTGACCTGATGGCTTTCCAGCAACCTGGTCAACGCCTCCCCGGCATATGCGTCCGGCGGCACCACCACCAACGTCGCCCTGGCCCCCACCGCCAACAACATCTCGCCGACCGACACATCAAAGGTCGGCGCGGCCACCATCAGCAGTCGCGCATCCGCGCCTAACCCGATCACCTCGCCCAGCGCCGCCGCCCCCAGCAGACCGGCGTGGCTGACCGCCACCCCCTTGGGGGTGCCGGTGGAGCCCGACGTGAAGATCACATGGGCAGTGGTGTCCACCCCCAGCACGGCCAGCCTGTCGGCGTCGGTGATCGGATCGGCGCACCGCCCGGACACATCCAGGCGGTCGATGCGCAGCACGGGGCGCGCCCCGGCCCCGGCCAAAGTATCGGCGCCACAGGTCATTACGCACATCGCGTCCACTGCGTCCAACACCGTGGCAATCCGCTCGACGGGATAGGCCCGATCCACCGGCACATACGTCCCGCCGGCCTTCATCAGAGCCCACCAGGCCACCACCAACTCCACGGACCGATCCATCGCCACACCCACCGCGCGCTCCGGACCCACCCCCGCCTCGATCAGCAACCGCGCCAACCGCGTCGACCACTGATCAAGCTCGCGATACGACAGTTCCCGCGCACCGTCGATGACCGCCGCCGCATCCGGGTCGGCGGCCACCGCGGAAGCCAACAACTGCGGCGCCATCCCCACGGGCGCGCCCACCCCAGCACCAGACCACCCCGACAGCACCAGATCACGCTCATCGCGATCCAGCAGCGACACCGCCCCCACCTTCACCGACGCATCGGCCACCACCGCCTCGATCACCCGGCCAAACCAGCAGACGAACCGCTCGATGGTGGCCCGATCAAACAGATCCGTGGCATACGAGACCACCCCGACGGCCATCGGTGCGGCCGGGTCCACGGTGGGCACCTCGCTTAGCTGGAAATCCAGGTCGAATTTCGCGGTGCGGGTGGACACCGGAATCTGCTCGACGCTGACGCCGTCGAGCGCCATGTCTGGGCGCACGTTGTTCTGGAAAACCATGAGCACCTGAAACAGCGGATGATGCGCCGTGGAGCGCACCGGGTTGAGCTGCTCGACAAGCCGCTCGAACGGCACATCCTGGTTACTGTAGGCATCCAGCGCCTTGTGACGCACCCGCTCAAGCACCTCACTGAACCGGTGCTGGGAGTTCACGGCCACCCGCAACACCCACGTGTTGACGAAGAACCCGACCAGATCATCGAGCGCCTCATCGCGCCGCCCGGCAATCGGTGCGCCCATCACAACGTCCTCGCACGCGCCGACCCGGTGCAACACCACCGCCGCCACCGCTTGCAGCACCATCGACACGGTCGCGTTATGCGCGGCCGCCAGCGCCTTGACCCCCGCCCACACCGGCGGGTCGAGGCGCACCTCCACCGCATCACCGCGGTAACTGGGCACCGGCGGGCGGGGTCGATCAAGGGGCAGCGACACCACCTCGGGCAACCCAGCCAGCCCATTACGCCAGTACCGCAACTGCCCAGCGATCGCGCTGTCGGGCTCAGACTCTTGCCCCAGCAACTGGCGCTGCCACAATGTGTAGTCCACATATTGCACCGGCAACGGCGCCCACTGCGGGGGCCGGCCCTTCAGCCGCGCCCGATACGCCTGGCCCATATCCCGGACCATCGGAGCCATAGACCAGCCATCAAAAGCGATGTGATGCACCACAATCCCCACCACATGCTGCTCGGGGCCCACCGAATAGACCTGTGCACGAATCGGGATGTCCGCCGACAAATCAAACCGATACCCTGCCAGCGCCGCCAACTCGCCGGCCACCTCCTGCTCCGGCAACGACACCACCATTGCGCCACCGTGCAGCCACATCCCGGCCCGAGCCGGCAACACCTCCTGGAAGGGCACACCGTCCATGTCGGGAAAACGCGTGCGCAACGATTCGTGGCGGGCGATGACATCATCGAGGGCGGCGCCCAGTGCCTCAACATCCAGCGGCCCGCGGATCCGGAAAGCCGTCGGCATGTTGTAGGTCGCTACCCCGTCCTCGAACTGATTGAGGAACCACAACCGGCTCTGGGCATACGACAGCGGAACCACCTCGGGCCGCTCACCAGCCACCAACGAAGCCAGCCGACCCGAATCACAGATGCGGGGCGCCAGCTGGGCAACTGTGGGCGCCTCGAACACGGCGCCCACCAAAAGGCCGGCATCCAAAGATTTGTTGACCGCGGCGATCACCCGCATCGCTAACAGTGAATCCCCACCCAGCTCGAAAAACGACTCATCCACTCCGACGCGCTCGAGCCCGAGCACCCGGGCGTAGATGCCAGCGAGGATCTCCTCAACTGGGCGGGCGGGGGCCCGGTAACGATCGGCATCCTGGTATTCGGGTGGCGGCAGGGCCCGTTTGTCGAGTTTGCCGTTGACCGTCAACGGCAGCTCCGGCACCACCACCACCGCGGCCGGCACCATGTACGCCGGCAGCCGCGCGGCCAGCGCGGCACGCAGTGCGGCCGGGTCAGCGGTGCCGGTGACATACCCCACGAGGCGCTTATCAGCGGGGTGGTCCTCGCGGGCGATCACCACGGCCTGCGCCACTCCGTCCAGCCCGGCCAACGCCGTCTGGACTTCACCAAGCTCGATGCGGTATCCGCGGATCTTGACCTGCTCATCAGCACGGCCCAGATACCGCAGCTGCCGATCGGCGCCCCAACACACCAGATCCCCGGTGCGATACATCCGCGCCCCCGCACCGGCGAACGGACACGCCACAAACCGCGACGCGGTCAAACCCGCCCGGCGCACATACCCACACGCCAGCCCACGACCGGCCACATACAACTCCCCGACCACCCCGGCGGGCACCGGGCGCAACCACCCATCCAGCACAAACAACGCCGCCCCCGGCACCGGCGAGCCGATCGGCACCACGCCCGACCCCGCCGTCAGCGGCGCACTCAGCATCACAACCATCGTCGTCTCGGTCGGGCCGTAGGCGTTGATCATCACCCGCCCCGGCGCCCACCGATCCACCACCTCGGCCGGGCAGGCCTCACCGGCCACCACCAACGCCGTCGACTCCAACCCCTCCGGGGAGAGCAGCCCCACCGCCGAGGGAGTCTGGGTGAGCACGCTGACGCGTTCGCTGACCAGCAAAGCGTGGAAGTCTTCCGGCGAGCGTGTCACTGAGTCGGGCACCACCACCGTTCGCCCACCATGTAACAGCGCACCCCAGGTCTCCCAGACCGACGTGTCGAACCCATAGGTATGACACTGCGTCCACACCCCCGCCACCGGCAGATATGCATCCAGTGACGCCAGCAGCTGGGTGACGTTGTGGTGGCTGACCGCCACCCCCTTGGGGACACCGGTGGTGCCCGAGGTGTAAATAAGGTAGGCGATGTCCCCGGCGGCCGGCGCCGGTAGTGCCGTGCTGGGTTGGCTGTCAACAGCGGGGTCGTTGGCATCGATGACCAGCAGATCGCACCCGTCCAGCCGCGGACGCAGGTCCGCCGTGGTGATCGCGGCCATCGGCGCGGCATCGGCAACCATGAACTCCATCCGCGCCGAAGGCAGCCCCGGGTCGATCGGCAGATAAGCCGCCCCGGTCTTGAGCACCGCCAAAATCGCCACGACCGCCTCGGCCGAACGCGCCAACAGCAGCGCCACACACTGCCCCGGGCCCACACCCTGGCCGGCCAAAAAATGCGCCAACCGGTTAGCAGCCTCATCAAGCTCGCGGTAGGTCCACGAGTTTTCTCTGCAGCTGATCGCCACCGCCTTCGGGGCGCGGGCCACCTGCGCGGCAAACAACGCAGGAATCGACACCGGCGCGGTCGCCGGCTGGGTCAACACCGCCCGGTTACCCCACCCATCCAGCCGGGCGCGCTCAGCCCCGTCGAGCAGCTCCACCGACGACAACAGCCGTGTCGGATCGTCGGTCATCGCCACCAACACCCGCTGCAACCGCTGCGCTAAATCAGAGGCGTCAAAATCCGTATACGGCTGGCCCGAGCCCACGGTGCTGAGAAAAAGCTGCCCATCGGCGTTGAAAAAGAACAACCCAACGTGGTCCACGCGGCCGACAGTGGTGTATGACGCCGCTGCAGTAGCCTCCGCAAACGGCAGAATAGTTGTCGAAGGGAAGAAATTGACCCCCACCCTATCGGCAGCCTGCCCTGGGCGACGCAGGTGGACTTTGCGCTCAAGAATATGCACCGGAAACCGTTGATGCTGCAGCGCTTCTCGTATTCGCGTATCAACATGTCGACAAAAATCGGCAACCACAGACCCCGGCGCAATCCGCAACACCAGCGGCACAAACCCGGTAACCATCCCGGGAAACGTCTTGGACGCGGAACTTGTGCGTCTGCTGACCTGGAAGTCGATCACCACTTCGTGGGCGGCGTCAGCACTCCATCCACGCATTAAAAGCGCGCAGGCAGCTGTGATCACCGAGTTTCGACGCACGTTCAACACTTCAGATAGCTCTTGGACTAGGCCAAGAACCGCAGGGTCCAATCGAACCGGCGCAGAGACCGAATGCGAATCACGCTCGCCCGCAGCCTGTGGCAACCGATAATTCGGCTCGTTTTCCGATGGAAGATTACTGGACCAATAGGCCTGATCTTCGAGATAATCGCTGGACGATTCGTATTCTAACTCGGAAGTAACCAAGTCCTGCAGCGACCCGAAGAAAGCAGGAGACACCGGCGCGCCAGAAACCAGCGCAGAGTAGATCTCCGCAATCCGATTAGAAATGAGCCTAATGCCGGTTCCGTCGATGACGATGTGATGAATGCACGTGAAGAGGTGGAATTGATCCAGCCGCGTCTGGAACAACGCAAATTTGAATAGCGGGCCAGTGAACGGCATCGGCGTGCGCTGAATCGACGACGCTAGCCGGTAGGCTTCCTGCACCGGATCCCGCGAACAGCTGAGGTCATAGCAGGCAAGCTCGACATCCGGGTAATCGATCGTTCTTTGGAAAACCTGACCGTCCACCTGCAAGAAAGTCGCCCTGACCGGTTCGGCCTCTCGGACCACTTGGCAGATCGCCGACTCGAGCAAATCCGGCTTTACCGTGCCCTCGATTACCACGAAATGGCCCATCTGCCACTCCGTACCCGAGCCAGCCATTTCCTGCGCCAGCCATATGTCCAGCTGTCCCTGCGTCAGCGGAAGCGCCTGCTCGTCAAGCTTCATCCGAACCCTTCCAAACGAAACCAGTTAGGCACCAAAAGCCCGGCCCGAAGCCAACCTTTCTCGCAGACTCCTCGGCCGTATATCGGTCCAGTGCTGTTCGATGTAGTTCACACACGCAGCGCGGTCCGCCTCGCCATAAATCACCCGCCAGCCGGCTGGAACGTCGGCGAAGACCGGCCACAGGCTGTGTTGCTCCTCATCGTTGACCAAGACGAAAAAAGCGCCATCCTCATCGTCGAACGGATTGGTGCTCATGCCTTCCCCTTCCGTGTTTGGGGTTGTCGCCGATTCATTGTCATTCACTTTCGGTGCGACGAGCGCAGTAGTGCACTACTGCGATCTGCAGGCTGGATTCGCGCCCCTACCGTCGGACCTGGCCAGCGCCACCGTCACCGCGGTCACCCCGACACTGGTTGCGCTGTCCCAGGAGTCATCCGCGGTGCGCGCCACTACAACCGCTCCGCGATCACAAAGTCGGAGGAGGCATCGTCATCGTCGGCCAGCGGCACATTCTTAATCCAGCGGCCCAGCCGGCGCATCTCGTCGGTCGACCGCTGCACGCGAGCGCGCCAGCCGTCGTTGTTGAGCCAGTCCGCGACGTCCGCGCGGTGGTCGTCGCGATACATCAGCTCCCCGACGTCGACGATTTCCTCCAGACCGAGCTCGTCGGCCACCTTCCTGAACCACTCACGCACCTGCTGTCGCCGCTCTGCGGTCTCAGCCGAGACCCGGCTTCCAGCCGGACTCAGCTCGCCGATCAGGATGAACAACCGGTCCTGAGCCTCGGCGGGCAGGTTAATCAACAAACCCTCGGCCAGCCACGCCGTGCGCGCCGCGGGGTCAAAGCCAGCGGCACGCAGCGCGGCCGGCCAGTCCTGACGTAGGTCGATGGCCACCTCGCGGCGATCGGCCGACGCCGTCACGCCGTTATCCGCCAACGTCGCGGACTTGTAAGCCAGCACCTGAGGCTAGTCGATCTCATACACCGTGGTGCCGGCTGGCCAGTCCAGACGGTACGCGCGTGAATCCAACCCCGAGGCCAGAATCACCACCTGCCGGATCCCGTCGGCGACGGCATCTTTGAAGTAGGTGTCGAAGAAGCTGGTCCGCACCGCCTGGTAGCTGCGCATGTGCTCTAGCCGTGCCGCGGACTCGGCGTCGAGGGCCTCCACCCTGGCAGCAACCGCTGGGTCGAGCATGGCCTCCCAGAAGACGCCGGCGCCAGTGCTGGTGATCAGCAGTTTCGCGTACGGATCGCGGATCAGCGCGTCGGGCCGCTCGGTTTCGACCGCTCGGGCTGCAGCGACCATCACAGCGGTGGTGCCGACGCTGCTCTCGATGTCCCAGGTGTCGTCGTGGGTACGCAATGAGCTCATCACGTGCTCCTTGGTCAGCTGGATGGCTCACCTCGGCCATCTGGTCAGCATGCATCTGTCATCGTCGTACCGACTGAGTAGTGTGCTACTGAAATCGTCAACGGACGACGAGCGCACGCCGTCAGCTGTGCCGTCGACCACACACGCTCACAGCGACCGCTCACGCAAGACCGCGCTATCTGAATTCCGCTGCCCAGCTTGAGCGTGGCATCAGGGCCGACTTGAGCGGATGGGTGCGCCAGCGCCACCACCGCGCCGCGACGGAGAGCAGCACCGCAATGCCGCCCTGTAACCGCCGACCGCTGGTCCAGCCGTACCGACAAGCGATCCGAGCGAGTAGACCGAATCTAGCCTTTCGAGGTCTTAGCGCCTGACAAGATGCAAGGGAATGCCGCAACAGATTCAAAGGGTGGCGGATGCTCGAAGTGATCGACAAGGGGTCTTCCAGCGAAGCCCACCAAGCGGCCCTGCTCTTCGTGCACGGTGCCACACTCGGCGCATGGACCTGGCAAGATAATTTCTTCGATTTCTTCGCGGACAACGGTTACAGAGCAATCGCCCTGAACTTGCGCGGGCATGGCGGCAGCCCAGTTTCGAAGCCACTCAACAAATGCACGATCGCCGACTACGTCGACGATGTTCGTTCCGTCGCCGCGACCCTGCCAGCCACCCCCGTCCTGATCGGTCACTCCATGGGCGGGTTCATCGTGCAGAAGTACCTGGAGACCGGCACAGCGCCCGCCGCCGTCCTGGTGTCGTCGGCACCGCCGCGAACCTGGTTCCTCACCGGGCTACGGTTGGCGCGGAAGCACCCATGGCTGGCACCAAAGTCGCCACGACGCGTAAAGCGCTAAGCATGTATCCGGCCTCGGCGCACATGCGCGAAATGTTGTTCTGCGCACGCACTCCCGAATCAATTGTCGAGCAATGTTTCACTCGACTCCAGGAAGAGAGTTCTCGAGCGCTCAACATGGACATGGGCCTGTTGAACCTGGTTCGCCCCCGGCGCGTGACAACGCCGATGCTGGTCCTCGAAGGCGCCGACGCCGCGTGGGGTCGCCGTCCGGCGAGGGAGACCGCCCGTGCATATCACACCGAACCCGAGTACTTCCCCCACATGGGACACAACATGATGCTTGAACCGGGCTGGCAGGCAATCGCCGAAAGAATCGACGGTTGGCTCGCAGCCCAGGGGCTATAAGAGCAAGATCGCAGAGAGACGCCATTGATTCACAACCTAGCTAACCGGCGGCCCGCCACACCAAAGGCTCCCGCGCAGGCACTCCCGGCCACAGGTCACACCCGGCCACACGACAGCCCACAACATCACAGCGGCGGATGCATATGTTTTCGTGATGGCGACTCAGTATGGCTACTGAAATCACCCCGTCGCGGCTCGCGGTTCCCGTCTTCAACTTCGCCCGTTGGAAGTGGCATTCGACGGCGCGTACGGACAGTGTCAGTCGCTCGGCGACGGCGCGAGGGCGACGGTTACTAATACGCCGAGCCCCGTCGTCAGCGAGGGAGCGCTCTACGGCTCCACCATCGGCGCAGCAGACTCCTGGGGCGGCGCCGGGCGTGAGGGTTGGCCGCGTTGCGCGCGGTCGGCTAGTTCGCGGGCATGCGCCTGCTGCAGCAGCAGTCGGGTTTTGCTGACCGCGCGGTCGATGCGGGTCAGCTGGTCAGTGTCCCAGCGCACCACCCGCCCCTGGCCCATCTGCATAGGGCCGTCCCCGCCGTAGATACAGTCAGCCCCCGGTATGTTGCGGCTCAACGGCGTCGAAAGGAACGCGCGGATCAAGGTGCGCACCACGCCGCCGCTGACGCGGCCGCTGGGCCCGGAAAACACTATCCAGGCTTCGAAACTGCCGATGTCGCGGGGCACAGCCCAGAAGTAATAGTGTTCGCTGAAGGAATCGTATCCTTCACCGGGACCAATGTAGATGAACCCCGGCAAGTAGTAGGTGAGTTTGTCGACGTGCAGCGGGCCGGGATGCCGATTGGGTTCGGTGAAGTAGGCCTGTAACCCCCCGCCGGGAAGGGTTTTGCCGTCGATGCCGCCCCACCCCTTCTGGTCGGCTAAGGGCAGGCAGTTGCGGTGCAGCACGCCGAAGTGCGCCAGATCGGCGGCGGCGTCACTCTGATTGAGGTAGTTGTAAGGGAGTACCGCTCGGAATACCACTAGATGTTTTTGGCTGAGCACGGTGGCGGCGTGCGGGACGGCCTGCTCGACCGGGTCCGGAGTGTTGTCGCCCATGTAGACCCAGACGATGCCACCTATCTCCTGCACCGGATAAGCGCGCGCACGGATCCTGCCGCACGCCGGATTGTTGGGCTCGGTCAAATGCGCCACACAGGTGCCGGCCCCGTCAAACGTCATGCCGTGATAGCGGCAGGTCAGCGTGCCCGGGCGAAACACCCCCACCTGCCCCAGCGACAACAACGCCGACCGATGCGGGCAGCGGTTTTCCAACGCCCGCGCCACCCCATCGCCGTCACGGAAAAACACCAGATTGTCCCCGGCCAGTGTCACCGGCACGACGCTGTTGTTTTTCAGCTGGCGGGTCTGCAGCGCCGGGTACCAATACTCCCGCAACCCCAAAAACGGGATCTTGTCCCAGTTGGCCCGCACATACTCCCACGGCACATCGGCCAGCGAGTGCGGCTTTTCGGCCACCCCGTAGGGCAGCTTCCAAAACCGGTACATCGCCAGGCTGCTGCTGCGCAACGGCTGCAGCCGCGGCACATCCAACCGCTCACGCAGACCTGGCAGCACCCCCACCGCCCGGCGCGCCGCCGCGCCGAGCTGATAGCCCAGCACCGTGCGGGCCCGCGCCAATATGCGCACCGGCGGCAACACCGCCGCCAGCTGCGCCTCGCTCACCGGTAACGGTCGCTCGCGTTGGTTGAGTTCATTAGCCATCTGAGCAGCATAGGATGAGTTTTCGTGATGCCGACTCAGTAGGGCGATACTGCAATCTTGATTCTCATGTATAGAAACTCTTAACCGCACCGCCTCGCGAGTGCCCTGCGCGGAGTCTGGTTGGTTGAGGCGTGACATCGGGTTTTGGTGGCGGCGGACGGGAGCGGCCGAGCGGACGGGAGCCGCCACCAGCGAAGCGTCGAGTTCACGTCGTCGATCACCCAGGATAGGCGTTGTCGGCCCCGAGTTCCGCGGGCACGGTTGAAATCCACAGAAGGTGGAATCCCCTCCCACACCAAACATTCCACCCATGAAGAATCAGATTTCGCAGTCACCGCGTGTGCATCTCTCCACGACAAAGACCGGTACCGGGCACGATCCAATACGTCGTGCCACACCGAGGACATCCGCTGGTGGCCGGCGGCTTCGGCACGCTCGGCCGCGAACGTGCGGCGCGGACAAAACCCGATTTGTGCGCAGCACCGGCCACGACTACTGGACGGTGACGAGCTTAACGATGGTGCCGGCGCTGCGGCCGAGATGTTCAAGGGCCAATTTCCCTTTAGCCTCGGTGGCGCGTGACGGGTAGCCGATGACTCCGGTAGGCGTGTAGGCCTCGATGCCGAGGGTGGTGAGGTACCGGCGGTCGGTCGCCGTGTGGTCGGTGGTCTGCCAGCCGTCGCGGAGGTAGTTCGGGTAGGCAGCCAGCAGGATGGACGTCTCGAGTTCGCCGGCGTGCATGTCGTCGTGGCTGCTGCTCGTAATACCTGCGGCCGCGCGAGCTTCGACCCAATCCTCGCGGCTCGGGTAGAGGCCGATCCTGATGCGGCCATTGCGCTGATTGGCTTGTTGAACGACGTTGGTGAGCACCGCGTTTCCGCCGTGGGCGTTGACGATGACCAACCCCGTTGCCCCCTGCTGAACAAGCGAATCAGCGACGTCGGAGACGAGTGCGGCAAGGGTCGTCGGGCTAATGCTGAGAGTGCCGGGGTATGCGGAGTGCTCGTGAGAGCAGCTGAACGTGATGGGCGGAAGTTGAAAAGTACTGTGGTGTTGACTGATTGCTGACGCGACCGCGCAGGCGATGAGGGTGTCGGTGCCCAGGGGTAGATAGGGGCCGTGCTGTTCGAAGGAACCGATCGGCAGCACTGCGAGCGTCGTGATCGCGGCGGTGTCGCTGGTGCTGGTGTCGGGGATGACCGGGCGATTCATGTGGCGACTCCTTGAGTGGCGTTCTTTATCCGTCCGGCCAATTGCTGCAGGACAAGACTGCGGTTACGCCGTCGGCGTTCTCTCACGAGTGTGCTCGCCAGGGCGAGATGTCGGCGGGCCCTCTGGCACGGTGCTGCAAGGTAGGCCGCCATGGCACTGTCGGCCTCTGCGAGCGCAATCGAGTATTCGCCGACCGCAATCAGCGCGTGGAGCATGCGCATCCCCGCGACGGCGTGATCGCGGTGCTGGCTCGACGTCCAGCTGTGCCGATGTTTGGCCAGCAGCGCAAGTGCCTCTTCGGGCCGGCCGACGCGCAGATAGCCGGAGGCGATGTCACTGGCGATGTAGGCGGCGTGCGCGTAAATAGCCCGGTCCCCGGGGACGGGCTCAATGGCGCCGAGCTCCAGTGCGACAGCCGAACGGCGTTGGCATCGTTGCGCGAGGACACAGATAGAGGCACGCCGATGACTACCGCAAAATTCGCCGGTCGCGGCGCCACCATTCAACGCCGAACTACGCGATGGTATCCGACGTCGACACCATCTGGCGGCGCTGAGCGCAGTTCCACTGCTCATCCCGAAGACGCCCGCGAACGCCGACACAGTCGTCAAGCTGCTCGACTCCTGCGGCCCCGGCAACTTGTGTCTGACATACCTCGACGTAGCCGACTCCCCAATGCACATAGGTGAGACGCTCTCGGGTGTGCAATTCTTATCCGGGACGTCCATCGGTTACGAGGCACTCGAGCTGAACCTCGGTTACGTAGACGGGCATCATTTCGCCGGACCGTGCCCAGACGTTGATAGAGAACACGGCCGCCGCGCTGCGCAAGGCCGCAGCAGAGGCGATCCCGACCATGCACGTGGGCTGACGATGTCAGGGCGAGCAGACACATCCGGTTCTGGCGCAAGTACGCAACGCCGACCTGGCAGGAGGCACTGATGTTGGACAAAATCGCGCGGCTGGCCGTCTCGCGACCCAAAACCGTTGTTGCGGTGGCCCTCCTGCTGCTGATCACCGCGTTGCCGTATGGCGGTC
>NZ_JBKQQD010000150.1:0-3091 GCF_052144515.1 Mycobacterium sp. | reverse complement strand
AACGCCGTCGAGCTGACGGTCGATCACGCGTGGTTCATCGCCGAAACCATTGGGGCGGGTAGCTTCCCGTGGGTGCTGGCTATCACCACGCCGTATCGCGATGCCGCGGAGCGCAACGCGTTCCTGGAACGTCAGCGGGCCGAGCTGACCCAGATGGGCTTGGTGTCGGACGGCGGTGTCGTCAGCTCGGCCGTCGCCGACTGGGTCAAAGCGCTGTGCTTTCCGGATCGGTGGCTCGACTTGCGCTACGTCGGGCACGCCGAGGCGGGCGGCGCCGGCGAGATGCTGCGCGGCGTCGTGGCGCAGCGTCCCACCACCGCCATCGCTACCGGTAGACCGCCGAAAACCGTGGTCGCGTTGCGCAGCGGGCAGCTCGTCACGTTCACTGCAATGCAGATCGACGACCCGTTGACGATGGTGCCGATCCTCGGCGCCGGTCTGGCGCAGCGGCCCCCGGCGCGGTTCGACGAGTTCAGCCTGCCGATGCGCGTCGGGGCCCGCGCCGACGAGCGGCTGCGGTCGGGCGCGCCGCTCTCCGAAGTCCTTGACTTCCTTGGTATCCCGGCATCGGCGCGACCGGTGGTGGAGGCGGTGTTCGACGGTCCGCGCAGCTACGTGGAGGTCGTCGCCGGCCGGCGCCGCGACGGACGGCACGACACCACCGAGGTCGGGATGAGCATCGTCGACACCAGAGCCGGGCGGGTGCTGGTCAGCCCGTCCCGCGCGTTCGACGGTGAGTGGGTTTCCACGTTCAGCCCGGGTACGCCTTTTGCGATCGCCGTCGCGATCGAACAGCTGACCGCCCTGCTGCCCGACGGACACTGGTTCCCCGGCCAGCGGCTGTCCCGAGATTTCTCCGCGCGGGATTTTTCCGCCCAGCGGGCATAACGGAAACCAGAAAGAGAGAGCATGATGTCCCAGCAACGGCCCGAGCGCTTTTCGGGGGTCCGGTGACGTCCGGCACCGTGGTGCCGATCGTCCGCGTGGCCATCCTCGCGGAGAGCAGGCTCACGGAGATGGCGCTGCCCGCAGAACTGCCGCTGCGCGAAATCCTGCCGGCGGTGCAGCGTTTGGTGGTGGCCCCTTCGGTTGAGGGTGCGTCGAACGGAGACTCGCACGGCACCCCCACCGACGCCGCCGCGGCCGCCCAGCTGAGCCTGGCCCCGATCGGCGGGGCGCCGTTCAGCCTCGACGCCAGCCTGGACACCGTCGGCGTCGTGGACGGTGATCTGCTTGCGCTGCAACCGGTGCCGGTAGGGCCGGCCGCGCCCGGGATCGTCGAGGACATCGCCGATGCCGCGATGATCTTTTCGACCTCTCGGCTCAGGCCCTGGGGCGCGGCCCACATCCAGCGCGGGGCCTTGGCCGCGACGATCGCCGTGGCCCTGCTGGCGACCGGGCTGGGGGTCACTTACCGGGCCGCCACCGGAGCGTTGTCCGGGCTGGTCGCGGTCGGCGCGATCGCGGTGTTCAGCGCGGTCGCTGCGGTGCTGACCACCGCCCGCACGCCGCGCACCGCGATGGCGCTGTCCGTCGCGGCCCTGGCTCCCATCGGCGCGGCTCTGGCGTTGGCCGTACCCGGGCGATTCGGCCCGGCGCAACTGATGCTGGCTGCGGCCGGCGTCACCGCGTGGTCCTTGATCGTGCTGATGCTGCCCAGCGCGCACCGCGAGCGAGTCGTCGGGGTCTTCACCACGACCACGGTGGTTGGAGCCGGGATCCTGCTGGCCGCCGCGGCCGAATCACTTTGGCAGCCAACCATTGTCACTCTTGGCGCCGCGCTGATCGTGGCGGCGTTGCTGGTCACCGTCGAGGCGGCCCCGCTGTCCGCGTTAGCGGCACGCTTCCCGCTGCCGGTCATCCCGGCGCCCGGCGATCCTACGCCGTCGGCGCCGTCGTTGCGGGTGCTGGAGGACTTGCCCCGGCGGGTGCGCATGAGCGACGCCCATCAGAGCGGGTTCGTCGCCGCGGCAGTGCTGCTCAGCGTCTCAGGCTCGGTGGCGATCGCGCTGCGTCCCGAGGCGGTGAGCGGCGTGGGCTGGTACGTGGTCGCAGCGACCGCGGCCGCCTCCGTCGTGCGCGCCCGCGTGTGGGATTCGGCCGCGTGCAAGGCCTGGCTGCTCGCTCAGCCGCACCTGGTCGCCGGTGCCCTCCTGGTGATCTACACCGCGACCGGGCGTTACGCCGCCGCCCTTGGCGCGGTGCTGCTGCTCGCCGCACTTGCGTTGGTGTGGCTCGTGGTTGCGCTCAACCCGCGCATCGCCGCGCCGGAAAGCTACTCGCTGCCGGTGCGTCGGCTGCTCGGCTTCGTCGCGGCCGGCCTCGATGCGTCGCTAATCCCGGTCATGGCGTATCTGGTCGGCCTGTTCGGCTGGATACTCAATCGATGATCCGTGCCGGATTGACCTGCGTCACGACGACTTTGGTCGCCATGATGTGGACCTGCCCGTCGGCGGTGGCGATCAGCCCGCCGACGGTCGATCCCGGCGTGCCGCCGCCCAGCGGGACGCCGGGACCAGGGCAGCCGATGGAGCAGCGCGGCCCGTGCACCGCCTCCGGGGTGATTCCCGGCAGCGATCCCGGTGCGGTCACACCCAGCCAGGCCGCGCTGAATCTTCCAGCGGCATGGCAATTCTCGCGCGGGGAAGGCCAACTGGTGGCGGTGATCGACACCGGGGTGCGTCCCGGCCCGCGCCTGCCCAACGTCGAACCCGGCGGCGACTTCGTGGAAATGACCGACGGCCTGACCGACTGCGACGGGCACGGCACCCTGGTCGCGGGCATCATCGCCGGCCAGCCGGGCGATGACGGCTTCTCGGGTGTGGCACCCGCGGCGCGGCTGGTATCGATCAGGGCGACGTCCGCCAAGTTCTCACCGCGCACGCCCGGCGGCGACCCGCAGGTGGAACGGGCGGCTTCGGACGTTTCGACGCTGGCCCGGGCGATCGTGCACGCCGCCGACCTTGGCGCCCGGGTGATCAACATCTCGGCGATCACCTGCCTGCCCGCCGACCGCACCGTCGACCAGGCCGGGCTGGGAGCGGCCATCCGGTATGCCGCGGTGGACAAGGACGCGGTGATCGTGGCCGCC
>NZ_JBKQQD010000149.1:0-12545 GCF_052144515.1 Mycobacterium sp. | reverse complement strand
GACACTGGGCGAACCAGGATGCCCCGCGGTGAACCGACGGACCTTCTCGACGGCATCGCAAGCCGCGGCGCGGAACGGCAACCACCCCCATCCGCACATCCGGTCGGCGGCGACGAACAGCGAACTGCCCGCGGCATCGGCCGCATTGCCCAGGTCGCGAACGAACCGCTGCAGCCGGGCGAGTTCGTTGCCTTCGGTCCCCGCGTCGGGATACCACACGACGATCGCCAGGTGATGCCATCGGATCGGGTAGCCGAGCGCGTCGGTTGCCGCATCGACGTCGATCGTGCTCTTTGCGGCCAGAATCTCCCGAACCCGCAGAGCGCGAACACTGTTCTGGTTCTCCAGCCATCGCTCGCGTTCGCCTTCGTACACGACGACCACCTGCTGAGAAATCCAGTCGATGTACTCGAACAGCATCGCGCCGATCGCCTCGATGACGGTAAGACGTACCGATGGCTCGATATCGAGCGCGCGTACTTCGCTGAACACGATCTCGTTCAGCCGGCGCTGGCCGAGACGATAAGCACGGATGAGCGCGTTGACCGGGACGCCGCGTTGCGCCAGCCGTCGCGCGTATTCGAGTGCCGCAGTTGGTGCCTCGACACGTTCCACCGCGATGTCGTGCCGCAATGAGTGCACGATGGTGTCCACGTTTCCCTCGACGCTGGCGCCGAGCAGCTCGACCAGGCCCGCGTCTCCCCGCAGCTCGGGGATGTCGTCTTCCAGGGAACGGCGGATCTGCGAGGCCACCTCGGCGAGTCGATCGTTGAGCCGGGCTGCGGTCTCGGCGACGTAGCGGCTCACATCGACTTTGTTGTTGACGCGCGAATTGCTCACCCTACGACGGTAGATCCTCCGGTTACTGCTTGGTGCGCAATTGCATGTGCGGACTTTGTCTTCGGGTGACAAGAGCCGGACGCTTCTTCATCGAACGACGACGGTGTCAAGCCTCACGCCGATTCGTAGCGTTGTCGCACATCACGTCGCGGCCGCCAGGCAGCGGCAAAGTATTCGGGCCGGCACTAGCACGATCGCGCCGCCGTTGAAAGGGGACATCCGTTGACCGTGATCAGCACTGACTTTGCGCCCGACGACACCGAGCTCGACGCCATGGAGATGGACCTGCTCGCCGCCGACTGCGACATCGTCATCCCCGAGGACGTCGAGGTCGCGGAAGCGGCCACCGGCATCAGGGGCCTCGAGGTCCGCGGGGTCGGCCTGACCATCGAGCGCGGGCGCACCCTGCTGGACGATGTGTCGTTCTCTGCGCAGCCGGGCACGCTGACGGCGGTGATCGGGCCCTCGGGTGCAGGCAAGTCGACTCTGGCGAAGGTGATGGCCGGGGCGATGCGGCCGACCCGGGGCGCGGTGTCCTTTGAGGGCCATGACATCCACGGCGCGTACGCGGCGCTGCGCAGCCGGATCGGGATGGTGCCCCAAGACGACGTGGTGCACTGCCGGCTGACTGTCCAGCAGGCCCTCGGCTATGCGGCCGAGCTGCGGCTGCCGCCGGACACCGGCAAGGAAGACCGCGACCTGGTGGCCGCTCAGGTGCTCGCGGAACTCGAGATGACGGATCACACGCAGACCCGGGTGCACAACCTGTCCGGCGGGAGCGCAAACGCGCATCGGTGGCGCTGGAGCTGCTGACCGGCCCGTCGCTGCTGATCCTCGATGAACCCACCTCGGGGTTGGACCCGGCGCTGGACCGGCAGGTGATGACCATGCTGCGCAAGCTCGCCGATGCCGGCCGTGTCGTCGTCGTCGTGACCCACTCGCTGACCTACCTGGATGTGTGCGATCAGGTGCTGCTGCTGGCCCCCGGCGGCAAGACCGCGTTCTGCGGGCCCCCGTGCGAGATCGGCGCCGCGATGGGCACCACCGACTGGGCCGACATCTTCACGCAGGTCGGCGCCGACCCCGACGCGGTGCACCGCAGCTTCCGGCAGCGCGCCACAGCTCTGCCCGCCCCAGCGCAGTCCGACAAGCCCGCCCACCCCGGCAAGCCGGCGCGCACCAGTGTCTGGCGACAGTTCTCCACGATCGCGCGCCGCCAAGTGCGGCTGATCGTGTCCGACCGCGGTTACTTCGCGTTTTTGGCGGTGCTTCCATTCATCCTGGGCTTGCTCTCGCTGGCCGTGCCCGGGCACGTCGGATTCGGCATCCCCAATCCGCTCGGAGACACCCCCGACGAGCCGGGCCGGATCCTGGGGCTGGTCAACATCGGCGCGGCATTCATGGGCATTGCGCTGACCATTCGCGACCTGATCGGCGAACGCGCGATCTTCCGGCGCGAACAAGCCGTCGGGCTGTCGACGTGGGCGTATCTGCTGGCCAAGATCTGCGTGTATTGCACCGCAGCAGTAATTCAGTCGGCGGTCTTGACCGTGATCGTGGTGTGTGGCAAGGGCGCACCGACCCGGGGTGCGGTACTTCTGGGCAGTTCCACCGCGGAATTGTTCGTCGATATCGCCGCCACCTGCGTTGTCTCGGCCATCCTGGGCCTGGCGCTATCGGCGTTGGCCCGGTCCAACGAGCCGATCATGCCGATGCTGGTGGTCTCTGTGATGGCGCAGCTGGTGTTCTCCGGCGGCATGATCCCGGTGACCGACCGGCTGGTGCTCGACCAGATGTCGTGGGCGACACCGGCCCGCTGGGGTTTCGCCGCCGCGGCCTCGACAACCGACCTATCCCTGCTCGAACCCAGGCCGCTGGGCCCCAAGGACCCGCACTGGATACACAAGCCGTCGGCGTGGCTGTTCGATATGGCCATGCTTGCCGTCCTCAGCTTGTTCTACGCCGGCTTCGTACGGTGGAAGATCCGCCTGACCCACGGGTAAATGAGACGCGCCGTCCAGCCGCTATCGAGCCCGAGCGTGGCCCCGTGCGCGTGGATCTGCGCGATGTCCACCCATGGCCCTTTGGGCGGATCCCCTTGCGCCAGGCAGGTTTTCGGACTATCCGCGGAAATCCACCTCGTGCAGGTCCACGACCGCCTCCGCGTTTTCTCCACACTCGCGCCAGCAACTAACCCCGTCCCCACAGGCAGCCCGGGGATGTCCTCTATAGGGAGCGACCGATAGCCGTTTGCACCGTATGTCGATTGCGGCGGCCGCGCTGTCTTCAGAGGACAACAGCCAGACCTATCTTCATCGGTTAACGACGATGTCGCGGCTCACTTGAACTCCTACCTTTGTCGCATGTCACCTTCCCAAACCCATCCAGGAGCGCACATGAACCTGCGGGCACTGCCCGAGTTGCGGGCGGCAAAGGATCCCGAGAAGCCTGCTGTCGCCGACGACGACATCAGCCTGACCAACGGCCAGTTCCTGGAGGCGGTGCGCCGGGCGGGCGCATCACTTCGCCAACTTGGCGTATCGCGCGGCGACGTAGTGGCGATCATGCTGCCCAATACGGCCAGCTTTGTCGTATCGCTGTTCGCGGCGTGGCGCTTGGGTGCGACGGTCACGCCTATCAATCCCTCGCTGCGACCGGCAGAAGTGCAGTATCAGCTTGCCGACGCCGACGCCGAAGTGTTGATCGTCGACACCGTGCCCGAGTTCGAAACCGGCGGACGGCAGGTGGTCATCGCCAGCGACTTGACAGCGCAACCCGCCGACGGGCCGCTGTACCCGGCGCACCTTGACGACGACGCGCTGGCGCTGTTGATCTACACCAGCGGAACCACGGGCCGGCCCAAGGGCGTGATGCTCGACCACGCCAACCTGATCGCGATGTGCCGCAACGTAATCGACGTGTTCGCGCTGACCGGTGCCGACCACAGCCTGCTGATCCTGCCGCTGTTTCACGTCAACGGGATCGTCATCGGCACTGTTTCGCCGCTGCTGGCCGGAGGGCGCATCACCGTCGCCGGCCGATTCAGCCCCAAGACGTTCTTCAGCAGGGTCGAACAGAGCGGCGCCACGTATTTCTCAGCCGTGCCCACGATCTACACGATGCTGTCCGGGCTGCCCGAGGACGTCAAACCCGACACCTCGTCGGTGCGGTTCGCCATCTGCGGTGCCGCGCCGGCCAGTGTGGAGTTGTTGGAGCGGTTCGAATCGCGCTACGGCATCCCGATTATCGAAGGCTACGGTCTGTCGGAGGGATCGTGCGCCAGCACCGTCAATCCGTTGAACGGGAAGCGCAAGGCGGGCACCGTCGGACTGCCCTTGCCCGGCCAGACGATTCGGCTCGTCGACGCCTCCGGGCGACCGGTAGCCGACGGCGAGGCCGGCGAGGTGGTGATCAAGGGCCCCAACGTGATGCGCGGCTATCTGAACCGGCCGGAGGAGACCGCCGAGACGATCGTCGACGGCTGGCTGCACACCGGAGACATCGGGCGCTTCGATGAGGACGGTTACCTGGTGCTGGTCGACCGGGCGAAGGACATGATCATCCGCGGCGGGGAGAACATCTACCCGCGCGAGATCGAAGCGGTGGTGCACCAGTGGCCGCAGGTAGCCGAAGCCGCGGTCGTCGGCCGGCCCAATCCGGTCTACGGCGAAGAGCCGGTGCTGTTCGTCTCGCTGCATCCCGGCAAGCAAATCCAAGTCGACCTGATCCGCGAGCACCTGCACGAGTCGTTATCGAAATACAAACTGCCCGTTGAGATCACGATCCTCGACGAACTGCCGAAAAATGCCGTCGGCAAGCTCGACAAACGCAGTTTGCGGCAACGGCTCGCCATAACCCACTGAACCCAACCACAACCATCCACCACTCACCCAACACACATATAGGAGAGCAGACATGAGCTTCACCAAACCCGAATTCCCCGACGTGGATCCGGACACCTTCCTGCGCAAGCCGCTGATGGAGCGGATGCGCATCCTGGCGCTGAACTGGGCCGAGAACGGCTTCGGATCGCCACGGATGATTCACACCATCTACATCACCAAGCTGGTGCTGTTCTACGCCCTGGGCGCGATTCTGGTGGCCACGCTGACGTCGGGGCTGCCCGCGTTTTGGCACGTCTCACAGTGGTGGAACCAGCCCATCGTGTACGAGAAAACCATCTTGTGGACGGTGCTGCTTGAGCTCTTGAACGTGGCCGGATCGTGGGGTCCGTTGGCCGGCAAGGTCAAGCCGATGACCGGGGGCATCCTATTCTGGGCGCGCCCGGGCACCATCCGGCTACGGCCGTGGAAGTGGGTGCCCTTCACCGCCGGTGACCGGCGCACCCGTTTCGACGTCGCACTGTATGTCACGCTGCTGATCAGCGTCGCGGTTGCGCTGTTTTCGCCCGGCGTGCACAGTGATTCGCTGTCGGCGGTGATGCCCCACAACACCTCCGGTTTGGTCAACCCGGCGCTGCTCATCGCGCCGATCTTGCTGCTGGTGTTGATGGGCCTGCGCGACAAGACGGTGTTCCTGGGCGCACGCGGCGAGCAGTACCTGCCAGCGCTGATCATCTTCGCGGTGTTCCCGTTCACCGACATGATCATCGCGCTCAAGCTGCTCATCGTGGTGGTCTGGGTGGGCGCCGGGGTGTCGAAGTTCGGCAAGCACTTCGCCAACGTCATCCCGCCGATGGTCAGCAACAGCCCGTCGGTTCCGTTCAAGTGGGTCAAGAGGGCGCACTACCGCGACTTCCCGCGCGACCTGCGCCCGTCTCGGGTGGCCGACCTGATGGCGCACGCCGCCGGCACCACCGTCGAGATCATCGCCCCGCTGATCCTGCTGTTCTCGCCGTGGCCGTGGCTCACGGTGCCTGCCGCGGTGCTCATGGTGGCGTTCCATCTGTTCATCGTCTCGACGTTCCCGATCGCGGTGCCGTTGGAGTGGAACGTGCTGTTCGCCTACGCGACGATGTTTTTGTTCCTTGGCTTTCCGGCCTGGCGCGGCTTCGCGGTGACGGACATGTCCTCACCGTGGCTGACCGTGGCGGTGGTGGCCGCGCTGCTGTTCTTCCCGATCCTGGGCAACTTCCGTCCCGACAAGGTGTCGTTCTTGCCCTCGATGCGCCAGTACGCAGGCAACTGGGCCTCGGCGGTGTGGGCGTTCGCTCCGGGGGCGGAGGCCAAGCTGGACAAGGTCACCCGCTCCGCGAAAAACCAGCTCGACCAGTTCATCGAGTTTGGCTACGAGCCGCAGTGGGCCGAGATCACCCTGCAGTCGACTCTCGCCTGGCGCACCATGCACAGCCAGGGCCGCGGCCTGTTCTCGGTGCTGCTGAAGAACCTGCCCGACATCGACACCCGCATAGTTCGCGAGGCGGAGTTCACCTGCAACTCGCTGATCGGGTTCAACTTCGGTGACGGACACCTGCATAACGAAGACCTCATCGCCGCCGTGCAGCGAGAGGTCGGGTTCGAGCCAGGTGAGCTGGTGGTCGCGTGGGTGGAGTCGCAAGGTTGGGGCAGCAAGGTCCAGCACTACAAGGTCATCGACGCCGCGCTCGGCGTAATCGAGCGCGGCACCTGGAAGGTCGCCGACGCTGTCGCTGAGCAGCCCTGGCTGCCCAACGGCCCGATTCCCACCCAGGTCACTTGGGCGGCGCATAAGGCACCGGCAGTGCAGGCCGTGATCCACAACGGACAGGTTCACAAGGAAGGAGTCCTCGCGTGAGCACCGCGATCGTCGTGGGGGCCGGGCCTAACGGCCTGGCCGCCGCGGTGACCCTGGCCAAAGCCGGCGTGCAGGTGACCGTGCTAGAGGCAGCCGACGAGATCGGCGGCGGCACTCGCAGCAGCGAGGCGATCCTGCCGGGCCTGCTGCATGACCACTGCTCGGCGATCCATCCGATGGCCGTCGGCTCGCCGTTTCTCACCGGCCTCGACTTGGGTCGTTACGGCCTCTCGTGGCGGCTACCCGAAATCGACTGTGTCCATCCGCTCGATGGCGGCAGCGCTGGAGCGCTATACCGCTCGGTCGACGACACCGCGGCGGGCCTGGGTCCCGACGGGTCACGGTGGCGCGCGCTGTTCGGCTGGTCGTCGGCGAGGTTCGATGCGCTGTCCGAGGACATCATGGGCCCGCTGTTGCGGCTCCCGCACCACCCGATGGTGCTGGCGCGCTTCGGTGCACCGACGGTGCTGCCGGCGTCGGCCCTCGCCCAATGGTTTCGTACCGCTAAGGCGCGAGCGTTGTTCGGAGGTGTCGCCGCACATGCATTCCGGCCGCTGCACTATCCGATGACCTCGGCGATCGGGCTGGGCATCATCACCGCCGGCCATCGCCATGGCTGGGCGGTGGCGGCCGGCGGCTCGCAGTCGATCACCAACGCGCTGGCGTCGCTGCTGGCCGATCTGGGCGGCAAGATCGAGACCGGCACCCGCGTCGCGGCAGCCTCACAACTGCCGCCGGCCGACGTGACGATGTTCGACCTGGCGCCCGAGGCCGTCGCCGGCATTCTCGGTGATCGCCTGCCGGCGCGCGTGGCCCGTGCCTACCGGCGCTTCCGGCAGGGCCCGGGGGCGTTCAAGGTCGACTTCGCCGTCGAAGGCGGCGTGCCGTGGACCAATGCCGACGCCCGTCGGGCCGGCACCGTGCACGTCGTCGGCTCGTTGGCCGAGTTGGCGGCCAACGAACGCGACATTCACGCCGGGCGCATGCCCGAGCGACCGTTCGTGCTGGTCGGCCAGCAGTATCTGGCTGACCCGGGGCGCTCCGTCGGCGACGTCCATCCGGTGTGGACGTATGCCCATGTGCCAAACGGCTACAGCGGTGACGCCACCGCGGCGATCATCGCCCAGATCGAGCGGTTCGCGCCGGGATTCCGCGACCGCATCGTGGGCCACACCACCCGGACCACCACCCAAATGGCCTCGTACAACGCCAATTACGTCGGTGGCGACATCATGACTGGTTCGAAGGATATCCGCCAACTCACGTTCGGGCCGCGAATCACGCTGTCGCCGTACAGAGTTGGCATTCCGGGCATGTACATTTGTTCGGCGGCCACCCCGCCGGGCCCGGGCGCGCATGGCATGTGCGGTGCCAACGCCGCCCAATCCGCGCTACACGAGCTCGGCCAACGGTGACCGACTCGATATCGAAAATCACTGCAAGATTCCACGATTAGGAGACACCACCCATGACAACAATTCTGGAAACCGAGCAGCTGGCCATGAACGCAGCCGCCACACCCAAGCTGGCCGGCCGGGCGGCCTTCGTCACCGGCGGCACCCGCGGTATCGGCGCGGCGATCGCGCGCAGCCTGGCTAACCAGGGCGCCACGGTCGCGGTGGGCTACAGCCGCAATCAGGAGAGCGCCGAACGGTTCGCCGCCGAGCTGACCCGGACCACCCGCCGCCACGGCACCTTGGCATCGGCCCATCAAGGCAACGTCGGATCGGCCGCCGATTGCCGCCGCACTATCGCCGAAGTGATCGAAACCCACGGCCGGCTGGACATCCTGGTCAACAACGCGGGCATCACCATGGACAAGACGGTCGCCGCGATGACCGAGGAGGATTGGTACACCGTGCTCGCCGTGAACCTCTCCGGTGCGTTCTTCATGTCCCAGGCCGCGCTGGCTCACATGGTGCAGCGGGGTTCGGGGCGCATCGTCAACGTGTCGTCCGTCGTCGGTGAGACGGGCAATATCGGCCAGGCGAACTACGCCGCATCTAAGTCCGGGCTGTTCGGGTTGACCAAGACGCTGGCCAAGGAAGCCGCATACCAACTCGCAAAATCGGGCAAGCGCACCGATGACGGAATCGGCATCACGGTCAACACGGTCACACCCGGACTGATCGGCACCGAGATGACCGCCGGCATTCCCGAGAAGGTGATGGCGAAACTTACCGGCCAGATCCCCGTCGGCCGTGCGGGCCGGCCCGAAGAAGTCGCCCGCGTTGTCCACTTCCTGGCCGCCGATGCCTCGTCCTACATCACTGGACAAGTGTGGAGTGTCAACGGTGGTATGGACATGTGACCGGCCAGCAGCAATCTCATAGGCGCCCGCGCTGGTCGGCGATATGGTGAGTTATCAGTCGATCAATTGGAGGTGAATGGCCTCCAGGGTGAGGATAGTGAGCGTCGATGGCCGACGTCGATCCGCTTGCAAAGCAGCGGGATCTGATCGCTGGCATCGCCGCGGAACTGGGCCAGGCGGGATTTGACGACGTCGAAGAGATCGGGCATGGCGGCTTCGGCGTCGTTTACCGCTGCGCTCAGCCCATGCTGGACCGCGCCGTTGCGGTCAAGGTGCTGACCGCCGGTCTTGACTCGGACAATCTTGCCCGCTTCCTGCGCGAGCAGCGCGTCATGGGCCGCCTTTCGGGACACCCGCACATCGTGCACGCTTTTCAGGTCGGCGTACTGGACAGTGGCCGGCCGTTCATCGTGATGCCCTACCACGCCAAGGATTCGCTGGAGGTGGTGATCCGCCGGCACGGAACCCTCGACTGGCGCGAGACGCTCAGCATCGGCGTGAAGCTCGCGGGCGCGCTCGAGGTCGCGCACGGCGCGGGCATATTGCATCGCGATGTGAAGCCCGCCAACATCCTGCTGTCCGACTACGGTGAGCCGCAGCTGACTGACTTCGGAATTGCCAGGATCGCCGGGGCTTTCCAGACGGCGACCGGGTTGATCACCTGTTCGCCCGCTTTCACCGCCCCGGAAGTGCTCGAGGGCGCAGCGCCGATGCCGGCATCGGATGTGTATTCGCTGGGCGCGTCATTGTTTTGCGCATTGACCGGCCACGCCGCCTTCCAACGCCGCGCCGGCGAACAGGTGGTCGCTCAGTTCCTGCGGATCACCTCACAACCTATCCCGGACCTGCGTGAACAGGGATTACCAACTGAGGTGGCCGCGATCATCGAGCGGGCGATGGCGCGGGATCCGGCGGATCGTCCAAGCGCCGCAGCCGAGTTCGGCGACGAGCTTCGTGAGATTCAGCACCATAGCGGTGTCGCCGTCGACGAGATGGCCCATCCGGTCGACCTGGGCGTGGAGCGCCGAAAATCGCCCGCGTTCAAGCCTGTTCGCTCGGATTCCGCGACCACGCCCCCGACACCCGCGACGAAATACCGGCCCCCCGTCCCCACCAGATCACTGGTCGCTCGCAGCCGCGTCATCGATGTCCTTCGCGCTGGCGGACGGCGGCGGCTGATCTTCATTCACGCGCCCTCGGGGTTCGGCAAAAGCACGCTGGCGGCGCAGTGGCGCGAGGAACTCTCGCGCGGCGGTGTCGCGGTCGCTTGGCTGACGGTCGATGACGACGACAACAATGCGGTGTGGTTTTTGGCGCACCTGCTCGAGTCGATCCGGCGGGTCCGTCCCGCTCTGGCCGAGTCATTGGGGCAGGTGCTGGACCAGCACGGCGGCGACGCGACCCGCTATGTCCTGACCTCGCTCATCGAGGAAATCCACCAAAAAGACGACCGGATTGCGGTGGTGATCGATGACTGGCACCGCGTGTCTGACACTCGAACCATCGCTGCCCTCGGTTTCTTGTTGGACAACGGATGCCATCATCTGCAGATCATCGTGACGAGCTGGTCTCGCGCCGGACTACCCCTGAGCAGGTTGCGGATGCGCGATGAGTTGATCGAAATCGATTCCCGTGCTTTGCGTTTCGACATCAACGAGGCTTTCTCGTTCCTTAACGATGTGGGCGGCCTACAGCTATCGGGCGGGGATGTCGAGGCGTTGACCACATCGACCGACGGGTGGGCGGCTGCCCTGCGGTTGGCCGCGTTGTCGCTGCGCGGCGGTCGCGACGTGAACAGCCTGCTGGCCCGGCTTTCCGGTGCCAGCGATGTGGTCGGCGACTTCTTGGCCGAGAACGTATTCGACACCCTTGAACCCGATGTGCGCGAATTTCTGCTGATGACTTCGATCACCGAGCGCACCTGCGGCGGGCTGGCCTGTGTGCTAGCGGGCGCGACGAATGGGCAGGCGATGTTGGAACAGGTCGAGCAGCGCGGTTTGTTCCTGCAGCGGGTCGACGACGACCCGAATTGGTTCCGCTTCCATCACATATTCGCCGAGTTTCTGCGCCGCCGACTCGAACGGGACCACCCCGACCGGGTCGAAGAACTTCAACACACCGCATCGGTGTGGTTCGCCGAAAACGGCTACCTCAACGAGGCCGTCGACCATGCGTTGGTTGCGGGCGATCCTGCCCACGCGGTTGATCTCGTCGAGCTGGATGGCACAAGACTGCTCGAACAATCGAAAATGACCACGTTGCTCGGGATCGTCAAGAAACTGTCACCCGATCTGGTGATGGGGCGACCTCGGCTCCAGTTGGTGATTGCGTGGGCAAACATCCTGTTGCAACGTCCGGAGTTGACCGACGTCGCGCTGGACCGCTTCCAGGCGGCCCTGGGTCGCACGGACCTTTCCGAGGCGACACGGTCCGATTTGCGGGCCGAGGCGGACGTGGTGCGAGCGGTTGCCGAAGCCTTCGCCGATCGGATCGAGCGCGTAGACGATTTAGTGGCCGAGGCAATGTCGAGACCGGACACGCTGCATCCGTGGGTGCCCGGGGTCGCCGGAAATGCCGCCGCGTTCGCCGCGATCTACCGCTTCGACTTCGATGCCGCCCACCGGCTGCTTGAGCGTGCCGCGCCCTATCAGGAAGCGATGGGACCGTTCACCGCCGTTTATGGACGCTGTTTGGCTGGCATCGCCGCCAGGTATCAGCTCAACATTCGAGAGGCCCTGAAGAATTTCCGAGAAGCGTACGAGATCGCCATGGGCGTCGGACGCCACTCGCACGCGGCACGGCTCGCGGGTGCGCTTCTCGGCGAATCGCTCTACGAAACTGACGACTTTGTCGAGGCAGGGCGCCTACTGGATGAGGGCGATCTGCTGAGCTCCGACGGCGGCATTGTGGATTACCAGGCCGCCAGGTATGTGATCGGTGCTCGGATCAAGGCAGCACAGGGGGATCGCGGGTCCGCGGTCGAGCGTCTGGCCGCTGGCGCGACCGCCGCACAGCAGCTGCGGTTGCCGCGTCTTGCCGCAAGGATCAACAATGAGCGCGTCCGGCTGGGCATCGAGCTCCCGCAAGCGGTTGCTGCCGTTTTGCGATCGCCGCGAACCATCCCCCACGGCAATGGAATCGCCACGATGACAGCCGAACTCGACGAGGACTCCGGGATCCGCCTGTTATCGGCGAGCGACTCCGCGGCTGACCGGGAGCAAGCATGCCGACGGGCCGCTGATCTGGCCGCGGGAATCGACCGCGAGCGCAGACCTCTGGCGGCGCTGCAGGCACAACTGCTGCTCATCGAAACGCTCACGGCCGCCGGCCGGACAGCGCGCGCCCGAGAAGAACTGACGCCAGCCGCTGCCAAGTGCGCCGAACTCGGGCTCTCACGGCTGCTGGTCGATGCGGGACTCGGGTAGAGCAAATTCAGGGCCCGGTGTACCCCGGCGGGTTGACGCCGTCCACCCAGAAGTCGACGCCCAGTTCTCCACCGGGCACGCAGTTGTAGACCGACAAGTCGGTGACACCCGACTCCACCAGCACGTCCTCACACAGCAGGGTGTTGCCGGTGTACTCCCGGGCGGGCTTGTTGAGGATGACGTAGGCGGCGTCGGAGTACACCTCCGGCTTGCGGGCCCGGCCCATCGCCTCGTCG
>NZ_JBKQQD010000148.1:0-41985 GCF_052144515.1 Mycobacterium sp. | reverse complement strand
CCCAGACGGAGAGCAACTTTTCCGCGCCCGAGCACATTGTCTCGATGACCTCGCCCACCGACGCGTCGTCGTCGATCATCCCGACGCCCTGGCCGGCGTCGACGGGGGCGATCCGGCGGTCGTCGGCGGTGATCGAGGCGGCCAGCTCCTCGCGGGCCGGCTGATTTGCCGCGAGCGCGTCCTCCCTACCCGTCCAGCGCTCGACGAAGTCGTTGGCCAGCACCCGCGACGGGAACCGCTCCGGCCAGGGACGGCCCTGGGCGACATCGAAGACCCGGGTGATCGTGGTGTCGGTTGCCCGCGCCGCGATCAGGGCCCGACGGCTGCCGTCGCCGGTCAGCGCCTCCGGACACGCCGCCAGGCGGGTGCCGACCCATGCTCCGCCGGCGCCGGCGGCCAGTACCGCGGCCAGGCTGCGCGGCGAAGCAATTCCACCGCCCGCGAGCACCGGCACCGACACGACGTCCAAAACGGTGTCCAGCAACGGCAGCGTGCCGAGCCGCACGTCGCCGTGACCGCCGCCTTCCGACCCGCGCGCGACCAGGACGTCGACGCCGGCGTCCACCGCCCGACGGGCTCCCACGCTGTCGTATACCTGTGTGGCGGTGACGATTCCGGCGTCGTGGGCCTTGCTGACCCAGGACCAGTCGGTGCCGAAGCTGACCGACAACAGGACCGGACGCGCGGCCAGGGCGTCTTCTAGCAACCCCGCCTCGTTGCGCATCACCCAGTCCACCAGGCCGATTCCGAATGTTTCGCTGACGTGCTGCAACTGGGTCTCCAGCGCCGCCCTGCTCCCGGCGCTGCCCATGCCGACCATGCCCAGGCCGCCGGCTGCGGTGACCGCGGCGGCCAGCCGACCGCCCGCCACCCCACCCATCGGCGCGTTGACGATCGGTACCCGCAGGCCCAAACTCCTTGACCAGGGCGTGGATAGCATGTCCGGCCCGGCTACGAGGGGGATGCCCCGGGGATGCTCTTCAGCACGGTCAGCATGACCACCGAATCCTCCACCGCGTGCAGGGCGTGGCGCTCGTGGGGTATGGCGACGTAGTCGCCGGTCTTGCCGTCCCAGGCGTCGGCGCCGGTGGTCAGACGCACGTGACCCTGCAGCACCTGCAGCGTCGCCTCGCCCGGGCTGTCGTGTTCGGACAAGTCGTGGCCGGCCAGCAGCGCCAGCACGGTCTGGCGCAGTTCGTGGGTCTGACCACCGTGAATGGTGTGCGCGGCCCGTCCGCTGTGCGACTGCTGCGCCTCGGCCAACTTTGCCAACATTTCAGCGGCAAGGCTGGTAAGCGAAACGGATTCCATCGGCGATTCCTTTTGGTCTGTGGGCCGGTCTGTGGCTGGTCTCTGGGCGGGTCAGCCGGCAAGTAGCAGTATCCCCGCCACAAGCAACGCAATCGCTTTGACCGCCTCCAAACCGACATACGCGTAGTGACCGCGGGAGCGGGGCGCGTCGAGCCCGGCGAGCACCTGGTCGGACCGTCGGGTCAACCGGGGACGCACCGCGAGCAGCTGGACGGCCAGTGCGGCGAAGGCCACGGAATACGCCGCGGTGATCAGCACCGGCATCGGACCTGCCACCACGATCGCCAGGATGACCAGGGCGAAGCCGACCTCCACGGTGTTCAGCGCGCGGAAGACCAGGCGGCCGATGCCTAGCCCGATTTGAAGCGTCACGTTGGGCGCCCGAAATTTCAGCGGGGCTTCCAGAAAAGAGATGGCCAGGACCATGCCCAGCCAGACGAAGGTGAGGGCGACGGCGATCGCCGGCCCCGTACTCACCCGGTGATTCCCTCTGCCGCTCCCCGTGCCCTCAGGTGGGCCACACACAGATCCGGTTCGACGAATGCCTCGAGCCGGTCGATCGTGACGGCCGCCCCCCAGGCTTCCATCGCACCTTGCATCAGCCCGAGGTGTATCGGGCACACGACGGCAGTCCGGGTTTCGGCGAGTTCCAGGAACGGGCAGTGTCGCAGGCCGATCTGCTGGTCGCCGTTGGCGGCGCGGCGCTCGGGCGCGAACCCGAGCTCGTCGAGCACCTCGACCAGGCGGTCGATCGACTCCTCGGCACCGGTGTCACCGTCCGATGGCGATTCCATTTTGAGACCCCACGCCCGTCCCGCGGCCAGCGCTTTGTTACCCGAATTCCGTTCGGCCGCAAGGGCTGTGCTGAGGATCCCGGCGAGCATCCGGTAGTGTCGCGTTCCGCCACGATCCATCTGCCGGACCGCCTGGAACATCAACGGCGGGCGCCCGGGCCCTTTGCGGCCCGGCGCCACCTGCTCCACCTGGCCGTCGCCGACGAGGACGTCGAGGTGGAAGCGGACGGTGTTGGGATGCACGCCCAGCGCGTCGGCGATCGCCAGTATGCTCATCGGGTTCGCCGACGCCCGCAGCAGGCGCAGCACCTCACGGCGGCGGCCGGCGGATTCTCCGATCGGGATGATCTCGCTCACGCTCCTAGTGCATTGTCGGTCCGCGGAACCGATCTTGGCCGCCCCGCCCGGCGATCCCGACGGCTCGTCCCGACCCGGCGGCAGGTTTGGGTAAAGAACGCCTCATTATCAGCCAGCTGGGGCGTGAGCGCGTCGGGAAGGTCGTCTTCGTAGTAGATCGCCTCGAACGGACATACGGGGTTCGCACGCCCCGCAGTCCACGCATTCGTCCGGGTGGATGTACAGCGCCCGCCCAACCTCGTCAATGCAGTCGACCGGACACTCGTCCATCACATAGGTCACGCGCTTGAGTTTACACAAGCCTGATCGTGAAAACGATAGGAGGCGATCGAGTCCATGGCCAACTAAGGCGTTCTCGGCGCGCTGCGATTCGCCAAGTACCTGCTCGTTCAACGCGACGCCCGCAGACGGGTACTCGCGATGCGCGCTACATTCCGCAAGCAGCGCGAGCAGTTGGCCTCGGTCGCGATCGTCGCGACGAAGCCGGGTTAGGCGGACCGGCTCACCGACGTCGCTTAAGTGCCCGTTGGGCGCGATCGATGCTTTCGTCGATCAGGCGGTCGACAGCGCCGAAATAGGTTGCCGACGGCGCTTTCCCGACCAGTTCGGCGATGGCGCGTTGCTCGCCGAGAACATCTGTTCGACTGAGGTTTTCGACCATTACGTCGGGATGTACCTGCAGCCCGACCAGCAGTTCGCCGCACTGGGAACCTGCGACCACGGTCCGCCGGGCCAGCGTCCGCAGGGTGTCCCATTCGGCATGCCATGTGCCATCGGGGCGTTCGTCGTTGGCCAGCGCGGCGGCGGTGTGCAGGGTCGCGGCCAGTTGCGGCGCCGACATGGCGGCGCGCCGGATCAGAATGCACAGCACCGGATTGCGCTTGTGCGGCATCGAGGAGGATCCGCCCCGCTTTGCGGCAATGGGCTCACTGAGTTCGGCGATCTCCGGGCGGGCCAGGGTGACGACATCCGAGGCGATCCGGCCCCAGCAGTCGGTACATGTCACGAAGGCGTCCGCGGCCGCGGTGACCGGCGTCCGCGTCGTGTGCCACGGCGCTCTGGCGTGTAATCCCAACGCGGTTGCGGTGCTTTGGATTACGTCTTCGGAAAGTCCCGCCGGATCTGCCGCGCCCGTCATCAGTGTCGCCAACTCTGTGGTGGCGGAACGTGTTCCGACGGCGCCGCCGATCTGGATAGGGGTTTCGAGCGCGCTGAGCCGCTCCAAGGCGTCGACGACACCGTTCAACCAGCCGGCCGCCTTGGCGCCGAATGTGGTCGGCGCCGCGTGTTGGGTGAGGGTACGCGCCACCATGGGCGTGGCTCGGTGGGTTGCCGCGAGCGCCGACAGCGTTGAAACCTGTTCGCCGAGCTGCACTCTCAGGTGGTTGACGACGGCGCGTACGCCCAACATCAAGCTGGTGTCGACAACGTCCTGGCTGGTGAGTCCTCGATGGACCCACGCGGAGATCGCCGGGACGCTCCGCTCGCGCAGCAGCGCGACCAACCCGATGACCGGGTTGCCGCCGTCCTCGGCGGTCAGTGCGAGCTGCTCGCAATCGTGCTCACCCACCAACTGCCAGAGGTCAACAACGGCACAATCGACGGGCGCCAGGCCGGCCGCGGACAGGGCCCGCAACCATGCCGACTCGACCGCAACCATCGACCGCAGCAGCGCCTGATCCGTCATGTGCTCCCCGGCGCGGTGGTCTCCGGGCCACAACAGGTTGGTCATCGCCGATCGTCCCGGTAGGTCAGGAACACGGTCTCGTTAGGGCCCTGCAGACGAATGTCGAAGCGATAACCTGGCCGGCCCGAGGCACTTTCGGCGGCACATACCAAAGTGGTGCGCCGCCTGGCGTCGACGCCGGCCAGCAGCGGATCGGCGTCCAGGGCGCCGTCGGGCAGGTAGGCGCGGGTGAATAGCCGGTTCAACAGCCCCCGCGCGAACACGGTGATCGCAAAAAACGGCGGCCCGGAGCCCACCACACCGGGTGTCACCGTGGTGAACGCGTACCGCCCCTTCGCGTCGGTGGCCGCTCGGCCGAACCCGGTGAAGCCGGCAGAACCGTCGCGCCGCAACGAGCCGGCCGCGCGCGGGATCCGACCGGCACCGTCGGGCTGCCAGAGTTCGACCAGCGCATCCGGGACCCCGTTGCCGGCGCCGTCGTACACCCTGCCGTGTAACCGGACGGCGTCCGCGTCGGCCTGACCCACCAAGCCCACCAAATCGCTGCCGCCGGGATACGGCAATCCGAGGCCGAAGAAGGGCCCCACGGTTTGCCCTGGGGTGCAAGCCAATTCCGTCATACTTCGGTCCAGGTTCGGCTGGGGCCGGACAGCACGATGTCCCACCGGTAGCCGGTCGCGTACTCCGGCTCGGTGAGGTCGTGGTCGTAGCGGGCGATCAGTCGTTGGCGCGCGGCGGGATCGACGATCGATTGGAAGATGGGATCCAGATCGAACATCGGGTCACCCGGAAAGTACATCTGGGTGACCAGCCGTTGCGTGAAAGTGGTTCCGAAGACCGAGAAGTGGATGTGCGCCGGCCGCCATGCGTTGTGATGATTGCGCCACGGATAGGGGCCCGGCTTGACGGTCAGAAAGCGGTAGGTGCCGTCGGGTCCGGTCAGGCAGCGGCCGGCGCCGGTGAAGTTCGGGTCGAGCGGAGCCGGGTGCTGGTCGAGCTGGTGGCGATAGCGACCAGCGGCGTTGGCCTGCCAGATCTCGATCAGCTGGCCCGCTACCGGCCGACCGGATTCGTCGAGCACCCGACCGGTCACGATGACGCGCTCCCCGATCGGCTCGCCCCGGTGGCCGGCCGTCAGGTCGGCGTCGAGCGGGTCGACGTCCTGGTAGCCGAAGCACGGTGCCCAGCGTTCGACCTCCTCGGGGTCGACGCTCACCAGCGGGTTTTTCGGATGACGCAGGGCGCTGCTGCGATAGGGCGGGTAATCGAGCCGCGGCTGCACTTCACGTCCGACGCCGCCACCCGTGCGTTGGTATTCGGCTGCGACGGCTGCGATCTCCGCCGTGATCTCACCTTGCGACGCGACGCGCCCCGGTGCGGCCCTCACGAGGCGTGAGGATACCCCCTGCCAGTTTGCGTTCGGCGGACGAAACGGTAGCTTCGGCGCTGTGATTACCGGGGCCTTCCTCGCCGAATCGGCTTCCGTGGTGAATAACAAACTCAGCGTGTCGGGCGGCGTGCTGTCCGGATTTCAGGTCGGACCGGACCGAGTAGTCAAGTTCGTGCTGGTGCTGCTGACGCAGAGCGAGACTGACAGTCCGGTCCGCAGGGTTGACGTCGAGATCATGCCGCCCACGGATGCCGAGCCGCTGACCGTCGAGTACGAGCTGCCAGAAGCAGCGGCCGGTGGCGAAATCGGATTCGCTTTTTTCAACGTCGAGGTACGGCTGCCTACCGATGGCCGTTGGGTGTTCGTGGTCACCTGCGGCGCCGGAGTGACGTCGCTTCCCCTACAGGTGACCAGCTGAGGTCCTGAGGTCTTGGCGCGCTGACCTTGCTACAGAGCGCGCACCAGCGTCGCGCGGCCTTTGGTCCGCAGTTTGTGCAGGGTGGAGACGCGCAATTGCTCCATGCGGGCGGCCATCTTGTCGCCCAGCTCCTCGAGTTCCGCGTCGCTGATCTTCACCTCGGGGGGAGCGGGAATCAGGTCGCGTTCCTCTTCGTCCGCGTGCGCCTCCAGGACGGTCTTGAAGGAGTTCCACTCCTGCTCATACCCGGGCGCGCCCTGCGGGGTTTTCAGCAGCACCGAAAGCTGGTCGACCACTTGGCGATGCTCGGCGTGCGCGATCGCGATCAGCTTGCTGGCCGTCCCCAGGGCCGGGTAGTACAGGTCGTCTTCGATGCGAAAGTGGATGTCGAGTTCCATCAGCATCTCGTCGAAAAGGGCATGCCGCTCTTCACTGTTCAACGGCGCTTCGCTGACTTTGCGGCCCAGCCCCTTGATCACGATGTGGTGTTCCTTGAGCACGTCGTAGGCGTTCACTACGCTCCTCCCTGTCCGATCCCGACTGCGCCGCCGAGCGGCGCATGCTGCCCGCTGGAGGGTGCGCCACGCACCTCGACCATTCCGTCGACCAACCGGGCCTCGTAGCACGGCAGCGGAGCCGCCGCCGGCCCGCGCAGCACCTCCCCCGACTCGGCCTCGAACCACGAACCGTGCCATGGGCACACGATCCGGCCGCGATCGACCCAGCCGTCGGCCATCGGGGCCGCCAGGTGCGGGCAGAACTCACCGAACGCCGACACCTCCCCGGGTTTGGTCTGGCATACCACCAGCCCCATGCCGTCGACCTCGACCCGCACCGGCTTTCCGTTCAGCGAGCTCGCGGGAAGCACCGGCGTCCACTGCTTGGTGCGCAACCGGGCCCCCGACTGGTCGATTCCGACACCGGACTCGAAGACCAACGCCCCGCCCAGGTAGCTGCCGGCCAGGGTGATGCCGTAGCCTAGCGCGGTGAGCGCGATGCCGCGGCGGTGGCGGCCTTGGCGCCGGTCCCACCAGGACGCCGCGTACAGCCCGGTCGCCACCAGGTTGACGACGCCGTGCACCAGCCCTACGCGGCGGTCCTCCTCGTGGGTGTGCTGCCAATCGGTGACGCCGGTGGCGGCAGAGGCGACGCTCGCGAGGATCCCCAACCCAAGGGACCGAGACGCAAACCGCGACGCGTCGAGGACCTCGGTGGCGGGCCGGCCCGGCAGCACGCTCAGGGCGTCCAGGGCCACCGTCGTGCCGAGCGCTCCACTGGTCAGCGACGCCAGCGCCGGATGCGCCGGATGCCCCAGCCACACGCCGTTCAGCGCATTGGTGACACTGTTGCGCGCACCCCCCAGCGCGTTGTAGGCGAAGCTGAGCACGTGCTCCAGCCGATAGCTCGGCCGATCCAGCCATTCCTGACGCCCGATGGCGGACAACACTCGCGGCCCAAGCTTCCGCAATCGACCATCCCCTGACCGATCAGCCATCACACCAGTCCTTCCTGCACCGCAGCCTGAGGCGAATGCGGCGAATTCTGCGATTACCCCTCGGTTAAATCGCGCTCACCTGCGCTCGCTCACCTGCGCCATGGGCCCGACGTGACCACGGTAACCGCGGCGCAGGGACCATCTTTGGGAGCGAGCTGTGAATTTGCACAAAGGCCACTGTGGAAATTATGGAATGGGTGGCGATTCTACTAGTCAGAAGTTAGTTCTGTATAGCAGAATACAACTGTGGGTCCCGTAACGGAGCTTTTCCAGAACGTGCGGCGGGGAATGATCCCCGCGCACATCTACAACGACGACGAGCTATTCGCGCGCGAGAAGGAGCGGCTGTTCAGCCGGGCGTGGATGTTCGTGGGCCACGAATCGGAGATCCCGCAGGACGGCGACTACGTCGTGCGCCGGGTGCTCGACGATTCGTTCATCATCACCCGCGATTCGGAGGGCACCATCCGGGCGATGTTCAACATGTGCCTGCACCGGGGAATGCAGGTGTGCCGCGCGGAAATGGGCAACGCCTCCAACTTCCGCTGCCCCTATCACGGCTGGTCTTACCGCAACGACGGCCGGCTCACCGGCCTTCCGTTCCACCGCGAAGCCTACGGAGGTGACGAGGGGTTGCCGAAGGACGGCCAAACCTTGCTGCCCGCACCGAATTTCGCGAGCTACAACGGTCTGCTGTTCATCAACATGGACCCGAATGCCGAGCCGCTGCAGGATTTCCTCGGCGACTTCAAGTTCTATCTGGACTTCTACACCAAGCAGAGCACCCACGGCGTGGAGCTGCGGGGGCCGCAGCGCTGGCGGATCAAGGCGAACTGGAAGATCGGCGCCGAGAATTTCGCGGGCGACATGTACCACACGCCGCACACCCACGCGTCGATCGTCGACATCGGCCTGTTCCGCGAGCCGAAAGCGCAAAAGCGCAAGGACGGCGCCACCTACTGGGCGCACCGCGGGGGCGGCACGACCTACAAGCTTCCGCCGGGCAGCTTCGAGGAGCGGATGCGCTACGTCGGCTACCCCGATGAGATGATCGCCCGGATCAAAGACGTCTGGACGCCGCGGCAGCAGCGAGTGGTCGGCGAAGACGGGTTCATGATCTCGGCCGCCACCTGCTTTCCGAACCTGAGCTTTGTGCACAACTGGCCCCGTATACGAGATCGAGTGCACGACCGGGACGACGAAGTCCTGCCGTTCATCTCGATTCGCCTGTGGCAGCCGATCAGTGCGAACGAAACCGAGGTGTGTTCGTGGTTCGCCGTTGACTCCGCCGCACCCGCGCAGTACAAGAAAGACTCGTACAAGGCCTATTTGATGTGCTTCGGGTCGACCGGCATGTTCGAACAAGACGACGTGGAGAACTGGGTGTCGTTGACCACCACCGCCGGCGGTTCGATGGCGCGACGGCTGCTGCTGAACAGCCGGATGGGCCTGCTCTGGAACGACCGTCCGGTCACCGAGGCGCTACCGCCCGACTCGTTCCACGGGCCGGGCCGCGCGCAAGTCGGCTACAACGAGTACAACCAGCGCGAGCTGCTCAAGTTGTGGGCCGACCACGTGGAGCTGCCGGCATGAGCGCGCCCTTCATGAGAAAACCATTGCCGTCACTGCCTTTCAATGACACTCGCCACCTGCAGGCGCATCAGTTCCTGGTCGACGAGGCCTACCTGCTGGACGCCCAGCAGTACGAACTGTGGCTGGACACGTTGACAGACGACATCCGCTACGTCATGCCGGTGCGCGTCACCACCGCACGCGGCGCCGGCTTCGACACAATGCCGGGAAGGGGCCCGGGGATGGCCCACTTCGACGAGGACAAGTACTCGCTGAGCCAGCGGGTCGCGCGGTTCGCCACCGAACACGCCTGGACCGAGGACCCACCGTCGCGGCTGCGCCACTTCATCACGAACGTCCGCACATTCGCCAGCGACGATGACGCGCATCTAGAAGTCGAATCAGCCGAGTTGCTGTTCCGCAGCCGCGGCGACGTCAACGAGAGCGCCTTGGTGTCCTGCGGCCGTGCGGACGTGCTGCGCAGATGTGGCAGTTCATGGAAGTTGGCCCACCGCAAGATCATTGCCGACGAGGCGGTGCTGCGCATGCAGAACCTGGCGGTGTTCCTATGAGCCCCGAGCTGGAACGGTTGCTGCAAGGCGCCGTGGGCGAAACCCTCACCTTCGCAAACGAATTCGCTGAAGTACAGGTGCACCGGGTGGATACCCGCAACGGATCACGGCTGCTGATCACCGCGCCCCACACCGGGCAGTGGATCAGCCTGGACGCGCTCGAGGTCGACGCACTGACCCGCCAGAACACCCGTACGCTGACGGCAATGGTCGGCAATTCGTACGGTCCGCTGCTGCCCAATGAACCCGACCCCGAAACATATCCTGTAGAACCGGAACCATGACCGATTGGCTGCACGGCAAGAGCACCCTGGTCGTGGGTGGCGGATCCGGCATCGGGCGGGCCGTCGTCGATGCCTTTCGCGCCGAAGGCGCCAGAATCACTGTGCTGGAACGTGACCGGGGCAAGTGCGACAAGCTGCGCGGGGAGTTGCCGGGTGTCCCGGTGGTCGAAGGCGATGCGATCACCCGTGCGGCCAACGAACACGCGGTCAATGTCGCGGTGGATTCCTACGGTGGTCTCGACACCCTGGTCAACTGCGTCGGGGTCTTCGACTTCTACCAGGGCGTCAACGACATCAAAGCCGACGATCTGGCCACCGCGTTCGACGAGATGTTTCGCACCAACGTGCTGAGCCATCTGCAATCGGTCAAGGCCGCGGTTCCGTGGCTGCGGGCCGGCACCGGATCCTCGATCGTGCTGACCGAATCCGCGTCGTCGTACTATCCCGGACGCGGCGGCGTGCTCTACGTGTCGTCGAAGTTCGCCGTGCGCGGGCTGGTGGCCGCGCTGGCGCACGAGCTGGCGCCCCAGATTCGGGTCAATGGGGTGGCGCCGGGGGGCACGCTCAACACCGATCTGCGCGGCCTTGCCAGCCTGGGGCTCGACGAGGCACGTCTCGACGACACGCCCAACAGGGCACGCGATATGGCTGCGCGCACCCCGCTGGGCGTCGCGCTCAGCGGCGAAGACCACGCGTGGGCTTTCGTCTTCCTAGCCTCCGACCGGTCCCGCGGGATCACCGGCGAGACCATCCACCCCGACGGAGGATTCGGTATCGGCACAACCAAAGTCGAGCACCGATGACCGGCCGGCTCGACGAGCAGCGCGCCCTGGTCGCGCAAGGCTGCCGGGTCGCCGCCGCGCGCGGCCTGGTGGACGGCATCCTGGGTCACCTGAGTCTGCGTGTCGACGACGACCACCTGCTCATCCGCTGCCGTAGTGACACCGACACGGGGGTTGCCTTCACCCGTCCCAGCGACATCCGGCTCATCGCGTTCGACGGCAGCGCGGGCGCCGACGGTGAACTCGACGGCTATCGCATACCCAACGAATTGCCCATCCACGTCGAGACCATGGCGGCCAACCCGGACCACCGGGCCGTCGCGCATCTGCACCCTCCCGCCGTGGTTGCCGCGGATCTGGCCGGGATCACGATCCGGCCTATCTACGGGGCCTACGACATTCCCGGCGCCTGGCTCGCGCGCCGCGGCGTGCCGGTCTACGAGCGCGCCGTGCTGATCCGGAACTCCGCGCTGGGCAAGGAAATGGTGGCGGCGATGCGCGGGCGGCCGGTGGTGATTTGCCGCGGACACGGAATCACCAGCGCAGCCAACACTATTCAGCAGGCGGTGCTGCAGGCGATCAGCCTCGACGCGCTGGCGCGCATGTCGCTGCGGGTGCGCTCGGCCGGCGGCACCCTGCGCGACATCGACGAAGCCGACTGGGACGACCTGCCGGACTTGGGGCCCGCCTTCACCGCCGACGCGGCCTGGCGGCACGAGCTGGCGCGTCTCGATCAGCCGAGTTGACTACGTTCTAGTGGAAAGTCACAAGTTGATATCCGTCAGCGACACTCGACAGACGTGCCGCGATTGCGGTGACAACCGGCCTACGCTTCGAAGTATCTGCCCCAATTTCGTTCTGGGCTTCCCGAATTGGCACCGTAAACGTAGGAGTACACACGTGAGCGAACTGGACCGGCGGCGGTTCCTGGTCGCGGTAGCCGCGACGGTGGCGGTCACGGTGGTCTCGGAGGTCTCGGAGTACGCCGCCGGCGGCTCCACGGAGACGGTGGCGCGCGGCGATGTTCCCAGATCCGCGCCGAGCCCGGCCGCGCCAGTCCTGTCGCCGTTGTTGCCGCCGCCCGAACGCGGATCACGTGTGGAGCTGCCCGGCGGCGGAGTACTGAACAAGCTTCCCGGCAACGGTGATCTCTTGGCATGGACCGTCGATGACGGTGCCAGCACCGATGTGGTGCGGCTTTACACACAATTCGCCAAGGACACCGGCGTCCGGCTCACCTATTTCGTCACCGGCGCCTATCGCTCGTGGACTGACAATGCCGACATAATTCGACCACTGGTCGAATCCCGGCAGATTCAGCTGGGCAACCACACGTGGACGCATCCGGACTTGACCAAGCTGTCGAAAAGCCAAATCGCCGATGAGCTTAGTCGCACTGACGTGTTCCTGCGGAATACGTATGGTGTGGATGCCACCCCGTACTTTCGGCCGCCGTATGGCCATCACGATGCTTTGGTCGACGCGGTGGCCGCCGACCTGGGCTACCAGGTGCCCACGCTGTGGTCCGGCGACCTACGCGATTCTGCACTGCTTTCCGAAGACCAAATTGTCACGATGGCGTACCAGGCCTTCACCGCGCAGAACATCGTGATCGGCCATCTGAATCACCCACCGATCACCCATGTTTACGGGCAGCTTGTAGACATCATACGATCACGCAGGTTGCGCACCGTGACGCTAAACGACGTCTTCCTACAACCGGAGACCTCGCACCGGACATTGGGATCCGCCGTGTGAGGCGGTGTCTCAGCCGAATTGATCGCCAATCTCCTTGGCCGCCTTGACAAGTGCGGCGGCCACCGCGGGGTACTGAGAGCTGTTCAGCCGGTCGCGGGGAGCCGCGGCGTTGAGCGCAAGCCGCAGACCCGGAGCCCGGGTCGGTATCGGAACCGCAACGGAGGCAACGCCTTCCTCGCTCTCCTCGCGATTGACCGCGTAGCCCCGTCCACGGATGGCCGAAAGCTCGGCCTCCAATTCGGTGCGGCTGCCGATCGACTGCGCGGTGATGCGCGCAAGCTGCTCGTCCGGCAGCAGTTGATGCAACTCCGGCTGCGACAACTGGGCCAGCATGACCTTGCCCGTCGAGGTGCAGTGCGCCGGCATCGTGCGTCCCAACCGGGAGGCGACCCGGACCGCGGCTGGGCCCTCCACCGCGGCGACGAAACGGACGCTGGCGCCGTCGAGCATCCCGACGTGAATCGATTCGCGCAGGCGTTCGCTGAGGCTGCGCATGACCGGCAGGGCGGTCGCGGCGACATCGATGCGGCCGAATATCGCGAACGCCACGCTGGTTAGCGCCGGACCGGGCAGGTACGCCTTCGACACCGGGTCCTGCCGGACGAACCCGCGATAGTTCAGCATCGCCAGCAGCCGGTGCGCGGTGGACGACGCCACACCCAAATAGTGGGTTGCCTCGCTCAACCGGATCTGCGGCTGCTCGCCCAGCAGCAACAGCAGCTTGAGCGCATTGTCGACGGACTCGATCGGATACTGCGGCGCAAGCGAATCGGCGACCGCCTCTGGTGCGGCCCGCTGCCTCTTTGTCGCCATGCCAGTGACGGTACCGCCGAGGCGGGCCGACGACCCGGGCTACCCGGACTGGCCGTTGCGGCCCGGCGCCGCACCGGTGCGGTTGCCGAGCAGCGGATGCCCCAGCAGCGCCTGGGCGGGCGCGTTCACCGCACCCAACGCCTCCTGCATCAGCGACGCGTTCTCGGCCTCGGCAGCCGTGTACGAACCCGCGCCCGAGCGCAGCGCCTCCACGATTTGGTCGTGTAACTCTGTCAGCTCGGCGCCCAAAGACTGATACCCGAGCCCGTGCGAGCTGAAAACCGCCACGAGAGCCGCCGACACGGCATCCGCGGCAACCGCCTCAATTCCCGCGGTCGGAGCCGCCGCCGCCGCATTAGCCGCAGCGAGCGCAGACCCGATCCCCGCCAAGTCCCCCGCCGCCGCCGTCAGCGCTTCGGGCACCGCATTCACAAATGACATGTGCAACCTCTCTTTGGGTCACCGTCATCCGTGACGACGGGGCACACGCGAATATCGAATTTCGACGGGCCGGTGTTACACGCTCGGGAGTCGGCTCGGGAGTCGGCAACGCCCGGCCCGCCCCGCCCCAGCCGTCGCAGTGCTCAAATACCCTGCGCAACTTGATTTTTTGCCCACCGGTAGTCGGCCTTGCCGGACGGTGAACGCTGCACCCGGTCGCAGAAGATGACGTCTTTGGGCAGTTTGTAGCGCGCGATGTGACGGGCGGCCTCGGCGATGATGCTCTCGGCGTCAACGCGCTGACCGTCGGTGAGCTGAACGATCGCGACGACCTCGTTTCCCCACCTAACGCTGGGCCGGCCTGTCACGACAACGTCGTAGACCGCGGGATGCTCGGCAATGGCGGCCTCGACCTCTTCGGCGAAGATCTTCTCGCCGCCGGAGTTGATGGTCACGGAATCCCGGCCCAGCAGCTCGATCTGGCCGTCGGCGTCCCAGCGCGCGCGGTCCCCCGGAACCGAATGCCGGATCCCTTCGACGACCGGGAACGTCCGCGCGGTCTTCTCCGGATCACCGAGGTAGCCGAGCGGGATCAGGCCCTGCTGGGCCAGCCAGCCGATCTCCTCGTCGCCGGGCGACAGGATCCGGGTCATGTCGGCACTGACCACCACCGCCCCCGGGTTCGGGGCGAACCGGCCAGACGCCCTCTGCAAGCGGCCGGAGAACTGACCCATCTGCGCCCCGGACTCCGACGACCCGCCGGTGTCCAGGATCGTCAGGTGGGGCAGCAGCTCGACGAATCGCTGCTTGACGGGCGCGCTGAGCGCCGCCCCGCCGGTGACCAGCACCAGCAGCCCGGACAGGTCGTACTCGCCGGACTCGAGCGCGTCGACCAGAGGCCGGCCGAAGGCATCGCCGACGATGGACAGCGAAACGACGCGTTCCCGGCTGGCCAGCGCCCACACTTCCGCCGGATCGAAGTGGGTGGTCGTCGGCGCCATCACGAACGGCCGTCCGGCGCACAGGTTGATGAACGCCGCCCACTGCGCCGCGCCGTGCATGAGCGGTGCCGCCGTCATCGAACCCGGCCCCTCGGGCCGCGATCGCTCGACGATCTCGTGCAGGCTGGTCACCGCCTCGCTGGTGCCGAAGGTCCGCCCGCCCATCGCGTTGAGATAGATGTCGTTCTGGCGCCACAGCACCGCCTTGGGCATCCCGGTGGTACCGCCGGTGTAGAGCACATAGAGGTCGTCCGGCGACGGCACGACGTGAAGCGACTCGTCGGACACCTTGGACGCGGAAGCCAACAGGTCCTCGTAGCGCACCGCACCCGGCAGCGGATTGTTTCCCGAGTGATCGTCGACGTGGATCAGCCGCATCGGCGGCAGCTGCTGCAACGCCAGGGCCAGCGTCGGCGCGAACCGGGCGTGGTACATGAGCGCGTCCGCACCGGCATTGTCCAGCAGGTACACGAGTTCGTCGGCGACGTAACGGTAGTTGACGTTGAACGGGGCGACCCGGGCTTTGTAGGCGCCCAGCATGGCTTCGAGGAACTCGTTGCAGTTCGCCATGTACAACCCGAGATGGCTTTGACCCGATTCGTAGGGCGCCAGCTCGGAGCGCTCCCGGTGCGCGCCAAACCCCCACGCGTGCAGCGCCCGGGCGAATCGGCGGGCACGCTCGTCGGTCCGCGCGAAACTGGATCGCCGATCTCCGAACACGATGCAGTCCCGGTCGGGGTTGGCCGCCGCCACCGCCGCGAAAACTTGCGCGAGGTTGAACTCCACTCGCCCTCCTCTAGTCGAGCCCGCCTCCGGTCAAGCCAGGGCCACGCTACAACGCACCGGGCCCATCGGCGGTTAGTCTCAGGTTCGTGCGCGACGGATACAGCCGATACAGGAGGTATATCGCCATCGGTGACAGTCAGACCGAGGGCCTATGGGACGGTGACGACGCTGTCGGACTCCTCGGATTTGCCGACCGTCTCGCCGCACTGATCGATTCGATCTATCCCGGTTTGGAATACGCCAACCTCGCGATACGCGGCAAGTTGGTGGCTCACGTGCTCAGGGAGCAAGTGCCCCCGGCCCTGGCGATGCGGCCGGATCTGATCACCGTGTGCATCGGGATGAACGATGTCATCCAGCCGGGACGGTCGTTCGGTCCGGCGCTCGCCGACCTCGAAAACATTTACGCCGCGCTCGCCGCATCGGGAGCGACGGTCGTGACGACAACCTTCCCGAATGTCGCGCAGTTCCTCCCGCTCGGCCGGCTGGTGTCCGGGCGGCTCGCCCGCATCAACGACACGATCAGAGTGGCCGCCGACCGATACGACTTCAGGCTTGTGGACCTCTACAACGCGCCCTCGATGCGCAATTTGGACACGTGGGACATCGACCGCGTACACGCGTCCACGACAGGACACACCCTGTTCGCTGCCGCAGCCGCCGAAGCTCTCAATTTGCCTGGCAGCAACCATGATTGGGCCGTAGCTCGCGGCAGTGCTACGCGACTGCCGTTCAGCGCCCGCACGTATGGACAGCTGCGCTGGGCGCAAGAAAAGTTCATGCCATGGGTGTGGCGACGCTTGCGCGGTAAATCTTCGGCCGACGGGCGAGTGCCCAAACGTCCGCTGTTGGAGCCCCTCGGCACGCCGTCGGCACAGGTCGAATAGTTCGACTGGATTGCGGCGCGCGTTCAGGAGTCAGGCATCCTTAACCCATGAATGTGGAGGCCCTGCTGCAGTCAATCCCGCCGCTCGCGGTCTACCTCATGGTCGGCGGCGTGGTGGGGATCGAAAGCCTCGGCGTTCCCCTTCCCGGGGAGATCGTGCTGGTCAGCGCGGCGCTGATGTCGTCGCATCACGACCTGGCCGTCAACCCGGTCGGCGTCGGCGTGGCCGCCGTGATCGGCGCGGTGATCGGCGACTCGATCGGCTACACGATCGGCCGCCGGTTCGGCATGCCGCTCTTCGACCGGCTCGGTCGGCGATTCCCGAAACACTTCGGTCCCGGACACGTCGCGCTGGCCGAGCGCTTGTTCAACCGTTGGGGCGTTCGCGCGGTGTTCTTCGGTCGCTTCATCGCGCTGCTGCGGATCTTTGCGGGACCGCTGGCCGGCGCTTTGAAGATGCCCTACCCACGCTTCCTGGCTGCCAACGTGTCCGGTGGGATCTGCTGGGCGGGCGGTACCACCGCGCTGGTTTACTTCGCCGGAATGGCCGCCGAACGCTGGATGGAACGGTTCTCCTGGATCGCGCTCGTCATTGCCGTCGTGGTTGGCATCACGGCCGCAATCTTGTTGCGGGAACGCACATCCCGCGCGATCGCCGAACTCGAGGCCGAGCACCACCGCAAGACCGATACCACTGCGGCCGACGCGGCGTAACTACAGGGGCCGATGCTGCTCGATAAGCGCACGGGCCATCTTCTGCGCGTGCTGCGCGGCGTCCAAGTCACCCACGGCCGCGAGAATGATGGCGCCCTTCATCAGGATGTGCCACGACTGGGCGAAGTCCTCGACGTCATGCAGCCCGGCGGCGACGGCGCGGTGGCGCACGATATCGCGGACGTGGTCGATATGGGCGACGCTGGCCTGTCCGGCAGGATGATCGGCGCCCAATTCGAGCAACACATTGATAAACGAGCAGCCTTCATAACCGTCGCGGTTTTGAAACCAGTCGTGCATGACGTCGAAGATCGCCAGCAGCTGTTCCTCGGGGGTGGTGCCGCGCTGTTGTGACTGGGCCTCGATCAAACCATGGGTCCAGAGCTGTTCACGACGCTCCAGCACGGCGAGCACCAGTTCGTTCTTCGTCGCGAAATGGCGGTAGAGCGTTGCCCTGGCCACCCCGGCCCGTTCGATCACCTCGTCGGTGCCGACCGCGCGGATCCCACGCCTGCTGAACAGCTCGTATGCTGCATTCAAAATTCGCTCGCGAGGCGGCGCCCCGGGCGTCGCGACGTCATCGACGCTAGTCATAGCGATCCTTACGATACTCATAGCTCGCGATATGTAGACAGACCGCCCTGTCTTGTTATAGAAATGAGATTCACAACTTCTTGTGACTGTCTTCAGACAACAGGACGGGCCATCCATCCCGGCATCACGATGCCGGTCGATTAGGGAGTCCACGATGCGCCTGGCTACAGCGGAACCGCTATCCACTCACCTCATGCTCAGCACGCGGCTCGTCTACGAGCTGGGCGATCCGCACAGCACGCTGAGGGCGACCACCGATCGCAGCGGCTCGGCGGTCCTCATCCACGCCGGCGGCGAAATCGACGCCTGCAACGAGGGCACTTGGCGCCAGCTGCTCGAAGAGGCGGCCGCCGTCGTCGCCGCGCCCGGACCCTTCGTCGTCGACGTTTCCGGCCTCGACTTCATGGCCTGCTGCGCGTTCGCCACGCTGGCCGAGGAGGCGGAGCGTTGCCGCGAGCGCGGCATCGAACTGCGACTGGTGAGCCACCAGCCGATCGTGGCGCGAATCGTGGAATCGTGTGGGCTCAGCCGGATGCTGCCCGTCTACCCGACCGTGGACGCCGCCCTCGCCGCGAGCACGGCCGGTTCCGTTCGCTGGTAACGCGCCGGCCGGGCTGACGCGGCCGGAGCTTGGGTGAGCGACCTTCCCACTGTCGGTGTGGAGCAAGAGTTCCTCCTCGTTGACCCGCGGACCGGCGAACCGGCCCCGCGCAATACCGAGGTGGCCGCGGAGGCCGAAAACCGCGGCGTCACGCTGGAACTGGAACTGAGCAGTTGTCAGGTGGAAACCACCTCCAGCGTCGCGACGCCGAGCGCCCAGCTCACCGAAGACCTCACTGGGCTGCGGCGGACCGCGGCACAGGCCGCCGAGGCCGCCGGCGTTCGGCTGCTCGCCCTGGGGCTTCCGCCGGTGACGCCGCACGAATTCCCGGTCACCGACACCGACCGGTATCGGCGGATCGGCGCGCAATTCGGGATGGTCGCGCACGAGCAAGGTATCTGCGGATGCCACGTGCACGTGCAGGTGCCCGACCGTGCCGCCGCCATCCAGGCCAGCAACTGGTTGCGGCCGTGGTTGCCGAGTTTGCTTGCGCTGTCCGCGAATTCGGCGATCTACCGCAACGCCGACAGCGGCTACGCGAGCTGGCGCAGCGTGCTGTGGCGACGCTGGCCGGCCGCCGGGGCGCCGCCGTTCTTCACCTCACCCGAAGAGTACGACCGCACCGTGCGGATGCTGGTCGACACCGGGGTGATCTTGGATGCGGACATGATCTATTGGGACGTGCGCCCGTCGGCGAGCTTCCCGACGGTCGAGGTCCGGGTGGCCGACGTGCCGGCGACGGTCGCCGAAACGGTGTTGCTCGCCACCCTGATCAGGGCCGCGGTGATGACGGCCCTCGACGAGCAGCGCCATGGCGACATAGGCAATAGCGTCAAGCGCCTGCCGCCCGCCGCGCTGCGCGCCGCGTACTGGAAGGCCGCCCACGACGGACTGTCCGGGCACACACTGGATTTGGTCGACGGCCGCGGGGCAGTGCCGACGCGTGAACAGCTGGACACCCTGGTGCGACGGGTACGGCCGGCGTTGGATGCGCTCGGTGAACACGACCGCGTCGTCGCCGAACTGGACCACATCACAGCACAGGGCAACGGGGCGATGCGACAGCTGAAGGCATGGCGCAAACGCGGCGAGGCGACGGACGTCATCGAGGAGGCGGCCACCGCCACGCTGAGCTGACTAGCTGTCGCGAGGGTGCGCAGAATGCCACGCTTGACGGCGCGTCGACGTACAAACACGCACGCTCGCGTCAGGCTTGCGGCGCTTCGGCGCCGCGATCCACGCCGGAGCGCAGCTTGACCGACGCTGAATACGCGTACGTACGGAACCGGAGAACCGGGTCGTCGGAGGGTTCGATGCCGTCGGTCACCCGCATGGGGTCGAAAACCACGATGTCGCCGCCGTGCTCGCGCGCGGTGTCGAGGCCGGTGATCTCGAAGTTGCCGACGGGGACCGTCTCGGTGCTGCGCCAGGGCGCCGATGGATCGACCGTCGAGTCGTCGGGCCCGGCGATCTGGACGCGGAAGTCAAACCGCACCGGCCCGCCGGCCAGGCGGGTGTTCAGCTCGTGGTGCAGAAAGTCGGGATCCTTGCCCTTGGCAACCCGCCCCGACAAGAACTCCTCACCCTCCACCGGGTGCAGGTGGTAGCGGACGAATCGGGCGCTGCCATCGGCCGCGACCCACCGGAACGCGTGTAGCCCGTGATACTCGACGGCGGCATAGCTTGCCGGGATCCTGTTGGCGTCGCGCAGGACGGGCAGCGCGCCCAGCAGCCCCGGATGGGTGACCAGGTAGGTGGCCATGCGCAGCGGCATGGTCGGCCCGGGCCGCATCGCCTTGAGCAGATCGACGAATCCGTCCGGAGTGCTGGAGACGAACAGCCGCGCCGTCTGCGTGGACACGTCCGTCGTCGACCCGTCCGGCAGGGTCAACTTCACCGCCAACCCCCGCACCCCGGACACATTGTCGGGCTGTTTGGGGTTACCCGCCCCGTTGGAGAAGCGGAACAGCGCCGGCACCGACGTGCCGTCGAGGTACTTTGCGCGCGAAAGCTTGGCTGCCTCGGGGCTCGCGGTGAACCTGCCGTGGTACAGGGTGCCTTTCGCGTGCAGCGCACGATAGCCCGGCTGTGCACCGCCGGCACCTCGGATCGCCTCGATCGCGTCGTCAGGAGTCACAGAACCGGCCATGGGCGAACCTTAAGCCATCATTCGGGAAAGCCGAAGAGTTTAACGACACCGTGATCCCGACCGGCGGTGTAGCCGCCGTCGACGGCGATGGCCTGACCGCTGACGAAGGAGGCGTCCGTCGACAGCAGAAAGGCCGCCACCGCCGCGACCTCCTCCGGCCGGCCGAACCGTTGCAGGGCATGCTCCTTGGTGATGGAGGCCAGCGGACCCTCCATCCCGGGCAGCCCGAAAACGCTTTGGGCCATCGGCGTTTCGATGAAGCCGGGGCAGATGGCGTTCGCGCGGATGCCGCTCGGGCCGTAGTCGAGCGCGATGTTCTTGGTCAGCAGCACGACACCACCCTTGGCAGCGTTGTACGAGCTACCGCCCGCCGTGCCTTCCAGGCCCTCGATGCTGGCGACGGTCACGATCGAGCCCCGCTCCCCGTCGACCCTTTCCTGCTCGATCATCTTGGCCAGGGCCGCCTTGGCAACTAAGAACGTGCCGGTGAGGTTGATTCCGATCACCCGGTCCCATTCGGAGCGGTCGAGTAGATGGGCCGGGCCGCCCCCCGCGACGCCCGCGGCGTGAAAGACGCCGTCGAGGCGGTCGGGCACGGCGGCCAGCACCGCGGCGATCGCTGCTTCGTCGGTCACGTCGGCCGTCACGAACCTGAAATCGGGGCCGAGATCAGGCGGGGCCGCGAGATCGGCACCGACGACGCTGCCGCCTTCGGCCAGCAGGCGCTGCGCGGTGGCCAGGCCGATGCCGGACGCCGCGCCGGTCACGACGAAGGAGCGCGAACGGGCCCGATCAGGGTTCACCATGTCAGTCATGTTGGCATACGGTGACATGGCTCACGCTGCTTGGCCGAATCGAGTGTGCGCCCACGGCTTCGGCTGTGCGCTGACGGCGAATAATTGGCCGTAATTCCGCCCTCACCGCACACTCGAAGCCAGATGCCGACGCTGAAGGAGGCAACCGCATGCACAGTGCACTGACCGGACTCGGAGTGACGATTCCCGTGCTGGCCGCGCCCATGTCGGGCGGTCCCAGCACGCCTGAGCTGGTGGTGGCCGCCGCGCGCGCCGGCAGCCTCGGCTTCCTGGGCGGCGGCTACAAGACGCCCGATGCCCTGGCCGACCAGATCGCCGAAGTACGTTTCGCGAGCGTGCCGTTCGGGGTCAACCTGTTCGCGCCGAACCCGGTGCCGGTCGATCCGGATGCTTACAACAAATACCGCGACCAGATACAGCAGGAGGCGGACCTCTACGAGATCGATCTGGGCAAGGTGCCGGTGACCGAGAACGACGACTACTGGCACGAGAAGGTCGAGCTGCTGCTGGCCGACCCGGCGCCGGTGGTCACCTTCACCTTCGGGATCCCTGAGCCGAAGGTGATCACCGCGCTGAAAAACGCCGGCAGCCTGGTCGGTCAGACCATCACGTCGGCCGCCGAGGCCCGCCTGGCCGCAGAGAACAACGTGGACGTACTGGTGGTGCAGGCTGCGGCCGCGGGCGGTCACTCCGGCATCCTGACCCCGGATCGGTTCCCTGCCGAGATCCCCCTCCCCCAGCTGCTGGAGGAGATCGGCGCGGTCACCTCGCTGCCGTTGATCGGCGCCGGCGGGATCGGCGCCCCCGGCGACGTCGCCGCCGCGCTCGGGGCCGGTGCCATCGCGACCGCGGTCGGCACGGTTCTGCTGCGCAGCAAGGAAAGCGGAACATCGGCTCCCTACCGCGCCGCGCTCGCCGATCCCGGGCGCCGGCCGACCCTGCTCACCCGTGCCTTCACCGGCCGCCCAGCGCGGGGGCTGGCCAACGTCTTCACCGACCGCTACACGGCGGTGGCGCCCGAAGGCTATCCGGCGATCCATCATTTGACGAGCCCCGTGCGCAAGGCCGCCGCCGCAACCGGTGACCCCGAGCGAATCAACCTGTGGGCGGGCACCGGGTACCGGCATGCCACGGACGCGCCCGCGGGCGAAATCCTGGCGTCTTTAGCATCGAAGGCGTGACACACCAGACCATGCAGGAAGCCGCACCTGGCACAACGCTCGTCGGATTCGTCGAGAAGCACGTCAAGCACAAGCCCGATGGGATCGCGCTTCACTACGGTGACCAGCAGTGGACGTGGGAGCAATGGGCGTCGCGGATTCGTCAGGCCGCCGGCGCATTGCGAGCCGCCGGCGTGCAGCGTGGCCAGTGTGTGGCGTTCCTGGACAAGAACCACCCAGGCTGCCTGGAAACCCTGATCGCCGCCGTATCGATCGGCGCGGTGGCCACCATCGCCAATTGGCGGATGATCGGGGAAGAACTCGCGCACGTACTCAACGACAGCGGCGCGCGCCTGCTGTTCGTGGGCGCCGAACTGGCGCCGACCGTCGAGGAGATCAAGGCGCAGGTCCCGGGTCTGGAACGCATCGTCGTGGTGGGCGGCGACGGTGACAAGGAAAGAGACGAGTACGAATCCTGGCTTGCCGCAGCCACACCCGTTGCTACCAACCCGGACGTGGATGACAACGACACCGCCCTGGTGATCTACAGCTCGGGCACCACCGGACGGCCCAAGGGTGTCTTGCTGAGCCAGCGCGCGCTGGTCAACCACATCGTGAATCTGGCCCCACCGTTTCCGTTCGAGGACGGGGACGCGAATCTTGTTGCCATGCCGCTGTTTCACGTGGGTGGGGTCGCGTATGCGTTTTTCGGCATCATGGCCGGGGTACCGACGTTCTTGACCCGCGAGCCAGAGGCGGCAACGCTGATCGGCGCCGTCAACGCCGGCGCCACTCACGCCTTCTTCGTGCCCCCGGTGATCGCCCGGTTTCTGGACGCCGGGGATGCGGCGATCAACGCGATCTCCGGGTTGCGCTACCTGGTATACGGGGCGGCCCCGATGCCAATGCCATTGCTGCAGCGGGCACTTGAGGCCTGGCCCGAGATGAATTTCGTCCAGGTGTACGGGCAGACCGAGCTGTGCGGGGGAATCAGCGCGCTGGGCCCCGACGAGCACCGCGATTCCACTCGGCAGCACTTGCTGCTGTCGGCAGGAAAGGCGGCGCCGGGCAACGAGGTTCGGATCGTCGATCCCGAAACGGGTGAGCAGCTGCCCATCGGCGAGCCGGGCGAGATCTGGGTGCGCAGCAATCAGCGCATGAGCGGCTACCTGAATCGGGCGCAGGCAACCGCGGACACGATCACCGCCGACGATTGGCTGCGCACCGGCGACGTCGGGCGCCTGGACGCCGACGGCTACCTCTACATCGAGGACCGGCTCAAGGACATGATCATCACCGGTGGTGAGAACGTGTACGGACCCGAGGTGGAAAGCGTGCTCATCGAGCATCCCGCGATCGCCGACGCCGCGGTCATCGGTGTCCCCGACGACTTCTGGGGCGAATCCGTCAAGGCGATCGTCGTCACCAGCACCGAGATCGAACCCGACGAGATCATCGAATTCTGCCGTCGGCATCTGGCCGGCTACAAATGCCCGCGAACCGTGGACTTCGCGCCGTCACTGCCCCGAAACGCGAGCGGAAAGATCCTCAAAACCGAGCTACGGCAACCGTATTGGCAGGACCGCGCGCGACGCATATGAGTCGCTTCCCGTGGCTCAGAATTCAGTGTGCCGTTTTGTCCGCCTCCGAGCGACTACTCAACTTGTCGCTCATGAGGTGGACAAAAACCCGCTCCCTTCCGCTGGCGACTAGAGCCCGAACTGGTCGTCGATGATGCCCAGCCAGATCTGAGCGACGTCCATTGCGACCTTCTCGCTGATGAACGCGTGCTGGGTGCCGGTGTAGATGTCGCGGAACGCGCGCTCGAGCCGGCTGCCTTCGCGGATCGCGGTCGTACCGGCCGCCAGATGGGCCCACTCGGCGCACCCCCTGGCCGTATCGGTGGCATACACCGCCGCCACCCGCATGTCAGCCCGCAGCCGAGGCGTCAGATCGTTGCCCGCGGCCACCGCATCCTCGGCCGTGGTAAAGGCGTCGAGCACCAAAAGACGGGCGGCCCGCCACGCCGCGACGTGATGGGCCAGACCCTTTTGGAAGGTCTGTCGGCTGGCCAATGTCGCCATGTCGCTCATCCGCACCTTGGTGGCCGCAAGTTCCTCGACGTCGTCGAGCATGCTCTTGGCAACCCCCAGCGCAAACGAGGCGTGACCCGCCGCCGTGACCGGCATCAGACCCATGCGCCCGGCCGGCGAGGACCCGCGCAGCGGCTCGCGGGTGAACAACGGAATCGTCCGGTACTCCGGGACGAACACGTCGGCAACGTTGTAATCGTAGGAGCCGGTGCCCTTGAGCCCCTGCACGTGCCAACCGTCGGTGAAGGCGACCTCCTCGCGCGGCAGAAACGCCACGCGCATGTCGGGAATGCCCTCGGCCACCCAGCGCATCTCGCCGTCGTCCATCGGCAGAAAACCAGCGGCGATGTAGGCCGAGTGGCCGGTACCGGAGCCGAAGCTCCACGCACCGGTCAGCCGGTAGCCGCCGTCGACCGCCGCCCCCTGGCCGTTGGGAAAGTACTGGCCCCCGATGGTGACGTGGTTGTCATTGGCCGTGAACACCTCGGCGAAGCCCTGGTCGGAAAGGTAGCTCGCCGCGGCGAACGTCGACGGCAGATTTGCGATCCCGATCCAGCCGAAAGAGCCGTCTTGCCAAGCCATTTCGATCCAGGTCTCGATCATCTCGGCGAACGACGGTTCGACGCCGCCGGCCGCCGCCGGGTTGAAGGCGGACATCAGGCCACTGGCCCACATCTCGTCCACGATCGCCGGCGAGAGCGTGCGCAATCGCTCGGATTCCACAGCTTCGGCGCGCACCAGTTCGCGCATGCCACGAGCTCGGTCTAAGACGCGGTCCTGTACTTCGGTCACGGCGACATCATTTCGGACACCTGTCCAGGAAGTCAACGCTGGTCGGGCGGGATCGCCGAGCCTGCGCCCATGGCGGTGAGCCTGTGCTCAGGTCCGGCTTCGCGCACCGTTCGCAGCCCTGGACGCAGACTCGGCATGCCCGGGGCACAAAATCGACCCCATGAACGCGCAAGTCGATACCCGGCGGCGTGACTGTGCGATCGCTGTGTTGGGCGGCCCGACCACGGTCGTCGACATCGCCGGGCGCCGGATCGTGATGGACCCGACCTTCGATCCGCCCGGCGTGCATGCCTACCTGACGAAGATCGAAGGTCCTTCCGTGAGCGCCGACGCGCTGGGCCCGGTGGACGCGGTACTGATCAGCCATGACCAGCATCCCGACAATCTGGACGACGACGGCCGCCGGTTCGCCCTGGCCGCGCCGCTGGTGCTCACCCATCCCGGTGCCGCCGGCAGGTTGGGGCCCCCAGCCGTGGGGTTGCAACCCTGGCAGTCCTATCAGATGCCCGGCCCCGAATCCCTTGCCGTGCAAGCCGTTCCGGCGGTGCACGGCCCGGCCGACGGGCAACGCGACGCGAGCGGTCATGTGAACTGCGAAGTGACGGGCTTTGTGCTGTCCGGGCCCAGCCTGCCCACTGTGTACCTCAGCGGCGACAACGCCTCGATTCGTGCCGTCAAGGAGGTGACCGACCGCGTGGGCCAGATCGACATCGCGGTTCTCTTCGCGGGGGCGGCAACCGTGCCGACCAAGGAACGCGGGCGGCCGCTGACGCTGACCTCGGCGCGCGCGGCCGCTGCCGCCGAACTGCTCGGCGCCACGTTGGTCATCCCGGCCCACGTCGACGGCTGGGCCCATTTCAGCGAAGGCATCGACGAGTTCGTCAGGGCTTTCGACCAAGCCGGGATCAGCGGCCTGCTCCGGGTTGCCGCCCATGGCGAGTGGATCGACTGGGTGAAACGGGTCGGCTGACGTCGACAAGTGTCTGGACTACCGTCCAGTAGCATGTCCGGCATGGCTGTTGTAGCGTCTACACGCATGCCCGAGAATGTGGCCGTCGAGTCCACCCGTCGCCGCCTGAGCGGCAAGCGCGCGGACACGGTGCGGCGGCTGAGCCGAGCCACGGTCGAGGTCTTGCGTGAGGTCGGCTACCACGATCTGACGTTGCAGGCGGTCGCGGCACGGGCCGGTGCTGCGCGGGCGACGGCCTACACCTACTTCTCGTCCAAGGACCACCTGATCGCCGAGGTCTACTGGCGACGACTGGCGACGGAGCAGCCTCCAGAGAGCCAATCAACGGACGTGAAGACCCGGGCGATCGCTGTGCTGCGACGCCTGGCATTCCTCGTCGCCGACGAGCCCGCCCTCGCCGATGCCCTACGAGTGGTGATCAACAGTTCGGACCCTGACGTGGAATTGATCCGTGGGCAGATCGCCAAACGCACCCACTATCTCATCTCCACGGCGGTCGGCGACGACGCCGATGAGGAGACGGTTTCGCTGCTCGAGACGGTCTACGCGGGCGCCATGGTGCTTGCCGGAGCCGGACTCATTTCCGCGGCCGACATAGCCGAGCAACTCGAGACGGCGGTTCGTCGCATTCTGCCGTGATCCCGGCGCCATCTTGTGACTCATGCCACACGTACGTCTGGTCACATGTCTGGACGCTTGTCTATTTTTTGTCGTAACCTTAGGCCTTACTCGCTGACGTGCCGGGCAGTGCGGCCCCACTCAGCTGGATAACGGGGCAAGAGCAATTGGGGGGCGGCGCCGGCGCGGGCATCGACGGCCGCGGGGGCGGGCCCGGAACTTCTGCGAAGGGTCAGCGCATGAAACGACTTACCGGTTCGGACGCGATGATGCTGTTCAGCGAGGCCGCCAACGTGCCGATGCACACCGTCAAGGTGGCGATACTCGATGCACCGGGCGCCGGTGACTTCTGGGTGGAAACGGCCCGCAAGGTTGTGCAGCAGCGCCTGCACCGATTCGAACCGCTGCGGCGCGTGCTCGTCGAGACCCCCTACGGCTTCCACCGCCCCGTGTGGCGGGAGAACTGCCCGGTCGACCTCGCATACCACGTACGACCATTGCACCTACCGGCCCCGGGCGGACGCCGCGAACTCGACGACGCTATCGCCAAGCTGATCGAGGAACGCCTGGACCGTACCCGGCCGCTGTGGGAGATCTACGTGGTCGACGGCCTGGCAGACGGGCGATTGGCCGTTGTCACCAAGATTCACCACGCCCTTGCCGATGGTGTCGCTTCGGCGAATCTGCTCGCAGCCGCCCTCGACAAACCGGAGGGCGTCCGCGCCGGTGCCGAGTGCGACCCGCACCCGGCCAGGACTCAACTTCTCTGGATGGCCATCCGCGATCACGTCCGCCAAGTTGCCGAATTGCCAAGCCTTTTGCGCTACACCGCGGCCAGCGTCCACCGTGTCGCCGGCAGCAGACGAAACCGGACAGCCGTCAAAGTCCCACGATCCTTCCTGAATCATCGGCTTGCCACTGGACGGCGGTTCGCAACGGCTGGCTTGCCGTTCGCCGAAGCCAAGCAGGTCACTCGCCAATTAGGTTGCACGATCAACGATTTGGTCCTCGCGATGGCCGCGGGGGCGGCGCGCGAACTGCGGCTGCGTTACGACGGCCACTCGGATACACCGCTGGTGGCCATGGTGCCGGTGTGCCTCGATGCGTCGCCGGGAAGATCGGCCGGGAACAACTTCACCCAGATCGCCGTCGCCCTGCCCGCTGATCTCGACGATCCGTTGCGCCGGGTCGCACGCAGCCACGACGCCGCGATCAGCGCCAAGCAACTACACACCCTCAGAGGACCGGAGCTTTTGACACGGTGGTTCGCCTACCTGCCACCCCTAATGGTCCGGAAACTCAGCGGCTTGATGGCGCGCACGAACGCCCACCTCAAAATGCAGAATCTGGTCGTTTCCACTGTGCGCGGCCCGCGCGAACACGTGCACGTCGCCGGCGCGACGATCGCCGAGTTCTACTCCGTGGGCCCGCTCGTCGCGGGCAGCGGTCTGAACATCACCGTGTGGAGCTACGCCAATCAGCTGAACATCTCCGTTCTGGCCGACGCGGCGACGGTGTCCGACGCCCACGAGGTCACCGAGGCGTTGTTGCGCGAGTTCGCTGAGATCGCTTCTGCAGCAGGCATTTACGCAACAAATCCCGCGTACCAAGCCAACGTGGCCTGACTGAAGACCAACCGGAGGACGCATGACCAGCACCGACATCGTGGCGCCCGAGATCGAGAAATGGGACCCGATTCTCACCGAACGCGTGATGGGGGTCATCCGGCCCCTCCTCAAGCGATACTTTCGCTCCGAGGTACACGGACTCGAGAACGTGCCCGCGGGCGGTGCGCTGGTGGTCTCCAACCACTCCGGCGGTCAGATGGCGTTCGACGTGCCGATCTTTGCCGTCGATTGGTACGCGGAGCGCGGGTACGAGCGGCCGATCTACACGCTCAGCCACGACATGATCACGGTCGGACCCATCGGCAGCTTCTTGAGACGGATCGGCTTCATCCCGGCTAATCACGACAACGCGGCGAGCGCTCTGCGCAGCGACGGCATCGTGGTGGTGTTCCCCGGCGGCGACTACGACGCCTACCGGCCCACGCTCACCCGCAACGTCATCGACTTCGGCGGTCGCACGGGGTATGTCCGCGCGGCGATCGAGGCGGGGGTGCCCATCGTTCCGATGGTCTCGGTCGGCGGGCAGGAGACCCAGCTGTTCATCACCCGCGGTAGCTGGTTGGCGCGGCGGCTGGGCGCCATCGCTCGGTTGGGGCGCGCCAAGATCGTGCCGGTTACGGTGGGCTTCCCATTCGGGGTGAGCCTTTTTGTGTTGCCGCCGAATCTCCCGCTGCCGGCCAAGATCGTGACGCAGGTCCTCGAGCCGATCAACATCCGCAAGAAGTTCGGCAAGAACCCCGACATCGCCGAGGTCGACGCGTATGTGCGCCAGGTGATGCAGGCCGGGCTCGACGAGCTCGCGGCCGCGCGGCGATTCCCGGTGCTGGGCTAGGCGAACTTACAGACGCCCCTCCACACGCAGTTGCGGGTGCACCCAGTCGGGTGAGCGGCGCTCCTTGAAAGCACGGACGCCTTCTCGGGCCTCCGTGTCGATCAGACTGCTCGCCATGCCGATGCGGTCATACAAGCCGAGATAGTTGTCGATGCTGGACTTGATGACGGCACGGGCACGTGGTGCGGTTCGACAGCTTTGCGCGAGCAGATCCCGCGCTGCCGCAAGCAGATTCTCGTGGGGCACAACCCTGTTCACCAAACCCCAGTCGAGGGCTTCGGCGGCGCTGAGCACGCGGCCGGTGAACATGAGGTCGCGGGTGCGTGCCGGCCCGATGAGACGGACGAGCATCTGACTGTAGTAGGTGTCGGCGTAGCCGCGGAACAACTCGGGCACACGGAAAGTCGCCCGTTCACTCACCACTGACAGGTCGCTGCACAAAGCGATCTGCAGGCCGCCGCCCTGGCAGAGGCCGTTGACCGCGGAGACGACGGGCTTGCCCGAGGTCCGTACCGCGTCGAACGGCGTGACGTCCATGCCCAGCGCGGCGCCGAAGGTGATCCAGTCGTCCGCCGCGCCTCCCCCGGTCATGTCGCCACCGGGAGCGAAGACGTCTCCGGTGCCGGTGATCAGCAGCCCGGCCAGCTCGGGATCCGCGTTGACACGGCCTACGGCGTAACGGATTCCGAAGTACATCGCGGGGGTCATCGCGTTACGCGCGTCCGGGCGGTCGATCGTGCAAACGGCGATCGGTCCCTCGCGCTCGAACGACAAGTACGGAGTCCCCAGCCAATCCCCCTCGGGCGGCCGAGGGGCGCTGTCTGTCGGTGCATTCTGCGTCACGGGACTCCTCTCGCGTCGGCGCGCACGGGAGCGCGGCATCACGTCGCAGGCTAGCCCGCCCGCCGTCTACACATACGGCAACGTGGCAACCTCGGTGGTCTCCGACGCGCTAGCGATCACGTTACGAAGCTTGTCCTGAAGCGTGGTCGTGACATCTCCCACCGGTTTGTCGCAATGCCTGCACTGCGCTTTGAACTGTGGCTGGTCAACTTCATCCGGCCAGAACCGGCGCGGCCCAACTTGGGCTCCGGGGTCGTAGACGACTGACTGATGTGGCGCCTCCTTGAGGATCCTGCCAACGGAATGCATCTGCGGGCATTCGAGTTTCAGCGTGCCGATACCTTCTTGATTGCCTACCATCGTCCACCGTCCTTGGTCTTGGTCACGTTCTCGATGCACACCCATTGTCGCCGAAACGTCCGCACAAATCCCTAGCTGCCCGGGGGCACCTCAGCAAATCCCGGTTGTCCCGCGTCAGCGACAGAGTTGAAGCGGACGCGAGTCTCCAGACGCTCGCTGATCTCGTGGATCGCGCTCTCGGGAAGCGCGGTGACATCGAAGTTCTCCCTGATGCGTGACGGCGTGACGGATCCCGTGAGCACCGCGGTGCCGCGCTGAATACCCCAGGCCAAGAGCACCTGCGCGGGAGTCTTTCCCAGACGCCCGGCGATCGAGACGATCAGAGGGTCGTCGAGCAGTCGCGGTTCCAGCCCGTGTCCCAGCGAAGCGAACGCCAGCAGGATGATCCCATCTGTCTCGCGCAATCCATGGAGTTCCCATTGCGGGTGATACGGGTGCGACTCGACCTCCACGACCGCCGGCTTGATCCGGGCGGTATCGATGATCTTTCGGGTGCGCTCGACGTCGATGTCGGACAAGCCTATCGAGCGAGTGAGTCCCTCATCCACGAGATCCTCCATCGCGGCCCACGTCTCCCCCAGGGTCACTCCGTCGTCGTAGACGACAGCGCCGTGCATGTCGCGGGGGTCTTGGTCATCGCCGGGTTGGAACGCGAAGGGGGTGTGTACCAGATACAGGTCGACCGCGTCGAGCCCAAGCCTGCTCAGGCTGGCCTGCAGCGCGGGCTTGACCCGTTCGGGTCGATGGTTGTTGTTCCACAGCTTTGTGGTCACGAACAGGTCCTCACGGCGGACCGTTCCCTCAGCGAACAACTCTGTGATCGCCGCGCCGACCTCGGCTTCGTTGCGGTAACGCTCGGCGGCGTCGAGATGGCGGAATCCCACCTCGACCGCGGTCTTGACGGCGCTGCGCGTTTTGCGGTTATCGGAGAGCGAAGTCCCGAACCCCAGCGCCGGAATCTCGCCGCTACCGTCGTTCAAGGCAAATCGGTGCCGCCAAGGGTTCTCGATCGTTGTCATTTCTCCTGCCTCCTTGACTTCATCCTCGCTGGGTCTATAAATGACCGGTCGTCTGTGCAACCGCGGACGGCGGCGCGACATTCCCCGTCACAGGACTTCAGCGGAGCAGGGCTGGGACGGTGACCGCTTCGAATCTTTCATATGGGGTGCGACTGCGGGTCACTTTCCCCCGCAGGGCGGCGCCTTCCCACGCCTCGATCAACAGCGAGGCAAGCTGTGACGCGTCGAGGTCCGCCCGGACGCCGCCCGCGTCACCCTGGCCGGAACGCACACAGGCCGTAAGCGCCTCGTCCCAGCGGTCGAGAATGCGCAGGAGTTCGGCGCGAACCCGTTCGCTGGAACCACTCAGCTCGAGCGACATTTGGCCGATCAAGCAGCCGAGCAGGAAATCGCCGGCCTCATGGTCGTCCGCTAGCGCGTGAAAGAAGCGGGTGATTCGCTCCTGCGCCGAGCCGTCGTCGTGCAGGATCGGCAGCAGCCGCGTCTGTATATCGGACCAATAGTGTTCGAGGATCGCCTCCGCGAGGGCCTCTTTGCTCGGGAAATACGCGTAGAACGACCCTTTCGGCACGCCTGCTGCGTCCGTGATGTCTTTGACGCCGCTGGCGGCGAATCCGCGCGCGTGCACCAGGTCGAGGCCCGCTTCGAGAAGCCGGCGGCGCACTTCGGGATTCGATGGCCGTGGCATGCAGGCGATATTAGCCGACCGGTCGCTTATCTGAGCTCGGCTGGTTGCGAGCCCGCGCGTTCCACCGCGTGAGCAACCAACTTTCCGAGTCAGGCTAGATTTGGGCTCGGCAATGAGGCTCCACCCCCTGCGCTGTATATGTGAACGAACCGCCTGATGTGGGCCGTGGTCTTGCAGCCGACCCAAACCCGCACTGGCAGGAAGGATCGTGTGTCTATCGCGCCCAACGGCGCCACCGGTCGACCGGCGCCTGGCTTCGAGGCGCCGCCGGTCGTGGTGCTGGACGGCGGGGCTGCCCTGCCGAGTGAGGCGTTGGGCAACAAGGGCCACGGGATCAACGTCATGCGCCGCAACGGGCTGCCCGTCCCGCCGGCGTTCTGTATCACCACTGAGGTCTGTCGGCGCCATTTGGCCGACCCGCAGCACACGCTCGACACCATCTGGGATGACGTCCTGCACGCGATGACCTTGCTGGAGGCCGAGTGCGAACGCACCTTCGGGCGGGGACCTCGGCCGCTTTTGGTCAGCGTGCGCAGCGGGGCCGTCGAATCGATGCCGGGCATGCTTGACACGGTCCTGGACCTGGGCATCGACGACGCGGTGCGCGACGCGCTGGCGGCCTCATTCACACCGGCCTTCGCCGACGACACCCGTGAGCGGTTCCGTCGCATGTATCGCCGTGTTGTGTTCGGCGACAAGGATGGGACGGTTCCCGACGATCCGCATGCGCAGCTGCGCGGCGCCGTCGCGGCCGTCTTTAATTCCTGGGACTCGCCACGAGCGCTGGCCTACCGGCGCCATCACCGCCTCGACCCCGACGAGGGCACCGCAGTGGTGGTGCAGGCCATGGTCTTCGGGAACGTGGACACCAGCACATCGGGAACCGGAGTCTTGTTCTCCCGCAACCCGATGACCGGCGCCGGCGAGCCGTTCGGCGAGTGGTTGCCCGGCGGCCAGGGCGAGGACGTCGTCTCAGGTACCACGGGCTGCGAACCGGTTACGGCCCTGCGCAATGAGCAACCCGCCGTCTACGACCAACTCCTGCAAGCCGCGAGCATGCTCGAACGACTGGACCGCGACGTGCAAGAGATCGAATACACAATCGAGGAGGGCAAGCTGTGGCTGCTGCAGACGCGTAGGGCCAAACGCTCGGCGCAGGCTGCGGTGCGCCTTGCCCTGCAACTGCGAGCAGAAGGTCTGATCGACGACGCCGAAGCCCTGCGCCGGGTCACCCCCAAGCACGTCGAGACACTGCTGCAGCCCGCACTGCAGCCCGAAACCCGGCTGGCCGCACGGCTACTCGCCCAAGGGCTGCCGGCCTGCCCGGGAGTGGTGTCCGGCCGCGCCTACACCGGCGTGGACGCTGCCATCCATGCCGCCGGAGAAGGGGCCGACGTCATCCTGGTCCGCCCGTCCACCAGCCCCGACGACGTTCAGGGCATGCTCGCCGCCCGCGGCATCGTCACCGAGATCGGCGGGGCAACCTCACACGCCGCAGTCGTCAGCCGAGAGATAGGCCACCCCGCGATTGTCGGGTGCGGAGTGGGCGTCGCCGACGCCCTCGAAGGCAAGCTCGTCACCATCGACGGCACCGAAGGCGAAGTGCGCGAAGGCATCCTGCGATTGCGCACCTGGTCGGAGCAAGACTCGCCGGACCTGAAGGCGTTGGCGGAATTGGCGCGCCAGATCAGCCCGTTGCGGGCCTATGCCGAGGGTCCGCACCCCAGGCTGGATGTCAACTCCGACTCCGCGGTGCGCGAAGCCCTGCAGGCCGGGCACACCGACGTGGTGTCCGCCAACCCGCTGATCACTATGCTGACCGCGCTGCGCGTGGCGGGCTGATCGGCAAAAGAGGAGCCGATCGGTGCTCGAACTCAAGGTGCTACAGGCCGTCCGGCTCAAAGGCATGGTCAGCCGCGATGACCTCGCCGCGACGATCGATGAATCCGACGACGCTGTCGCTGAGACGGTGGCGGCGCTGACCCAATCGGGACTGCTGGTGGCCGGCACGACGGTGAAGCTGTCACCGGACGGCCGGGTGCGTCTCGCGGAGCTGCTGGCCGCCGAACGCTCCGCCATCGATGCCGACGCGGTCTCGGCCGGTTATGACGCGTTTTGTGGTGTCAACGCCGATTTCAAGGCCCTGGTAACGGACTGGCAGCTCAAAGACGGCGAACCGAACACCCACGAGGACGCGGACTACGACGCCGCGGTGCTGGCCCGGCTCGACGACATTCACGCCAGGGTCGTGCCGATCATCCGAGGCGTCGCTGAGCAGCTGCCGAGACTGGCGTCCTACGCGGCAAAGCTTGACGCAGCCCGTCGGAAAATCCTTAACGGAGAACGCATCTGGCTTAGCCGTCCGATCATCGACTCCTACCACACCGTCTGGTTCGAGCTTCACGAAGAGCTGATTGTTGCCTGCGGGCTGACCCGCCGAGGTGAGGCCGAGGCCGGGCAGGCAGAGTAGCGCGGCTGCTCACACGTCCCGTTCAACACCGCCCAGGTGGAGTGAGCTTTACCGTAGCTATTACAGTAACGTGCACGTGATGCGAGATGCGACAGAGCAGCTGAACGCGACAAAGGAGTACCCCGGTGAGAAACAAAGGGCGCACTGATCTGGGATTTCAATCAGCCATGGTCGGTTGAAGAGATCGAAATCGGCGAGCCTCGCAGGGGCGAGATAACGGTCCAAATGGAGGCCGCCGGGCTGTGCCATTCTGATCACCACGTGGTGACCGGCGACATCCCGATGGCAGCCTTTCCCATGCTCGGCGGTCATGAAGGCGCTGGCATCGTCATCGAGGTCGGCGAAGGCGTCGAAGACTTCGAAGTGGGCGACCATGTGGCGGCGTCGTTCATACCGTCGTGCGGTAAGTGCCCGTCGTGCCAGTCAGGCGAGCGAAATCTATGCGACCTTGGTATGGGGCTGATGGCTGGAATAGCGTTCTCGGACGGCACATTTCGAATCCAGGCCAACGGCCAGAACGTCTACCCGTATGCATTGCTGGGCACCTTCTCGCCATACATCGTGGTTCACCAGACCTCACTGGTGAAGATCGACCACTCCACACCTTTTGAAGCCGCTGCGCTCGTCAGCTGCGGCGTGACAACCGGATTCGGGTCGGCGACGCGAGCGGCTGAAGTTCAACCGGGTGACGATGTGGCAATTGTTGGATTAGGCGGTGTCGGTATAGCCGCGCTGCTAGGTGCGGTGACTTGCGGTGCACGCCACATCTTTGCGGTCGACCCCGTCGAGTGGAAGCGCGAGCAAGCGCTCAAATTCGGCGCCACACACGTATATGCCGACATCGACACCGCGCTGATGGCCATCGCGGAGCTCACCGCCGGCCGGATGGCCCGCAAGGTGATCGTCACAGTCGGCCGGTCGAATGGCAAAGACCTCGAGAAGTACATGTCCGTCACATCCAAGGGCGGAATTTGCGTCATGACGGCCATGGGCAGCGTCGTGGACACAGATGCGACGCTGAACCTCTCGCTGTTCACCCTGTTGCAAAAGAGATTGCAGGGCACCATCTCGGGGGTGGCAACCCCCAACGTGACATCCCCTTGCTCTTGTCGATGTATCAGGCCGGCAGGCTGAACCTCGACGATATGGTCACCCGCCGTTACTGCCTCGAACAGATCAACGAGGGCTACCAGGACATGTTGGAAGGACGCAACATTCGCGGGGTCATCTGCTATACAGACGCAGACAGATAGCCCCGCCATGCCGTCAATCTTTCACGTGGCGACGCCCAAGTGACACGGGTCACTTACTGTTGGAAATACAGTATGTGCTACTTTTTGGGCAGTCCGACACTTTCAACATCGACGGTGGGCGCTGCATGCGGCCATGATGCCAAATTGCCTTATTGCCAACCGATTTCGGTAGACGTACTGACGCATAGGCTCAGTGCGCGATGCTGTCTAGGTAGTCCACGGCCAGGTCTACGCAAGTCTTCGGATTCCCCCGAAGCGGCTTGTAGGTGCCATATTGGCCGTGTGGAGCGCCGTTGGTGCTGGCGGCCCCGGAGAAGTAGGGCACCAGGGTTGCCGCGAGCGGCAACACATTCGCCGGCGCGCCCCGAAGCGTGTCCTGAATGACGCGCACACCACCGGTGTATTGGTTGCAGAATGCCATGAAGGTGGTGGTGAGCCAGCGCCCCGCTAGGTCATCGCCGACCGCGGCCGCCAGATCATTGGGGATCGCGAAGTCCCACCACAGGTCTTCGGTGTCGGTCAATCTGTTGTCCGCGGACATGATTCCGTGCCCACCGGGGTCAGGGCAGCCGGGGAAGGTGTGGCCCGCTTCCCGTGCGGGGTTGGCAAAGGCGACCACCGCCCGAAGGTCAGATTTGCGATGCGCCAGCGGTCCGGAACGCAGCGACCGATACACGGGCGCCGCCACCATCACGCCTTGGCTGTAGGCGGCGATCGCGAATTCGCCGTCGGTGGCGTTGATCGCATTGGTGAGTTTGGTGATCCCGCCGGCCACACTGCGGGTGAACGGCAACGCGGCCGCATAGGGAATCGGACTCCATCTGTACTTGGTCGGCTCGACCCGCTGCGCCACCTGTTGCGGAAAACAACCCCTGCCAGTTGATCTGGCGCCCGCGATCCCGGGGTGTCCGGTCCCGGCGATGGTGAAGAGCGTGATCACCGCTACACGATCTCATCCCAGCCGGCAGCGTGGGCTGCGACGCATTCCGCTGCGCGCCGACGCGTCACAGCGGCGTGCCTCCATTGTCGACCGGCCTGACAGCGGAAGCGTCTGCAACCTCTAACGGGATGGCAAGCCTCGCATGGCGGCACCGAGAGACCCCCGGGCGCGCCCGTGCCCAGTGAAATCGCCACTCGCTAGAGTCGGACGTATCTGTCATCACGTGCTTCGCGAACGACGCTTGATTCCAACGGGCAAACGTTGTTGACGTCAGCCTGGATCGTCCCTTGCGTCTGCGTGATGGTAAATCCCTGGCTGGAACCCCAAAGGACGAGCTGTCCGACACAGACTCCGACGAGCAGCAGCTGCAAACTGCGCGGCAACGGCTTGTGCCCGTCGGAGGCTGGCAGGGCGGCAGTGTCCCCCGTCTCGCTGGACCACGCCAGCTCAACAGCATCGGTCGGTATGCGATCAGGCAGCGCGGCCGTCTCATCGCACGTTGGGCCCGGCGCAGTATCCCCCGGCCTGACATCCTCCGCGTCCATGGCGATCGAGTCTAGGAGCGCGGCGGTCGTCGCAAGCAGCGTTCGACACCGGTCACTTCGCGCGCTCAGTATCTCGTTTTCAGCTGCCGGAAAATGCACTGCTATTGCCCGGACATTGCCCGGTAACACCGGATTTCGCTATTCGATTGCGCATGCCAGAAGCCTAGGACCAGTCGAGGCCCGTCCAGTCGCCAGGCGTGACGGAATCGAACTGTGAGCCGTTAAGCGCCACTTCAAGCCCGCACTAGCTCTTTGAGCCTCCAGTACCCGCGCGGGTCGTGTTCCGGTTTGCTGGCTGGCGCTTGTACCAACCTTTGACGCAACCGATTGGCGCCCAAATTGCTGCATACGAGCCGTTTTCGATCATCGGATCGAGACCCCCAGAAGTAGCGGTAACACGTTCCCGCAGCTCACACGGAGTCTGCAGGTGGGCGGTAGCCTGCACTTCGTGAACAGACACGCAGTTGGTTCACCAGCGCGCACAACGTGTGGTCCCATATTGACCCAAAACGCCGGATGGATCGACTACAACGACCCGGGCTCGCGGGAGGTGCCCTGCGATACTACGGTCGTGACCCTAGCGAGGCCCGCTGTCGCCCGAGGCATGTCAGTTTCTCGACAGGCTGATCGTGTACGCGGGAGCAAAAGTCAGCGGCCCTGCTCGGCTGGTGATGTTTCGCATTGGCAAGCACAAGTTCATTGGCACCGGCGCAAACGAACTCCCCACTCTCCGAGGGGCGATGAGAAGTAAGGCGTCCTCGGCGCCGACAACCAGTGTGATGGCCGCCGGAAAGGGGCTGAGGCCAGGAACCGTCAGCCTGACCGGCAGCGTGGTCATCGCGGTCTCGTCGGTCGCGCCCGCCTACAGTCTGGCGGCAGTGATAGGCGGCATGGTGGCGGTGGTGGGCGCCAAGGCGCCCGCGCTATTTGTCATCGGGTTTCTGCCGATGATGCTCACCGCCTTCGCCTTTCGCGAACTCGCCAGCGAGACGCCGGACTGCGGATCGGCCTTCACATGGGCCACACGCGCGTTCGGTCCGTGGGTCGGCTGGCTGGCCGGCTGGGCCTCGGTGATCGCTGCGACCGTCGCCGTCGGCAATGGCGCACAGATCGCGGCGGTCTACTTGCTGAAGGCGCTGCACCTGAACGCATTGGCAAATTCGATGGCGGCTCAGGTCGCGGTGGGCGGGTTGGCCATCGTCGGCTTGCTGCTGCTGTGTCTGCGGGGAATCGACGTCACCGAGCGCACACAGGCTGTGCTGGTGGCGGTGCAGTTCGCGATGCTGGCGCTGGTCAGCGTTGTCGCGTTGGTGAAGGTGTTCGGCCATCACGCGGGTCCGCAGGCGGTGCTGCCGCAGTGGAGTTGGCTGTTTCCGGCGGGACTATCCGCCGCGTCCGTTGCCCACGGGGCCATCCTGTGCGTCTTCGCGTACTGGGGGTGGGACGCCTGCCTGTCGATATCTGAGGAGACCAAGCAGCCGCACAAGAACCCGGGCAAGGCCGCCGTGCTCGCAACGATCCTCGTGCTCGGCACCTATGTGCTGGTGAGCTTTGCGATTCAAGCCTTCGCCGGGTTCGGCACTACGGGCATCGGCCTGAACAATCCCCAGAACGCCAACGACGCCCTCAGCATTCTGGGAGACCCGGTGGTCGGTAGGGGCCTGGCCGTTGTGCTGCTGCTCGCGATCAGTTCGTCCTCATTGGCGTCGGTGATGACGAGTCTGGTCAAAACCGCGCGGGGCATGCTGGCCATGGCGGTCTACCGGGCCCTGCCGCAGCGCTTCGCGCGGGTGCACCCCCGGTACCGAACACCGTGGTTCGCCGTCCTCGTGATCGGTGTCGGCGGGTTCACGATCTATCTTGTTATGACGCTGGTCAGCCAGAACTCGTTGGCGGACATGGTGGCGTCGCTGGGGCTGGCCACCGCCTTCTACTACGCCACCACCGCGTATGCGTGCGTGTGGACCTACCGGCGCACGCTGCGGCGATCGGCACGCGACTTCTGGCTGCGGGGCGCCCTTCCGTTCATCGGCGCGGTCGCAATGACGTGGGCGTTCGTGCAGAGTGCCATCGACATGTACGCCCCGGACTACGGCAAGACCCACTTTGGCCCGGTCGGTGGTGTATTCGTACTTGGGATGGGCCTGCTGCTGCTCGGCATCCTAGTCGCGGCGCTGAGCGCACTCGGTAGCCAGGACTTCTTCCGCGGCAAGACCCTCAACGCGGGGACCGAGATCATTGTGCCCGGTTCCGGGGTGCGCTGAACACGAACGGCCTAACCTGGATTTTTCGCGGAACTCTGCGCGACACGGTGTTGAGTTAGCGAAAGTGCCTGTCCTGCAAGGGATAATGGGACTTCTTCAGGGTTCCATGATCCGGCGGGAAGGCACTTCCTAAGTGAACAGTAGCGCAGGGTTTTCTCGCGCTCAGTCCACTCTCCGCGGCGGGGGTCCCCGAAATCACCACCGCGATCACCCACCTGCGCGATGTCCTCGGCGAGGCGACCTACGAATCGCTCGCCCGCAAGGGCGAGACGATGACCACCGCCGAGATGGCGACCTACGCCTACGACCAAATCGACCAGGCCCGAACAGAACTGGACGCGGTCTCGAAATTAGACGACATACGAGAGTCTCAAAACTTCGTATCGGAGATGGCAGGCGATACGACGGGACATCGTTGACCAGCGGTGAAATGATACTGACGTGGACCCCGGCCCGGACGGGTCCGTGATGTTCATCCACGTCGCACAGGACAACAGCCTCGACAGCTGCGTGATCCAGCTGACGCCCGCGACCGCCGCCAAGCTCGGGCACTGGCTTATTAACGTGGCCGCACAGGTGGAGATGCCGTGACCAGCCAGCGGGCCAAGGACCGTGCCGAGATAGTGCGGGCCATCCGCACGCTGAGCCGCTACGTCGACACGGGAATGTCCGATGACGGTTCGCCGATGGGGCGTCAGTGGCACCGAATCAACACCGACGCCGTGGATGACGGCCTGCCCGATTGCGCTTTGTCATGCGATCTTTAACGGCGTGTCCTTTGCCGCCCCCAGGGCAAACAGCGCCACACTCGCAATATGGCCCGTTTGTCCCGTTCATCGTCCAGCGGATCATCAATCGAGCCAGGGTGGCGATGGCGGCATAGTTGATGGATTTCGGTGCTCCCCCGGAGATCACTTCAGCACTGATTCATTCGGGACCGGGTGCCGGGTCTCTGCTTGCCGCAGCCAATGCCTGGCGCCAGCTGGCGACCGATCTGGAACAGACGGCCGCGCAGTACGCCAGTACCGTGGCGGGCATCCCCTGGACGGGACCGTCGGCGACGGCCATGATCGCGTCGGTACAGCCCTACCTGGCGTGGATGCACGCTACCGCCGGGACAGCTGAACAGATGTCGATGGCAGCTACCACCATGGCCAGCTCATTCGCCGCCACCGAACTGGCCGTGGTGCACCCCTCCGTAGTTGCCGCCAACCGCATGCAGCTGGCCCACCTGATCGCCACCAACTTCTTCGGGATCAACGCCCCGGCCATCGCGGCCACCGAAGCGCAATACATGCAGATGTGGGCCGGGAACACCGCGGCCTTGCTGGGCTACAACGCCACCAGCCTGCAGACCATGACCCTGCAACCGTTCACCCCCCCGCCGCAGACCACCAACCCGGCAGGGGTGGGAACCCCGGCTGCCGTACAAGCGGCTACCCCGGCCCAGAACAGCCTCTTCAGCATCCCGTTCATCCAGACCGTCAACGGCTACCTGCAGAACGCGACCGGGGGATTGATACAGGCCCCCCAAACCATCGGCGTGGCGTTCGCCGCTGGTCATGACTTCCAACCCGGTCAGTTTCCAGGCACCCTGGTTCCCACATCACGCAATCTTGCGGCGGGATACGGCGACATCAGCGGTTTGGCCGTGGGGTTCGCTCCCAGTCCCACAGGTGCAGGAGCGGGAGCGGGTGCAGGGTCCGGGGCCGGGGCACCTATCAGGGGGCCGATCACCGCTTCTTTTGGCCAGAGCGTCCCTTTGGGTGGATTGTCTGCCCCGTCCAGCGCCGTTCGCCTGATTGCGCAGACCGCGCCGATGGCAACAGCCATCGAGAGAAGTATGCCGATGCCGGTGTTCATCCCGCCCATCCCGCCCGGCTCACGCAAGCCACAACGGGACAAGCCGGGAGAGGGTGGCTACGGCCCCCCCATCGGGGGTTCGGTGATGCCCCGTGGTCCGTCAGGAGGGTAACCGTGATCGCCCACCTCCGCGAAGTCCTCGGCGACCCGGCCCACGAATCACTCGCCCGCAAGGGTGAGACGATGACCACCACCGCCATGGCGACCTACGCGTACGACCAGATCGACCAGGCCCGAACAGAACTGAACGCGATCTCGAAATAGACGACATATGAGGGTCTCAAAACTCTGTGTCGGAATGGGTAGCGTCCCAGGAACGGTGTAATTGTGGCTTGATGTAGGTTCCGCCCGCTTACGATCAGGATTCTATGCGATTGCGACGGAATCGGTTGGCGCTATCCCGGTTTCGGTATCTTTTTCCGAATTC
>NZ_JBKQQD010000147.1:0-120016 GCF_052144515.1 Mycobacterium sp. | reverse complement strand
GCAAGCGCGGCTCGCGTCGTGTCGGTTTGCCGGACTGCTCAGTCGCGCGCATCGTCGCCCCGCTGGTGCTGAATTGCGGGCCTTCTCCTCACGCAGCTTCGCGGCGCGCATCGTCGCCCCGCTGGTGCTGAGTTGCGGGCCTTCTCCTCACGCCGCTTCGCGGCGCGCATCGTCGCCCCGCTAGTGCTGAGTTGCGGGCCTTCTCCTCACGCCGCTTCGCGGCGCGCATCGTCGCCCCGCTAGGTTTGTATCCTGTGCGATTGGGCGTGCTCGATGTGGGTAGCAACACGGTCCATCTGCTGGTGGTAGATGCCCACCGCGGTGGGCATCCGACGCCGATGAGTTCGACGAAGGCCACCCTGCGGCTGGCCGAAGCCACCGACAGTTCGGGCAAGATCACCAAGCGCGGCGCCGAGAAGCTCATTTCCACGATCGACGAGTTCGCCAAGATCGCGATCAGCTCCGGTTGTGAGCAGTTGATGGCCTTCGCCACGTCCGCGGTCCGCGACGCCGAGAATTCCGACGACGTGCTGGCCCGGGTGCGCAAAGAGGCCGGCGTCGAGTTGCAGGTGCTGCGTGGGGTCGACGAGTCGCGGCTGACCTTCCTGGCGGTGCGCCGCTGGTATGGGTGGAGCGCGGGACGGATCATCAACCTCGACATCGGCGGTGGCTCGCTGGAGGTGTCCAGCGGAGTCGATGAGGAGCCCGAGGTCGCGATGTCGCTGCCGTTGGGCGCCGGACGGTTGACCCGCGAGTGGCTGCCCGACGATCCGCCCGGCCGGCGCCGGGTCGCGATGCTGCGCGATTGGTTGGATGCCGAGTTGGCCGATGCCAGCGTGACCGTGCTGGATGCCGGCGCCCCCGACCTCGCGGTGGCCTCGTCGAAGACGTTTCGCTCGCTGGCGCGCCTCACCGGCGCTGCGCCGTCGGCCGCCGGACCGCGGGCGAAAAGGACACTTACGGCAAACGGCCTCAGACAACTCATATCTTTCATCTCTAGGATGACGACCGCTGACCGCGCAGAACTGGAAGGAGTTAGCGCCGAGCGGGCACCGCAGATCGTGGCGGGCGCGCTGGTGGCAGAGGCGAGCATGCGAGCGCTGTCAATAGAAACCGTGGACATCTGCCCGTGGGCATTACGGGAAGGTCTCATCTTGCGGAAACTTGACAGTGAAGCCGATGGAACTGCCTTGGTGGAGACTTCGGTGCGCGATGCTAGAGCCCAGGAAGTAGATCGGAACGCGGCTAACCGATCGAAAGGCGACAAATCATGACCGGACCACACCCCGAGACGGAGAGCCCCGAGACCCGGCCGATCTCGGTCGCCGAATTACTGGCCAGGAACGGGACGATCGGCGCGCCGGCGGTCACCCGGCGCCGACGCCGTCGGCGCGGTGACAGCGACGCCGTTTCGGTTGCCGAGCTCACGGGTGAAATTCCGGTCATCCGGGGCGTGGACCATGACGACGACCAGGACGGGATCGAGCCGCCCCCGCCGGCCCCTGCGGCTGTGGACGAGCAACCTGCCAACGCGGGTGCGGAGCACGTCGCCTACTGGTCCGAACCCGAGCCGCGCTGGCCCAAGTCCCCGCCGCAGGCTCAACGCGCGTCGGGGCCGCAGCTCAGTGCCTACCCGCGGCCGTTGGGCCACACCGGTAGCGAGGCCGAGCACGCGGATGGTCGAAACGGGTCCGCGGAGCTGGAGTCCGACGCCGAGGGCATGAGTCCCGATCCGGCCGACGACTACGCGGACATCCCGGTCGACGTCATGGACTCCGACGTGCGCGAGGCGGAAGTCGCGACCGAGGATTCCGCATACGTGCGCTCCTACCTGCAGGCTTCGGATTCGACGCTGTTCGGGGGACAGACACTCGCCGACGAGTTGGCCCGGCGGCGCGGCGACGAAGCGGCGGGCACGACTGGGCCCTCACAGCCGGCGAAGCGGCCAGAGCCGGAAGAAGCCGGCGAGCAGGGTCAGCCGTCGCCGAGCAGGTTCGAAGCGCTGTGGCGGGGCAGCCTGGTGGTGCTGCAGTCGATCCTGGCCGTCGTGTTCGGCGCGGGCCTGTTCGTGGCCTTCGACCAGCTGTGGCGCTGGAACAGCATCGTGGCCCTGGTCCTCTCGGTGCTGGTCATCCTGGGCCTGGTGGTCGGGGTGCGGGTCGTCCGTAAAACCGAGGACATCGCCAGCACGTTGATCGCGGTCGCGGTGGGGGCGCTGATCACCTTGGGACCGCTGGCGCTGTCGTTGCAATCGGGCTAGGTGGGCACCACACAGACAGTGCGCCCAGCAATCAAAGTCGGCTTGTCGACGGCCTCGGTGTACCCGTTGCGGGCCGAGGCCGCATTCGAGTACGCGACCAGGCTGGGCTACGACGGGGTCGAGCTGATGGTGTGGGGCGAGACGGTCAGCCAGGACATCGATGCCGTCGAGAAGCTGTCGGAGCGTTATCACGTACCGGTGCTGTCGGTGCACGCGCCCTGCCTGCTGATCTCGCAGCGGGTGTGGGGCTCCAACCCGATTCCCAAGCTCGAGCGCAGCGTGAAGGCCGCCGAACAACTGGGCGCGCAGACGGTCGTCGTGCATCCGCCGTTCCGGTGGCAGCGGCGCTACGCAGACGGATTCAGTGAACAGGTGGTGGCCCTCGAAGCGTCCAGCGAGGTGATGGTCGCCGTCGAGAACATGTTCCCGTTCCGGGCGGACCGATTCTTCGGGGCCGACCAGTCACGAGAACGCATGCGCAGGCGTGGCGGTGGCCCCGGGCCTGCGATTTCGGCGTTCGCGCCGTCCTACGACCCGCTCGACGGCAACCACGCGCACTACACGCTGGACCTGTCGCACACCGCGACCGCGGGCACCGACGCGCTGGAGATGGCGCGGCGGATGGGCCCGGGGCTGGTGCACCTGCACCTGTGTGACGGCAGCGGCCTGCCCGCCGACGAGCACATGGTGCCGGGCCGCGGTACGGAGCCCACCGCAGAGGTGTGCCAGATGCTGGCCGGCGGCCATTTCGCCGGCCACGTCATCCTGGAGGTGTCCACGTCAAGCGCGCGTTCGGCCAATGAGCGTGAAGCCATGCTGACCGAATCGTTGCAGTTCGCCCGCGCGCACTTGCTGCGCTGACATCAGGAGACCATGACCGCCCTATTCACCGAAGCGATGACGCTGCGCGAGGTCGGCCCCGGCGTGTACCCACGCACTTTTCAAGGCGAGCTGAACAAGCACTGGACCATCGGGCCCAAGGTGCACGGCGGCGCGATGCTGGCGTTGTGTGCCAACGCCGCGCGCACCGCGTGCGGCGGCGGGCCATCGGACGGGCTTGGGCCGGTCCTGGAGCCTGTCTCAGTGTCGGCAAGCTTCCTGTGGGCGCCCGACCCGGGGCCGATGCTGCTGACGACGTTGATCCGCAAGCGTGGCCGCCGGATCAGCGTGGTCGATGTCGAGCTGACCCAGGGCGACCGCGCCGCGGTGCATGCCGTCGTCAACCTCGGCGAGCCCGAGCACGGGACCGTGCCGCTGCTGTCGGCCAACCCGGTTCTGGATTTGATGCCACCCGAACCACCCGGGGACGTCGCGCCGATCGAGCCTGGCCACCCGCTGGCCGGCCTGGTGCACCTCGGCGAAGGCTGCGACATCCGGACGGTGCTGTCGACACTGGCGCCCAGCGCTGAGGGGCGCCCGCCGGTGATTCAGATGTGGGCACGCCCCCGCGGCGTCGCCCCGGACGCGCTGTTCGCGCTCATGTGCGGGGATGTGTCGGCTCCGGTGACCTTCGCGGTGGAACGCACCGGCTGGGCGCCCACCATCCAGCTGACCGCGTTCCTTCGGGCATTGCCCGCCGATGGTTGGCTGCGAGTGATCTGTAGCTGCGTCGAGATCGGGCAGGACTGGTTCGACGAGGACCACCTCGTCGTCGACCAGACGGGCCGCATTGTGGCGCAGTCGCGCCAACTGGCGATGGTGCCCCCCGCCCGGTAGCACGGAAGAGCCGAGCCGTCTGCGATGCTTTCCGACATGGCAAGGATCGCGATCATCGGTGGTGGCAGCATCGGCGAGGCATTGCTGTCTGGCCTGCTGCGGGCAGGGCGGCAGACCAAAGACCTGGTGGTGGCCGAGCGGATCGGAGACCGCGCCAAGTACCTGGCGGACACCTATTCGGTGTTGGTGACGTCGTCGGTGACCGAAGCGGTGGACAACGCGACGTTCATCGTGGTCGCGGTGAAGCCCGCCGACGTCGAGTCCGTGCTGGCGAAGCTGGCCGAAGCGGCTGCCAACGCTGATAACGACAGCGCTGAGCAGGTGTTCGTGACCGTGGCCGCCGGCATCACGATCACCTACTTCGAATCCAGGCTGCCGGTCGGCACCCCGGTGATCCGGGCGATGCCGAACGCGGCGGCGCTGGTGGGCGCGGGGGTGACGGCGCTGGCCAAGGGCCGTTTCGTCACGCCACCACAGCTCGAGGAGGTCTCGGCCCTGTTCGACGCGGTCGGCGGCGTGCTCACCGTTCCCGAGTCGCAAATGGACGCCGTGACCGCACTGTCCGGTTCGGGCCCGGCGTATTTCTTTCTGCTGGTCGAGGCCCTGGTCGACGCCGGCGTCGCGGCGGGTCTGAGCCGTCCGGTGGCCGCCGATCTGACCGCCCAGACAATGGCCGGATCAGCGGCGATGCTGCTGGAACGGATGAACCAGGACCGGCCATCGGCCGACGGTGGGGCGCTGGGGATGCAGGTGGACGCAACGGCCGCGCAACTGCGGGCCACGGTCACCTCACCCGGCGGAACCACCGCCGCTGCGCTGCGAGAACTCGAACGCGGGGGCTTGCGGGCGGCCGTGGACGCCGCCGTCCAGGCCGCCAAAAGCCGCTCTGAGCAGCTAAGAATTACATCCGAATAATTTTAAGATTTCGAATTGATTAGCCCCCACCAGTACCAGTAACCCCACTAGTCCCGCTATTCTCCTGTGTGTATGCACACGTGGGTGCCAGCGGAGGGGAAGCCGGTGGCGTTGCGCGTGCCTGACACGATTGGGTTGCGATGACGTCTACGAACGGGCCATCGGCGCGAGATTCCGCTGGTAAGCCGCGGGACACCGGTTCCCTCGATGGCCAGCAGGCCAGGACACAATTTCTGACCGTCGCCGAGGTGGCCGCGCTGATGCGGGTCTCCAAGATGACGGTGTACCGGCTGGTGCACAACGGTGAACTGCCCGCGGTTCGGGTTGGTCGCTCCTTCCGAGTGCATGCCAAGGCCGTCCACGACATGCTGGAGACGTCGTACTTCGACGCGGGCTGAGGTCACACCGGGCCGCCTGCCGGCGGCGCTGGGCTTGGTGGGTACGCAGTGGTCTCGCGGTTGGTCACGAGACGCCGGTTTGGTGTTGCGTGCGTCCCGCCGGGTAAGGTGTCCGGGTCCAATCTTTGAAGCAGGCCGGCGGCCAGATAGCAGCCAGATAGCGGAGTCATGGGTTCAGTCATCAAGAAGCGGCGCAAGCGCATGTCGAAGAAGAAGCACCGCAAGCTGCTGCGTCGCACCCGGGTGCAGCGCCGAAAACTTGGCAAGTAGGTCCTTGTAAGTCTTGGGCCGAAGTCACCCGTCGGTAACGCCGCTGTAGCTCCTCGCCCGCTAGGCTGATCGGGTGGATACGTCGAGCGGCCCTGACGCCGGCCCCGGTGGGACCGTGCATTACCCCAAAGTTGTGCTGGTCACCGGCGCCTGCCGGTTTCTGGGCGGCTACCTGACTGCTCGGCTCGCGCAAAACCCGCTCATCAACGGGGTCATCGCGGTCGACGCGGTCGCGCCGAGCAAGGACATGCTGCGCCGGATGGGCCGGGCTGAGTTCGTCCGCGCTGATATTCGCAATCCGTTTATCGCCAAGGTGATTCGAAATGGCGACGTCGACACGGTGGTGCATGCGGCCGCGGCGTCCTACGCGCCGCGCTCCGGCGGCACTGCGGCGTTGAAGGAAATCAACGTGATGGGCGCGATGCAACTTTTCGCCGCCTGTCAGAAGGCGCCGTCGGTGCGTCGTGTCGTGCTCAAGTCGACGTCCGAAGTGTACGGGTCCAGCGCGCACGATCCGGTGATGTTCACCGAGGACAGCAGCAGCCGTCGGCCGTTTCGCGATGGTTTCGCCAAGGACAGCCTGGATATCGAGGGTTACGCGCGCGGATTGGGCCGGCGCCGGCCCGACATCGCGGTGACGATTTTGCGGCTGGCCAACATGATTGGCCCCGCGATGGACACCACGTTGTCGCGGTATCTGGCCGGCCCGCTGGTCCCGACGATGTTCGGCCGCGATGCGCGACTGCAGTTGCTGCACGAGCAGGATGCGCTGGGCGCACTCGAGCGCGCGGCGATGGCCGGCAAGGCCGGCACCTTCAACATCGGCGCCGAGGGCACCATCATGCTGTCGCAGGCGATTCGCCGCGCCGGCCGAATCCCATTGCCAGTACCCGGTTTTGGCGTGTTCGCGCTCGACTCGCTGAGAAGGGCTAACCGTTACACCGAGATCACCCGCGATCAATTCAATTACTTGAGTTATGGCCGGGTGATGGACACCAGCCGGATGCGCTCAGAACTTGGCTACCACCCCAAATGGACGACGGCCGAGGCCTTCGATGACTACGTCCGCGGCCGCGGCTTGACTCCCATAATCGACCCACATCGGGTACGCTCCCTGGAGGGTCGCGCTATAGCGATTGCCCAGCGCTGGGGTAGCCGAAATCCAATTCCATGGGGTGGGGTCAGGTAAATATCGTGGCGGGTGAAACCAGAGCGAATGTCATTCCACTGCACACGAATCGGGGTCGGGTAGCGGCGCGTCGAAGAGCGGGTCAACGGGCAGAAGATTCCGGTCAGCATCCCTCCTTACTCTCTGATCCAAGCGGCCGCGCGCCGGCCGAACAGATCGCCGCCGTCGTCCGCGAGATCGACGAGCATCGGCGCGCCGCGGGCGCGCCGTCCCCGACCGAGGCGCCACTCAACGAACTCGCCGAGCGCGTCGCCGCGGTGTCCGGATTCCTTCGGAAGCGGCTGACCGGCGACTACAGCGTCGACGAGTTCGGGTTCGATCCGCACTTCAACAACGCGATCGTTCGACCATTGCTGAGGTTCTTCTTCAGGTCATGGTTCCGCGTCGAAGTCAGCGGCATCGAGAACCTGCCGAGTGATGGCGCCGCGCTTTTGGTGGCCAACCACGCCGGGGTCCTGCCGTTCGACGGGCTGATGTTGTCGGTGGCGGTTCACGACAATCATCCGTCCGAGCGCGACCTACGGCTGCTGGCCGCCGACATGGTGTTCGACCTGCCCGTGATCGGCGAGGCCGCCCGCAAGGCCGGGCACACCATGGCCTGCACGACGGACGCTCAGCGGCTGCTCGCCTCCGGCGAGCTGACCGCCGTCTTCCCCGAGGGCTATAAGGGCCTGGGCAAGCGCTTCGAGGACCGCTACCGGCTACAGCGATTCGGCCGCGGCGGCTTCGTCACCGCGGCACTGCGCACCAAGGCGCCGATCATTCCGTGCTCGATCATCGGCTCCGAAGAGATCTATCCGATGCTGGCCGACGTCAAGTTGCTGGCGCGGCTGTTCGGCCTGCCCTACTTCCCGATCACGCCGCTGTTCCCGTTGGCCGGGCCCGCGGGTCTGGTGCCGCTGCCGTCGAAGTGGCGCATCGCGTTCGGTGAGCCGATCTACACCGCCGACTACGCCGCCAGCGACGCCGAGGACCCGATGGTGACGTTCGAGTTGACCGATCAGGTGCGTGAGACCATCCAGCAGACGCTGTACCGTCTGCTGGCTGGTCGTCGCAACATCTTCTTCGGCTGAGTTCCCTACTTGACCAGGGTGAACTGGCAGACGTTCGTGTAGCCGTCGCGGAACAGATCCGAGCAACCACGCAGGTAGTGCAGGTAGATGTCGTAGGTCTCCTGCCCCTTCAGGGCAATCGCCTCTTCTTTGTGCGCCTCGAGCGCATCCCCCCAGGCCGTCAACGTCGGAACGTAGTTCTTCCCGATGAAGTGGCGACGCTCGATCTTGAATCCGGCGTCCGTGGAGTACCTGTCGACCTGTTCGACCTGGGGCAACCTACCGCCCGGGTAGATCTCCTTTAAGATGAAGCTGATAAACCGCAGCAGGCTCATCGTCGTCCTCAAGCCGAGTTCCTTACCCTCCTCGGCGGCGGGCACCACGATGGTGTGCAGCAGCATCCTGCCGTCGTCGGGCAGCAAGCTGTAGAACTTCTTGAAGAAGACGCCGTAACGCTCGTACCCGGCATCGCCCGCTCCGTCGGCAAAGTGCTCGAACGCGCCGAGGGACACGATGCGGTCCACGGGCTCATCGAATTGCTCCCAGCCCTGGATCCGCACCTCTTTGCGACGGGGGCTGTCCATCTCGGCGAACTTCTGGATGTCGTGAGCATACTGATTCTCGCTCAGCGTCAAGCCGATCACGTCGACGTCGTACTCCTGCACCGCGTGCCGCATTGTCGAGCCCCAGCCGCAGCCGATGTCGAGCAGCGTCATGCCGGGCTCGAGGTTCAGCTTGTCCAGGGCGAGCTTGCGCTTGGCGTACTGGGCCTCTTCCAGCGTCATGTTCGGACGCTCTTCGAAATAGCCGCAGCTGTAGGTCATCGACGGATCAAGCCACAGCTTGAAGAATTCATTCGACTTGTCGTAGTGAGATCGGACTGCCTCGACTGGCGGCTTCAGCTGGGTGCCACCCGTTTCACCCTGTGACGTCATTGGATTTGCCCCTAATTTCCCGCAGATATGGATGCTATCGCTGCGACGGTTTCTTCAGCGCCAGCGTCTTGATATGCGGCCTCCCCCAGCATCGTGACGACACTGGTGACGACCGGTTTCCCCTCGGCGTCTGTGACTTCGCTGCGAATCTCGGCGAGCACGGTGCCGTGGGATTCGATCACCGAGTCTAGGTAGGTGTCGAAGTACAGCTTATCGTGGGCGACGATCGGGCGGTGAAACCGAAATTTCTGATCGCGATGGACGACCCGGGCGATGTTGATCGGGATCTGGAACTTGGTAAAGATCTCCAGCTGCACACGGCGTCCCGCAACGGCCAGAAAGGTCAGGGGAGCGAGCAGCGCGTCGTAACCGGCGTCCGCGGCGTCGGTCTCGCTGTAATGCGTCGGGTGGTCGTCCTTCACCGCGAGTGCGAACTCGCGGATCTTTTCGCGTCCGACCTGGAAGTAGTCCGACGCACGGTAATGGCTGCCGATGACTGTTTCGGCTCCTTGGATGACTGTCATGACGCTTGCTCTCCGCTCGAATAGACGCTAGCGGCGCAGCTTATCAGCGCGATTGGCGTCTGGACGCCAACGCGGCCAGCGCACCGCCCGCCGCGCCGAGCGCCAGCGCCGACGGCACCCCGATTCGGGCGGCCTTGCGCGCGGTTCGAAAATCGCGGATCTCCCACCCGCGTTCGCGGGCCAGGCTGCGCAGCCGGGCGTCGGGGTTGATGGCGACCGCGGTGCCCACCAGCGACAACATCGGCACGTCATTGAAGCTGTCGGAATAGGCGGTGCAGCGTTTCAGATTGAGACCCTCGCGGATAGCCAGCGACCGCACGGCGTGGGCTTTGCCCGGGCCGTGCAGAATCTCGCCGACCAGCCTGCCAGTGAACACACCGTCGACCGATTCGGCGACGGTGCCCAGCGCACCGGTCAGCCCGAGGCGGCGCGCGATGGTGGCCGCGAGCTCGTAGGGCGTGGCGGTGATCAGCCAGACTTGCTGGCCGGCATCGAGGTGCATCTGCGTGAGCTCGCGGGTGCCGTTCCAGATCTTGTCGGCGATGATCTCGTCGTAGATCTCCTCGCCGAGGGCTACCAGCTGCTCGACCGATCGGCCTTCGATGAACGTGAGGGCCTTGCGCCGCCCGGCGGCGACGTCTTCACTGTTTTCCTTGCCGAGCAACTGAAACTTGGCCTGCGCGTAGATGAATCCGAGCACGTCGCGATAGGTGAAGTAATTTCGAGCCGCCAGCCCGCGGCCGAAATGCACCGCCGACGAACCCTGCACCAGCGTGTTGTCCACGTCGAAGAACGCGGCGGCGGTCAGGTCGATGGGCGGCTGCGGACGATCATCCGAAGCGGCCGCAGGGGCCTCAGTGGCCTGCGCGGCCTTCAGGTCATCAAGCGCACGGCTGGCGCTGGCGTTGTCGGCCGGCGTGTCCACGTCAACGTGACCGGTGCGGTCTGCGTCGCCGGGTTCAGCGGAAGCCATCGACAAACCTCCTCAATCGCCGTGCCCGCCCGGTGGCCGGTACCAACACTATCCGGCACGCGTGTGAAGGAGGTTTGCGTGGCTGGTCTGGATTTGCGGTGGCCGGCCCGAAGGTGCCGAACGTGAGGCCGGCGTCACGTTCGGCAGGTCACGACCACATAGCTACGTTCGCCGTCACGGCGCCCGTGTAGTTGCGATGCGCCGTCGCACCCGCGGCCCGCAACCGGGCCAGTGCCGCGCGCATCATCGCCTCGCCGCGAGCCCAGCGCTGGTGCGCCTCGGCGTGGGCCGCAGCGCCTTCCCCCGTCCACGTCGCGTGCAAATCGGTTACCAGAGAATCGATTTCGCCGAGCATGCTCTCGGTGTGGCGGCCAAACTCCGCCATCCGGCGCACCGCGTTAGCCAATGTGTCCGGATCCACCCGAAACGCCTCAGCCATTCCGCACACCCCGCAGCGCTCGGGCAGAGGCGGCCTCGTTCTGCTGATAGCCCACACCGGCTTCGCCGACCGACTTCGCCAGGTGCGACAACCCCAGCTGTACCTCGGCGGCCCCGCGATGCCACAGCTCCCATGCAGAGGCGTAGGCGCCGCCTGACGCGCCCCGCCAGCCGCCCAGCATCTCGCCGACCTGACCGTCCAGCTCGGCCAGCCGATCCTGCAGGTCCTTGGCGCCGCAATCCAACGCCGCCGCGAAGCGCTGCATCGCCTCGGGATTCACCTTAAAGGTGTTGTCGGCGCCCATGGCGGCAACCTAACGCCCACCGGGGCTGGCCACAACTCACCCTGAGTCACGCTGAGGACCCGGTCGACAGGTGCCACACTGGTGGGCATGACCCAGACCCCGCAGGTGGAGCTGCTGACTCGCGACGGGTGCGCCATCTGCGTGCGGGTACACGCCCGGCTCGCTGAACTGGCCGGTGAACTGGGCTTCGACCTGTCAACGACGGACGTCGACGCCGCGGCGTTGGCGGGCAACCCTGGGCTGCGGGCCGAGTTCGGCGACCGTCTGCCGGTGATCCTGCTGGACGGCCGCGAACACAGTTACTGGGAGATCGACGAGGCCCGGCTGCGCGCGGATCTGGCGGCCCGTTAACCGCCCTTGCTAACCGCCCTTGCCGGTGCACCATTATTTGGTAGCCCAGCTCATCAACGATTACCGTAGACATCAGTTCAGTTACGGCTTGGAAAGCAAAGGAGCTGGCCAGGTGATGCTGCCGTGAGCATCCTGCTCTTCGGGGTTTCGCACCGCAGTGCGCCGGTCTCCGTCCTGGAACAACTCAGCCTCGACGAATCCGACCAGACCAAGATTGTCGACCGAGTGCTGCAGTCGTCGCTGGTGACCGAGGCCATGGTGCTGTCGACGTGTAACCGCGTCGAGGTCTACGCCGTGGTGGACGCGTTCCACGCCGGCCTGGCGGTGATCGGGCAGGTGCTGTCGGAGCACTCCGGGATGTCGATGGGCGACCTGACCAAATACGCCTACGTCCGCTACAGCGAGGCCGCCGTCGAGCACCTGTTCGCGGTTGCCAGCGGTCTGGATTCAGCGGTCATCGGCGAGCAACAGGTGCTTGGTCAGGTGCGCCGCGCGTATGCCACCGCAGAGGCCAACCGCACCGTCGGCCGGCTGCTCCACGAGCTGGCCCAGCGGGCGCTGTCGGTGGGCAAGCGGGTGCATTCCGAAACGGCGATCGACGCGGTCGGCGCCTCGGTGGTGTCGGTCGCGCTGGGCATGGCCGAACGCAGGCTGGGCGGGCTGCCGGGGAAAACCGCACTGGTGATCGGCGCAGGGGCCATGGGCGCGCTCGCGGCGGCGCAGCTCACGCGCGCGGGCATCGGGCACATCCACGTGCTCAACCGGTCATTGTCCCGGGCGCAACGGTTGGTCCGCAAAATCCGCGAATCGGGTGTCGAGGCCGAAGCGTTGACCTTCGACGGCCTGGCCGACGCATTGGCGGATGCCGACGTCGTGGTCAGCTGCACCGGGGCGGTGACCCCGGTGGTTTCGCTGGCCGACGTGTATCACGCGCTGGCGGCCGCGCACCGCGACGAAGCAACCCAGCCGCTGGTGATATGCGACCTCGGCATGCCGCGCGACGTCGATCCGGCGGTGGCCGGACTGCCCGGCATCTGGGTCGTCGACGTGGACCGCGTCCAACACGAGCCCGCGGCCCACGCCGCCGCCACCGACGTCGACGCCGCCCGGAGCATCGTCGCGAACGAAGTCGCCGGCTATCTGGTGGGGCAGCGGATGGCCGAGGTCACCCCCACGGTGACGGCGTTGCGCCAGCGAGCCGCCGATGTGGTCGAAGCAGAACTGCTCCGCCTGGACAACCGGCTGCCGGGGCTTCAAAGCGCCGAGCGTGAAGAGGTGGCCCGCACCGTGCGCCGGGTGGTGGACAAATTGCTGCACGCGCCCACAGTGCGGATCAAGCAGCTCGCCAGCGCGCCCGGCGGCGATAGCTACGCCGAGGCGCTGCGCGAGCTTTTCGAACTCGACCAGACCGCCATTGACTCCGTGGCCGCCGTTGCTGCGGGTGAATTGCCTGTGGTGCGAGGCGATTTCGACGCCGGAACCCCGACACCTTCCGCCGAGTAGCCGATTGGCTCACGTGATCCGGATTGGCACTCGGGGCAGTGCGTTGGCCACCACCCAGGCCGCTGCCGTCAGGGACGCTCTCATCGCCAACGGCCATCCCGCGGAGTTGGTGACCATCAGCACCGCGGGCGACCGATCCTCGGCGCCCATCGAAAGTCTGGGGGTGGGCGTCTTCACCACCGCGTTGCGTGAGGCCATCGAAGACGGCCGGGTTGACGCGGCTGTGCACTCGCACAAGGATTTGCCGACGGCCCACGACCCAAGGTTCACCATCGCCGCGATACCGCCGCGCAATGACCCCCGCGACGCGGTGGTAGCGCGCGACGGGCTGGTGCTTGCGGAGTTGCCGACGGGATCGGTGGTGGGCACCTCGTCCCCGCGACGGGCCGCACAGCTTAGAGCATTGGGTCTCGGTTTGGAAATCCGCCCCCTACGAGGCAACCTAGATACCAGGTTGAACAGGGTAAGCAGTGGTGATCTTGACGCCGTCGTCGTGGCCCGGGCCGGTCTGGCCCGACTGGGCCGCCTCGACGACGTCACCGAGACGTTAGAGCCGGTGCAGATGTTGCCAGCACCGGCTCAAGGAGCGCTCGCGGTCGAGTGCCGCGCCAGTGACAGCCGGTTAGCGGCGGTGCTGGCGGAGTTGGACGACGCCGACACGCGCGCGGCGGTCACCGCGGAGCGAGCCCTGCTCGCCGAACTGGAGGCCGGTTGCTCCGCACCGGTGGGCGCGATCGCGGAAGTGGTCGAGTCCATCGATGAGGAAGGCCGCGTCTTCGAAGAGCTCTCGCTGCGCGGCTGCGTGGCGGCGCTGGACGGATCGGACGTGATCCGCGCATCCGGCGTCGGCGCCTCCGGTCGGGCACGCGAGCTTGGGCTCTCGGTCGCTGCGGAGCTGTTCGAGCTGGGCGCCCGGGAGCTGATGAGGGGAGCGCGGCAAGACCCCGCGCCTGGAAGTACTGGAAATGATTGGGAGCGACAATGACTCGCCAACCAACCGTTCGAGGGCGTAAGCCGAGACCGGGCCGCATCACCTTCGTCGGCTCCGGCCCGGGCGACCCGGGACTGCTGACCACGCGGGCTGCCGCGGTGCTGGCGAACGCGGCCCTGGTGTTCACCGACCCCGACGTGCCCGAGCCGGTGCTGGCGCTGATCGGTAAGGACCTGCCGCCCGTCTCCGGGCCGGTGCCGGCCGAACCGGCCGCCGGGAATGCGGACGCGGGCAGCGGCAGCCCCGAGGAGAGCGCGCCGGCGGTTGTGCCCGGAGGCCCCGACATCCGCCCGGCGCTGGGCGATCCGGCCGAGGTCGCCAAGACGCTGACCGCCGAGGCCAAGGCGGGCGCCGACGTGGTGCGGCTGGTGGCGGGTGACCCGCTGACGGTGGATGCCGTCATCACCGAGGTGAATGCCGTTGCGCGCACCCACTTGCACATCGAGATCGTGCCCGGCCTGGCGGCCACCAGCGCCGTCCCGACCTATGCGGGACTGCCCCTGGGTTCGTCGCACACCGTGGCCGACGTGCGCGGCGACGTGGACTGGGACGCGCTGGCCGCGGCTCCCGGGCCGCTGATCCTGCAAGCCACCGCATCGCATCTGGCCGACGCGGCGCGCACCTTGATCGAGCACGAGCTGGCCGAGACGACTCCGTGCGTGGTGACCGCGCAAGGCACCACCTGTCAGCAGCGCTCCGTCGAAACCACACTGCAGGGATTGACCGACCCGGGCGTCCTGAACGGCACCTTGCAGGATCAGGGGGCCAAGCCGTCCCACTCAACCGGCGGGGACCCGCTGGGCGGGCCGCTGGTGGTGACCATCGGCAAGACGGTGGCCAGCCGGGCGAAGCTGAATTGGTGGGAGAGCCGCGCACTCTACGGCTGGACCGTGCTGGTGCCGCGCACCAAGGACCAGGCCGGCGAGATGAGCGAGCGGCTCACGTCCTACGGCGCCCTGCCGGTCGAGGTGCCCACCATCGCCGTCGAACCGCCGCGCAGCCCCGCGCAAATGGAGCGCGCCGTCAAGGGCCTGGTCGACGGTCGTTTCCAGTGGGTGGTGTTCACCTCCACCAACGCGGTGGGTGCGGTGTGGGAGAAGTTCGGCGAGTTCGGTCTGGACGCCCGCGCATTCTCCGGGGTCAAGATCGCCTGCGTCTGCGAGTCGACGGCCGACCGGGTCCGCGCATTCGGCAGCAGCCCCGAGCTGGTGCCGGCCGGCGAACAGTCCTCGCTGGGTCTGCTGGACGACTTTCCGCCCTACGACAGCATTTTCGACCCGGTGAACCGGGTCTTGCTGCCGCGCGCCGATATCGCCACCGAGACCCTGGCCGAGGGACTGCGCGAGCGTGGCTGGGAGATTGAGGACGTCACCGCCTACCGGACCGTGCGGGCCGCACCGCCGCCGGCGGCCACCCGCGAAATGATCAAGACGGGCGGCTTCGACGCGGTGTGCTTCACCTCCAGCTCCACGGTGCGCAACCTGGTCGGCATCGCCGGCAAGCCCCACACGCGGACCATCATCGCCTGCATCGGCCCCAAAACCGCCGAGACCGCAGCCGAATTCGGGCTGCGGGTGGATGTGCAGCCCGACACCGCCGCGGTCGGACCGCTGGTCGACGCCCTGGCCGAACATGCCGCGCGCCTGCGCGCCGAGGGCGCGCTGCCACCGCCGCGCAAGAAAAGCCGCAGGCGCTAGTGAGCTATCCGCGGCAGCGCCCGCGCCGGCTCCGCTCAACCCCCGCGCTCCGTCGCTTGGTTGCGCAAACCTCTTTGGAGCCAAGGCATTTGGTGCTGCCGATGTTCGTCGCCGACGGCATCGACGAACCGCGGCCCATCGCCTCGATGCCGGGGGTGGTGCAGCACACCCGGGGCTCGCTGCGTAGTGCCGCCGCCGATGCGGTCGCCGCCGGGGTGGGTGGGGTGATGCTCTTCGGGGTTCCGCGCGAAGGGGACAAGGACGCGACCGGTTCGGCCGGCACCGACCCCGATGGCATCCTCAACGTCGCCCTGCGCGACCTGGCCAAGGACCTCGGTGGCGCAACCGTGTTGATGGCCGACACCTGCCTGGACGAGTTCACCGACCACGGACACTGTGGCGTCCTCGACGACCGGGGCCGGGTAGACAACGACGCAACGTTGTCCCGATACGTGAAACTGGCCGTGGCACAAGCGGAATCGGGGGCCCACGTGGTCGGGCCCAGCGGGATGATGGACGGCCAGGTGGGCGCCATCCGCGACGGCCTGGACGCCGCCGGCTATACCGACGTGGTGATCCTGGCCTACGCCGCGAAGTTCGTCTCGGCGTTCTACGGCCCCTTCCGCGAGGCGGTGAGCTCCAGCCTGTCCGGCGACCGGCGCACCTACCAGCAGGAGCCGGGCAACGCCCGCGAGGCGCTTCGCGAGATCGAACTGGATCTTGGTGAGGGCGCCGACATCGTGATGGTCAAACCCGCATTGGGCTACCTGGACGTGGTGTCTGCGGCGGCCTCCGTTTCGCCGGTGCCGGTGGCCGCGTACCAGGTCTCGGGGGAGTACGCGATGATTTGTGCCGCGGCGGCGAACAATTGGATCGACGAGCGGACCGCGGCGCTGGAATCGCTGACCAGCATCCGGCGTGCCGGAGCCGACATCGTCCTCACCTACTGGGCCGCTGCCGCGGCGGGGTGGCTTTCGTGAACGGCGCAGGAGGTGGGTGACAATCACGAAATGGGGTTGCACATGACGCCGGCGTCGCCGGCGGGGGATAGCGCAACCAAGCCGTTGTTCTACGAACCCGGCGCCAGCTGGTATTGGCTGCTGGCGGGCCCGGCGGCGGCGGTGTCGATGATCCTGATCGAAATGTCCAGCCACGCCGGCGTGGGGCTGACGATTCCGGTGATCTTTCTGGTGATGGTGTCGCTGTTCTTGGGAATCCAGGTCAAGGCCGCGCGGATCCACACCTCGGTCAAGCTGACTGAAGACGCGCTGCGGCAAGGCACCGAGACGATCCTGGTTCGCGAAATCGTCAAGGTCTACCCGGAGGCCGAGAATTCCGTCAAGTCCGGGCTACCGCTGGCGCGCTGGCAGACGGCGCGGGCGCTCGGCGAACTCAACGGGGTTCCGCGTGGTCGGGTCGGCATCGGCTTGAGGCTCACCGGCGGCCGCACCGCGCAGGCCTGGGCGCGCCGCCACCGCCACCTCCGCGACGCGCTGACCCCGCTCGTCCAGGAGCGTGTGGGCCCGGCGCCGGATCTCGCCGACGACGAGCATGACGACGACGACGGGTTGCCCCGGTGATCGGCCGGTACCGGGCTCTGCTCGAACTCGGCCTGGCGTTGGCCGCGCTGGCGGGCGCCGGGGTCACCTGGTCGCACGCGCGTCACACGGTAGGCGTCGCGCCCATCGCGGACGGGCAGCCGTCCACCACGTCATTGGTGTATGACCCTCAGCAGCTTTTGCTCACCATGTTGCTGGCCACGCTGGCGGGGATATTGCTCGTGGTCGGGACGGCCCGGCTCAGGCGTTCTCGGGCAGGGCGGTTCAGGCCGTCTTCCTGATCAGCGGCAGCACCAGCTGACGGCGGCTGACGATGGCGTCGGCCAGGTTGCGCAGGGCCGCGTGTACCGAGCCCGCAATCGGAAACATGGGTACGGTCCCGTTGTCCAGCAGCTCGCTGACCACCGGGCTCGCGACCAATGTCCACTCCACCCCGGCGGCGCGGCAGTCTTCGTCGAGCCCGTGCAACAGCGAGATGCCAGCCGGAGCAAAGTGGGTCACGTCGCTCATGTCCAGCACCAGGTTGGTTTGCTCGAGGATGAAACGCCTGATGTACTCCCCGATTCGGTCGACGTTGAGGCCGTCGATTTCGCCTCGGACGGTCACCACCGTCGCGAGGTGACGGCAGTGCGCCCGGACCCGAGCGCCGCCGTAGTCGAAGGTGCTGGCGTCCGAAACCGGCTCAGCGATCGCGAGAGTCATAAGCGGTCCCTTCCCCAAGCTTCGTTCCAAACCTGTCTCCCACCCAACCAGCAAAATCTAAGGAGACTGGAAGTCGCGTCTAACTCTTTGCTAAAGAACCGGCTTTCCGGGGGCTTGCGGGGGTCGGGGCAACCTCGATGAGCGCCGACCGGGGCTTCGGCGGCGCAGCCACGCCACGTCCCCGCACGTGACCCTCACGCCATTGAGGCGATCGCGCTGTTAGGCTGCGATGGCTGTCGGTTGCTAGTCGGGGGGCTTGTGACATGGCCTGTGGCAGGGATCAGCCGCCCGGTCAGCCGAGCTAGAAGGCGAACGAAACAGCAGGGTCCGGACGGAAAGAGCATCGTGCGCGGCGCAGAGATCAGGGGCGAGATCAAGGCCCTGACGGGACTGCGCATCGTCGCCGCGGTATGGGTGGTGCTGTTTCACTTCCGGCCCATGGTGAGCGATGTGTCGCCCGATTTCCGCGAAAACCTCTCGCCGGTGCTCAACTGCGGCGCGCAGGGTGTCGACCTGTTCTTCATCCTCAGCGGATTCGTGCTGACCTGGAACTACCTTGAACGCATGGGCCGGTCGTGGTCGAGGCGCGAGACGGCTCACTTCCTGTGGCTGCGCCTGGCCAGGGTGTGGCCGGTTTACCTGGTCACGCTGCACTTGGCGGTCGTGTGGATAATTTTCACCCTCCACGTCGGTCACGTGCCGTCGCCCGACGTGGCCAAGCTCACCGCGATCAGCTACGTGCGCCAGGTTCTGTTGGTGCAACTGTGGTTTGAGCCGTTCTTCGACGGGACCAGCTGGGACGGGCCGGCCTGGTCGATCAGCGCGGAATGGCTGGCCTACCTGCTGTTCGGCGCGCTCGTCCTGGTGATTTTCCGGATGAAGCTCGCCACGCGGGCGCGCACCCTGATGGTGCTGGCCTTCGTGGCGCAGCTGCCGCCGATGGTGCTGCTGCTGACCAGCGGCTTCTTCTACACGCCGTGGAGCTGGCTGCCGCGCATCGTCACTCAGTTCACCGCGGGTGCCCTGGCCTGCGCCGCCGTGCGCAGGCTGGAGCTCAGCGATCGCGCCCGCCGCGTGGTCGGATACGTTTCGCTGCTCATCATCGTCGCCATGGTGGGCAGCCTCTACCTGCTCGACACGTTTCCGATCCACGGCGTCCTGGACAGCGGCGGGGTGGTCGACGTGCTGTTCGTTCCGTTGGTGATGGCGCTGGCGGTCGGTGTGGGCAGCCTGCCGAGGCTGCTGTCGACCCGGGTGCTGGTTTACGGCGGCCAGATCTCGTTCTGCCTGTACATGGTGCACGAGCTGGTGCACACCGGCTGGACATGGGCCGTGGTGCAGTTCCAGCTCACGCCGTGGCACTCCGACTCGCCATGGAAGTGGAACATCTTCGGCCTGCTCGCGATCGCCGTGGCTTTCTCGAGCCTGATGTATCACTTCGTCGAAGAGCCCGCCCGTCGTTGGATGCGCAGGATGGTTGACATCAGGCCCGCGACCACGAATGCCGAGTTCGACGAGTCGGCAGGCGCAAAGCTTCGTCAGATCGACGGTGGGCTGGAAGGGGTTTCGGCGCGCGCGGTGTGACTCATGGCCGGGGTAGCTGCCGGGAGTTTGCGCCAGTTTCCTCGTATAATCGTGTTGATCTAGTTGGGGCACACGATGATTCGTTTTGTGGTGGGGGTATTAGTGAGTCGTCTTGGCATGGTGATCGTGAGTCTGGGTCTTCTGGTCGGCCTGGTCCCGGAAACCCCGGCAATCCTGGGCAACCCGGCCCAGTCGGAACGGGTGCGGGCATATGACCTGCTGACCCAGGACTTCTTGCTGAAACACGTCGCAGTGATCGGCGACTCCTATACCACCGGCACCGACGAAGGCGGCCAGGGCCCGAACGCATGGACCGCTCGCGCCTGGCAGACGCTCGCTCAGCGAGGCACGCAGATCGGAGCCGATGTGGCAGCCGAGGGCAAAGCGGGCTATGCCGCGCCAGGCGACCACGGCAGCATCTTCGAGGATCTGACTGCCAGGGCGGTCAAGCCCGACGATGCGCTGGTGGTGTTCTTCGGCTCCCGCAACGACCAGGGCGCCGATCCCGGGCTGCTCGCCGAAAAGGCCCGCGAAGCCTTCCTTTTGGCGCGCCGCTTTGCGCCGACCGCGAGGTTCCTGGTGATCGGACCGCCGTGGCCGACCGCCGATGTACCCGCATCCGTACTACAGATTCGCGACGTGATCAACGCTCAGGCCCGGGCCGTGGGAGCAGCGTTCGTCGATCCGATCGGGGACCGGTGGTTCGTCGACAGGCCCGATCTGATCGGCGTGGACGGCGTGCACCCCAACGACGCGGGGCATGAGTATCTGGCGGACACGATCGCACCGCTGATTCGCATGCAACTATCCAGATGATCAAAGTGTCTTCCGCACCAGGCGTTCAGTCCTCTGCGTGCCGTTCGTAGTCCCAGCGCTCAAGGCGCGCTTGCAAAGTCAGCAACCCAATAGCGGCGAGGGGCGTGGCCACCGAAAGGCAGACCATCAGTAGCGGCGTCATCCGAAAACCTCCCAAAGAACTTATTTGGTATGACGTGCTGCTTCGGCGATAAGTTCACCCGAGTTCAGTCGTCCGACACGGTGCGATCGGCCAGCGCGCCGAGCACGGGTGCCAGCAGTTGCGCGTACTCGGTTGTCACGTGGTTGTCGTCCCGAAACACCAGGGAGCCGCCGACGATCACCGGGCAACGGTCGAGGTGCAGAACCGTCTGCTCGGCGGCGACGCCGTCGCCGTTGACCGCGACCGGCCGTGCCGGCGCGCAGGTGTTGGCGGCACCGGCTAGGACGCCATCCAGGCCAGCTCGCCGGGTAGCTGTGTGCGCCAGTAGACCGTGTCGTGCCCGCCAAGCGAGAAGCTGCCCGCCGGAGGCTTTTTCAGCTGGCCGACGAACTGGCGGGTGGCGAAATAGAAGCGGTCAAAGGTGCCGCAGTCCACGCGCAGGGGAATCGAGTTCAGCGCAGGCAGACCCAGCACGCTGTTTTGCACATAGTCGTCGTAACTGTCGAAAGCCCCGGGCGCGCTGCCGGTGAACGAGGTGTACAACGCCGGGCTGATCGCGCAGATCCCGGCGACTCGCGACGGTCCCAGCCGGGCGCCCAGCAGCAGCGAGCCGTATCCGCCCATCGACCACCCCATGAAGCCCACCCGGGAGGTGTCCATGCCCATCGAGCTCAGCATCGGCAGCAGCTCTTCGAGCACCATCGCACCGGAGTCCCCGCCCGAAGCCCTTCGGTGCCAATAGGTGTTGCCGCCGTCGACGCCTACCACGGCGAATGGCGGCCTGCCGTCTTTAACGAGTTTGGCCAAGCCGTCTTCGACACCCATTTCCAGCATCTGGGTGGCGTCGCCGTCCATGCCGTGCAGTGCGATCACCGGCCGCAGCATTCCGGTCTGGCCCGGCGGCATGGCGATCACCCAGTTGGTCTTGATGCCGCCGCGGGCCGCTGAGATGAACGAGCCGGTGAGCTTGGTCGGCAGGGTGCTGTCCGCGGTCGGGGGCTCGAACGGCGCGGGAGCCTGCGGCGGCTCCAACGGCGTGGGAGCCTGCGGCGGCGCCGCTTGCGGTTCGAGCGGATCCAGCAGGGCGCTGAGCGCCCAGACGCCGGCGGCAGCCGCGCTGGCACCGGCGCCCATGCGCAATACCACACGGCGTTTCAGGTGAGGCACGAGCGACATAATGCCGCCACGCACCGCGTTTACCGCCACAGCCACGCCGGGCCGGAAAGTACCGTAACTGCGCCGTGACAGTCGGGATCCAATCTCGCCGGATTGAACCCTCGCGTGACGGGCCGGCCTCCCGGAGGATTGACTATCCAGTATCGCGTCAATATCGCGCCTACCCTGAGGCGCGGAAGGAGAGCGAATGAGCCTGGCATTTCACTGGTTTCTGCCGACGTATGGGGATTCGCGAAACCTGTTGGCCGGCGGGCACGGCACTTCGATGCAGGGCGACCGTCCTGCGAGTTTGCGCTATTTGCACCAGATTTGCGCGGCCGCCGAAGACAACGGTTTCGAGGCGGTGCTCACCCCCACCGGGTTGTGGTGTGAGGACGCCTGGTTGACGACGGCAATGTTGATCGAGGGCACCGAGACACTGAAATTCTTGGTCGCCTTTCGTCCCGGGCTGATCAGTCCGACCCTGGCCGCGCAGATGGCCGGAACCTTCCAGCGGCACTCGCGCGGACGGCTGCTGCTCAATGTCGTCACCGGCGGTGAGCCGCATGAGCAGCAGGCCTACGGGGATTACCTGGACAAACAGTCCCGCTACGCGCGCACCGCCGAGTTCTTACATGTCGTGCGGGAACTGTGGACTTCTCGTGAGCCGGTGACCTTCACAGGTGACCACATTCGGGTTGAGGGTGCCGCGCTGAACAACCCGCCGGACCCGGTGCCGGCGGTGTTCTTCGGCGGATCGTCGGGACCCGCCGGACCGGTGGCGGCCAAGTACTCCGACGTCTACCTGACCTGGGGTGAGCCGGTGACCGCCGTCGGCGAGAAACTGGACTGGATACGCGGCCTGGCCGCCGAGAACGGTCGGCAGCTGCAGTACGGTCTGCGGATCCACGTGATCAGCCGCGACACCTCAGAACAAGCGTGGGCCGAAGCCGACCGGCTGTTGGCGGCCGTCGACCCGGCGGACGTCGAGCGGGTGCAATCCAGCCTGGCGCGCAGCGAATCGGAGGGGCAGCGCCGCATGCTGCGGTTGCACGGCGGGAGCACCGAGAAGCTTCTGGTGGCGCCCAATCTGTGGGCCGGGGTGGGCCTGGTGCGCGGTGGTGCCGGCACCGCCCTGGTCGGCTCGCACGCCGAAGTCGCCGAACGACTGGCCGAATACGCCGCGCTGGGCATCGACCACTTCATCCTGTCGGGATACCCGCACCTGGAGGAGGCCTACTGGTTCGGCGAGGGCGTGCTGCCGCTGCTCGAGCGCAAGGGCCTCTGGACGCATCCGAACCGCACGTCGCAACCGGCCGCGGCGACGCCGTTCGCGGTCTCGTCGGCGCACTAGCTTTGGCGGCCCGGTCGCCGAGCCTGCGCTGAGGGCGTGATTTCGGCGCGGCTCTCGCGCCCTGTGCGCAGGCTCGGCGTCGTCACTGCAGACTCGGTTGGTGCCCGGCGAGCCGATGTGCTGTGGTTAGCCATGGCCGGCACTCCGCAACTGCGGCAAGGTCTGTCGCAGCGGCAGCTCAGCATGATCGCCATCGGCGGGGTGATCGGCGCCGGACTGTTCGTCGGGTCCGGGGTGGTGATCAAAGACACCGGGCCTGCTGCGTTCCTGACCTACTCGCTGTGCGGTCTGCTCATCATCCTCGTGATGCGGATGCTGGGCGAGATGGCCACCGCCAACCCGTCCACCGGCTCGTTCGCTGATTACGCGGCGCAGGCCCTCGGCGGCTGGGCAGGCTTTTCGGTCGGCTGGCTGTATTGGTACTTCTGGGTGATCGTGGTCGGCTTCGAGGCGGTCGCCGGCGGGAAAGTCCTCAACTACTGGCTCCCTATGCCGCTGTGGCTATCGGCGCTGTGCCTGATGCTGCTGATGACCGCGACCAACTTGTTCTCGGTGTCATCCTTCGGCGAGTTCGAATTCTGGTTCGCCGGAATCAAAGTCGCGACCATCGTGATCTTTCTCGTCGTCGGCACGCTTTTCGCGATGGGCGCGCTGCCGGGCCATCACACGGATTTTTCCAACCTCACCTCGCACGGCGGCTTCTTCCCGAAAGGCGTCGGGGCCGTCTTCGCCGCCATCGTGGTGGTGATCTTCTCGATGGTGGGCGCGGAAGTCGTCACCATCGCCGCCGCCGAAAGCTCCTACCCCGAGCGAGCGGTCCAGCGCGCGACGAGATCGGTGGTCGCGCGCATCGCGATCTTCTTCGTCGGTTCGGTGTTCTTGCTCGTCGTGATCCTGCCGTGGAACTCGGTGGAGCTCGGCTCCTCGCCCTACGTCGCCGCGCTCAAACACATGGGACTGCCCGGCGCGGACCAGGTGATGAATGCGGTGGTGCTCACCGCGGTGCTGTCCTGTCTGAACTCGGGCCTGTACACCTCGTCGCGGATGCTGTTCGTGCTCGCCGACCGGCACGAGGCGCCGGCGCAACTGGTGAAGCTGAGCCGGCGTGGGGTGCCCTACGTGGCGATCATGATTTCGTCGGCGGTCGGTTTCGGTTGCGTCATCATGGCGTGGGTGGCGCCGCGCACGGTGTTTCTCTTTCTGCTCAACTCGTCGGGCGCCATCATCTTGTTCGTCTACTGGCTGATTGCTTTGTCGCAGATTGTGTTGCGCCGCCGCACACCTGACGAAAAGCTGCGGGTGAAGATGTGGTTTTTTCCGGTGCTGTCGATCCTCACGCTCGCTGGAATCACCGCCGTGCTGGTGCAGATGGCGTTCGACCGCACTGCCCGCAGCCAACTGTGGCTCAGCCTGCTGTCCTGGGCCGTGGTGATCGGGTTTTACTTCGGCGCGCGTGCCCGCAACCGGATTGAAAGGGGCGAGCCAGATGTCACCCCGACGTGAATGCGCCTGAGCCCCAATGCCGTTCGACGGACTTGATTAACGCGGTCAGTGTCGCGTTCACCGGCGCTTCGACGCCGACGCGCGCCCCCTGCCGCGGGACGGCCCCGTTGATGACGTCGATCTCGCTGACCCGGCGCGCCTCGTGGTCGAGCAGCGCCGACGGTTTGGCGTCGGGTATCCGCGCGCCGAATTCCCGCACATGCGTGACCGGGTCGGTGACGGCGATCGCGATCCCCGACGCGCGGGCGACGTCGAACGCCTCCGTCGCCGCCGCCCGGCTGACCGAGCCCATCTCCGGGTCGTCCATCACTTGGCCGACGGTCATATGAGTCAACGCGCACGGCGCGCTGTAAGCGACGTTGCAGATCAGCTTCTCCCACTGCATGGCGGCGATGTCGGTGACCGCGGCGGCGTCGAGTCCGGCATTGGTCCAGGCGCGTGCGATCGACTCGACCGTCGCGTACGGCAGCGACGAATAGGCCCCGAAACGCATCGCCCGCATGGCGTTGTGATGCACATGGCCAGGGGCGACGCGCGAGGCCCCGAATCCGCTGGCGATCCCGACCGCGAGCCGGTCATCCCCGACGATGCCGGCGACGGTCTCCGCCGACCCGAGGCCGTTCTGGATGGTCAGCACCGGCGTGCTGTTGCCCAGCATCGGAAGCGCTTGCTGAGCACCGGATGTCACGTCTGCGGCCTTGACGGCGAGCACAACCAGGTCCATCGTCTCGGTCGGCGCGACGGTGCTCGCCCGCAGCGGCACCACGTAATCGGAACCGGGGCCGGTGACCCGCAGTCCGTGCCGGGCGACCTGGGCCATGCTGGCTTCGTCGGAGTCGATCGCCACGACGTCGTTGCCCGCGGCGGCGAGTTTGGCGGCATAGATGGAACCCATTGCACCGCAACCGATTACTGCAATCCTCATCCGCATGTTCCCGGGTCAGGCCGTCGGTTCGGTGGTCAGCTCGGCGATCAATTCAGCTAAGCCGGCCTTCTGCTCGAGGCCGAAGCCCGGTGCGTCCGCCGGCGCGATCCGGCCCTCGGTGACAACGCAGCTGTCGGGATACCCGCCGAAGGGTTGGAACACTGAAGGATATGACTCGCATCCGCCCAGGGCCAGGCCGGCCGCGATGTGCAGGTTGATCAGGTGCCCGCCGTGCGGGAAGGCGAATCGGCGATCGAAGCCGTGGGTCTCGAGCACCTCGATCATGCGTGCGTATTCCGTCAATCCGTAACTCAACCCGGCGTCCATCTGGAAAATGTCGAGCCCCGGCCGCATGCCCCCGTATCGAACCAGATTGGTCACGTCGGGCACCGACAACAGGTTTTCGCCGGTGGCCACCGCTCCGTCATAGCAGGCCGTCACCGCGCGGTTCAGCTCGAAATCCAGTGGGTCGCCTGGCTCTTCGTACCAGCGCAGACCGTGGCGGGCCAACGCCGCCGCCCACTGCGTCGCGGTCGACCGGTCGAACCTGGCGTTCGCGTCGACTGCGACCCCTCCCGCGTTGCCGACGACGTCGATGACCGCCTCGATGCGTGCCAAGTCTTCGCCCAGCGGCGCGCCGCCGATCTTCATCTTGACCGTGTTGTAGCCCAGATCGCGGTAGCGGCGCATCTCGTCGCGCAACTGATCGAGTCCGCTATGCGGGTAGTAGTAGCCGCCGGCGGCATACACCGCAACCGTGGGGGTCGGCTCCTGCCCGAAACGCCGCGCGATGGTCGCGTACGCGGGTTCGTCGTCGAGTTTGGCGTTCAGGTCCCAGCACGCCAGCTCCAGGGCGGCGGCCGCGGCCGCCCGGTCGCCGTGGCCACCCGGCTTTTCGTCGGCGAGCGCGCACGCCGACACCGCGGCCGGGTCGAGCCGTCCCGAGTCGTCCAGCAGCGTGTCCGGGGAAGCGGCCAGCACACGCGGAATCATCCGGTCGCGAAGTATCCCGCTCTGGGCGAACCGGCCGATCGAGTCGAACGCGACCCCGAACACGGGCTTTCCGTGTCGTACGGCATTCAGTGCAACCAAAGAGACCGTGTGGCCGGAGAAGTTGACAATCGCATTCGCGGGGGCGTCGCCCGGGCTGCCGTGTAATCGGACCGGCCGCTCGACGATCGCAGTGAGCTTGGTCACCCGGTCCGTGTGAACAGGACGGCCTGCTCGAACGGCAGCCGGGCGAAAACCCCCTGACCGCGGACGACGTGCGTGGCCGCTTCGGCTTTGCTGATGACCTGCGGGTCGGCGATGCCGAAAGTCTTGCCGTAGCGGCGCATTTGCCCTCCGCCCGCCGCCTTGAGGTTCTTCAGCAAGTCGCGGTCGGGGCCGTAGGTCGGCAGCACCGCCGCACCGGGCTTGCCGTCTACCTCGGCGCTGAACACACTCACCGGGGTGCGGTAGGGCTTTCCGGAGCGCCTTCCGACGTGCTCGATGATGGCGAACGTCGGGGCCCAGCCGGCCCACATCCGCTGGATGGGATTGGTGACGTGACGGTTGAACCGAGCCACTCCTTGAGGAAGTTGCATACAACCCATCCAACTCGCGGCCCGGGCCGACATCAACCCGCACGGCGCGTCGCGGGCATCAGCCTGCGGGCAAGCCGAGCCGGCAGTGACGGCGCCGGGTGCCACGGCTGCGCGTCGTGCGCCGGCCATGCGTAACAGGGGGGTCTGGCCGTCCAGGAGCTGTCGCAGAGTCGGGATGGCCAGTTCGCGGGCGGACCAGTCGTACAGAGATTCCAAGCGAGGTTGGATGACTCCGACATCGAGCAGGTGCCCTATTCCGTGTTCAGCGCGCAGGTAGGGCGCGAGGTCATCGCCGAGCGGGTAACGGTCGGGCAGCACCCGGGAAAGTGACAGGAATATGCCGGTCATGCCCACTCGTGGGTCGCCGAGGGGTCGGCCCGCGAAGGCCAGCCAGCCGAGCGCGAGTCGGGGCCGGGCGACCAGCGCGTAGGTGTAGAGAACCCGGATCAGCACCAGATTGATGAAGAAGCGTTCGACGCGGCTCTCACGGGATGCGAGGTGTTCGTGTTCGAGATAAGCGCTGACGACGCTCATGTTGTCAGCGCGGTACCAGCTCACGGCGGTGGGATGCCGGATGAACCCCAGCCAAGCGGCGACCGTGGGAGAACTCGGAGACCCTGTGCTACCGAACGCCAGGGCACGGGCTTCGCAGCCGTCGTAAAGGAGGCGTTCGTTCATCGCTCGCCACCATGGGCTCCCCGGGGTGGGCGAACCGGATGGGTTGAGGAGTCCTCTGCGCAGCTGCCATCTCATGAACGCCGATGCGGCCTGGCGGAAGGGCAGATAGCCGCGGTCCATGTGGGATGGGACCCGGTAACAGTTGCATCAGTACGAGCCGCGCGCTCGGATCGTCGCGGACCGCGCTCACCTGGGCGAGCGCGACGGCGGCGGCCGACTGCCGGATCACAGCTCAATTGTGGCAATTCCGAACCAGAATTGCGCCGAGCGTTTCGCCAGAAGCCGTGCGAGCGTCGCGTCGCATCGTCGTTGCGGGCGATCAACGTCGCACAACCACCGATGAACTATTACACCCCGTAGTCGAACGGGTCGAGAAGGCTGGGACACTGGTCGGCATGGGTAGCACTGACCAGGCGCTCGCGCGGGTGCGTACCTCGGCACAGCTGTTCGAGGACGCCTGTGCGGTCATTCCCGGCGGGGTGAACTCCCCGGTTCGGGCCTTCACCGCGGTGGGCGGCACCCCGCGGTTCATCACCGAGGCTCACGGCTGCTGGCTCACCGACGCCGACGGCAACCGCTACGTCGACCTGGTGTGCTCGTGGGGCCCGATGATCCTGGGGCACGCGCACCCGGCCGTCGTCGAGGCCGTCACCAAGGCCGCCGCTTCCGGCTTGTCGTTCGGGGCACCGACGCCGGCGGAGGGCTGGCTGGCCACCGAGATCATCGGGCGAGTGGCACCCGTCGAGCGGATACGCATGGTGAACTCCGGCACCGAGGCCACCATGAGCGCCGTGCGGCTGGCCCGCGGGTTCACCGGCCGCGCCAAGATCGTCAAGTTCTCCGGCTGCTACCACGGCCATGTCGATGCGCTGCTCGCCGACGCGGGTTCCGGGGTGGCGACGCTGGGCCTGCCGTCCTCGCCGGGGGTCACCGGCGCTGCCGCGGCCGACACAATTGTGTTGCCCTACAACGACGTCGACGCCGTGCGGCAGACGTTCGCCCGGTTCGGTGACGACATCGCGGCGGTGATCACCGAAGCCAGCCCCGGCAACATGGGTGTCGTCCCGCCGGCGGCCGGCTACAACGCGGCGCTGCGCGCGATCACCGCCGAGCACGGCGCGCTGCTGATCGTCGACGAGGTCATGACGGGTTTCCGGGTCAGCCGAAGTGGTTGGTACGGAATCGATCCGGTCGCCGCCGACCTGTTCACCTTCGGCAAGGTGATGAGCGGTGGGCTGCCGGCCGCCGCATTCGGCGGCCGGGTCGAGGTGATGGAACGGCTGGCGCCGCTGGGGCCGGTGTACCAGGCCGGGACGCTGTCGGGTAACCCGGTGGCGATGGCCGCCGGGCTGGCCACGCTGCGCGCCGCCGACGACGCGGTCTACGCGGCCCTGGACGCCAACGCCGACCGGCTGGCCGGGCTGCTCGCCGACGCGCTGACGAATACCGGTGTGCCGCACCAGATTCCGCGGGCCGGCAACATGCTCAGCGTCTTCTTCTCCGAGACGCCGGTGACCGACTTCGCGTCGGCTCGGGCCAGCCAGACGCACCGTTATGCTCCCTTCTTTCATGCGCTGCTGGACGCGGGCGTCTACCCGCCGTGCAGTCCCTACGAGGCGTGGTTCGTCTCGGCCGCGCTCGACGAAACGGCGTTCGAGCGCATCGCCGAAGCCTTACAACCCGCGGCCCGCGCCGCCGCCCGGGAGCGGGAGTCCTGATGGCCGAGCACACCCGCGTTCACGTGGTGCGGCACGGCGAGGTGCACAACCCGAGCGGCGTCCTCTACGGCCGGCTGCCCGGATACCACCTCTCCGAGAACGGCAGGACGCAAGCGGCAGCGGTGGCCGACGCGCTGGCTCACCGCGACATCGTCGCGGTGATCGCCTCCCCGCTGCAGCGCGCCCAGGAGACCGCCGCACCCATCGCCGCAAAGCACAGCCTGCCGGTGGACACCGATCCCGATCTGATCGAATCGGCCAACTTCTTCGAGGGCCGTCGCATCGGCCCGGGCGACGGCGCCTGGCGGGACCCCCGATTCTGGTGGCAGCTGCGCAACCCGCTCAGGCCGTCGTGGGGCGAGCCCTACCGGCAGGTCGCCGAACGCATGGCGACCGCGGCGGACAAGGCACGTGCCCGGGGCGCCGGGCACGAGGTGGTGTGCGTCAGCCACCAACTGCCGGTGTGGACGCTGCGGCTGCACCTGACCGGTAATCGGCTCTGGCATGACCCGCGGCGACGGGAATGCGGGCTCGCCTCGGTGACCACCCTGATCTACGACGGCGATCGCCTCGTCGATGTCGAGTACTGCCAACCGGCGGGCGCTTGACCATGCGCAGGATGGCGATAGCCGGTGCACTGTTGGTGACGCTGTTGGCGGGCTGTTCCGGACGCGACGCGGTCGCCCAGGGCGGCACGTTCGAATTCGTCTCGCCCGGCGGCAAGACCGACATCCTCTACGACCCGCCCGCAAGTCGCGGCCGCCCGGGCCCGCTGTCCGGGCCGGACCTGGCGGATCCGGCGCGCACAATCTCGCTGGACGAGGCCGCCGGGCCGTTCGCCGGCCCCTTTACTGGGCGGGTGGTCGTCATCAACGTCTGGGGGCAGTGGTGCGGGCCGTGCCGCGCCGAGGTCACCCAACTGCAGCGGGTGTATGACGCCACCCGCAGCTCCGGGGTGTCCTTCCTGGGCATCGACGTCCGCGACAACAACCGCCAGGCGGCCCAGGACTTCGTCGACGACCACCATGTCACCTATCCATCGATCTATGACCCGGCCATGCGCACGCTCATCGCTTTCGGCGGCAAGTACCCCACCACCGTGATCCCGTCCACGTTGGTGCTGGATCGCCAGCACCGGGTCGCCGCGGTGTTCTTGCGTGAACTGTTGGCCGAGGATCTGCAGCCGGTGGTGCAACGGTTGGCTTCAGAGAAATGACCGGCTTCGCCCAAATTGCCGCCGCGGGACCGCTGCTGCTGGCGCTCGCGGTGTGCTTGCTGGCGGGTCTGGTGTCGTTCGCCTCGCCGTGTGTGGTGCCGCTGGTGCCGGGCTACCTGTCGTATCTGGCTTCCATCGTTGGAGGCGTCGGCGTCTCCGAAGGGGAGGCGCAGCCGGGGGCCGTCAAGGCTCTTCCGGCCGCCCGGTGGCGGGTCGCCGGATCCGCGGTGCTGTTCGTGGCAGGGTTCACCACGGTGTTCGTGCTCGGCACCGTGGCGGTACTGGGCATGACGACCACGCTGATCACCAACCAGGTTCTGCTGCAGCGGGTCGGGGGAGTGCTGACCATCGTGATGGGCCTGGTGTTCGTCGGTCTCATCCCGGCGTTGCAGCACCCGGCGCGGTTCAGCCCGCGGCAGCTGACGACGGTGGCGGGGGCGCCGCTGCTCGGCGCGGTGTTCGCGCTCGGCTGGACGCCGTGCCTGGGGCCGACGCTGAGCGGGGTGATCACCGTCGCCGCGGCCACCGACGGCGCCAACGTGGCACGCGGGATCGTGTTGACGATCGCCTACTGCCTGGGGCTGGGGATTCCGTTCGTGCTGCTGGCGTTCGGTTCGGCGGGGGCCGTGTCGGGCCTGGGTTGGCTGCGGCGGCACAGCCGGGGCATTCAGATCTTCGGCGGCGCCCTGCTGATCGCGGTCGGTGCCGCGCTGGTCACCGGCGTCTGGAACGACTTCATCTCGTGGCTGCGCGACGCGCTCGTGTCCGACGTGAGGTTGCCGATTTGACCGCGGGAGCAGACATAAAACCACCCCAAAATGGGCCAGTTTGGGGGCTTTTGCGTCTGCTCGCCGCAAAAACCCGCAATGCCTGGCGCTCGCTGACCTCGATGGGTACCGCGCTGGTGCTGCTGTTCCTGCTCCCGCTCGGCGCGACACCCGGCGCGCTGCTGCCGCAGCGCAGCCTCAACGCCGGCAAGGTCAACGACTACCTGACCGCCCACCCGGTGATCGGCCCGTGGCTCGATGCGCTGCAGGCCTTCGACGTGTTCTCCAGCTTTTGGTTCACCGCCATCTACGTGCTGCTGTTCGTGTCGTTGGTCGGCTGCCTGACCCCGCGGATGATCGAGCACGCCCGCAGCCTGCGTGCCATGCCGGTGGCCGCCCCGCGCAACCTGGCTCGGCTGCCCAAGCACACCAGCTCGCGGTTTTCCGCCGACTCCGCCGACCCCAACGCCCTGGAAAATACCGCCAACACCATCGCCGGGCGGTTGCGCGGCTGGCGCTCGACCATCAGGCACCCCGACGACGGCGCCCCGGTAACGGTCGAGGTCTCCGCCGAGAAGGGCTACCTGCGCGAATTCGGCAACCTGGTCTTCCACTTCTCGCTGTTGGGGCTGCTGGTCGCGGTGGCCGTCGGCAAGCTGTTCGGCTACGAGGGCAACGTGATAGTCATCGCCGACGGCGGCCCCGGCTTCTGCTCGGCATCGCCGGCCGCCTTCGACTCCTTCCGCGCCGGCAACACCGTCGACGGCACGTCGTTGCATCCGATCTGTGTCCGGGTCAACGACTTTGCGGCGCACTACCTGCCGTCGGGGCAGGCCACCTCGTTCGCCGCCGACATCGACTACCAATCGGGCGGCGACCTGACAGCGAACACCTGGCGGCCCTACCGGCTGGAGGTCAACCACCCGCTGCGAATCGGCGGTGACCGGGTGTACCTGCAGGGCCACGGCTACGCGCCCACGTTCACCGTGATCTTCCCGGACGGGCAGACGCGTACCTCGACCGTGCAATGGCGACCCGACAACCCGCAGACCCTGCTGTCGTCGGGGGTGGCCCGCATCGACCCGCCCGCCGGGAGTTATCCCAACCCCGACGAGCGACGCAAACACGAGATCGCGATCCAGGGCCTGCTGGCGCCGACCGCACAGCTCGACGGCGTCCTGCTGTCGTCACGCTTCCCGGCCCTGAACGCCCCGGCGGTGGCCATCGACATCTACCGCGGTGACACCGGCCTGGACACCGGGCGGCCCCAATCGCTGTTCTCGCTGGACCCCCGGCTGATCGATCAGGGCCGGCTGACCAAGGAAAAGCGGGTCAACCTGCGGGCCGGCGAACAGGTCCGGCTCGACCAGGGCCCGGCGGCCGGCACCGTCGTCCGCTTCGACGGCGCCGTCCCGTTCGTGAACCTGCAGGTGTCGCACGACCCCGGCCAGACCTGGGTGCTGGTTTTCGCCATCACGATGATGGCCGGACTGCTGGTATCGCTGCTGGTGCGCCGCCGCCGGGTGTGGGTCCGGCTCACCTCCGCGGGCGAGGACGCCCCCGGTACGGTGAATGTCGAGCTGGGCGGCCTGGCGCGCACCGACAATTCCGGGTGGGGCGACGAGTTCGAGCGGCTGACCGAGAGGCTGCTGGCCGGGCTCGGCGAGCCGGTCCGCCCGACCACCACCGCCGCCCAGGCTGGAAGGGCCGGAAGGGACGCCACATGAATACCCTGCACGTCAACATCGGCCTGGCGCGCTATTCCGACTGGGCGTTCACCTCGGCCGTGGTGGCGCTCGTGGTCGCGCTGCTGCTGCTGGCCTTCGAGCTGGCGTACGTCGGTGGCCGCCGCGCGGACACACGTGCGCGCGTGCTGGCAGGCTCGGTCGCCGCCGACAGCGCCACCCCCGGCGTCGTCGACGACGCCGCAGCGCGGCCGTTCGACGAACGCGTCGGGCGCGCCGGGCTGGCCGTGGTCTACCTCGGCATCGGGCTGCTGCTGACGTGCGTCGTGCTACGCGGCCTGGCCACCATGCGGGTGCCGTGGGGCAACATGTACGAGTTCATCAACCTGACCTGCTTGAGCGGGTTGGTGGCGGGCGCGATCGTGCTACGCCGCCCGCAGTACCGCCCGCTGTGGGTGTTCCTGCTGGTGCCGGTGCTCGTGCTGCTCACGGTGTCCGGACGCTGGCTCTACACCAACGCCGCACCGGTGATGCCGGCGCTGCAGTCCTACTGGCTGCCCATTCACGTGTCGGTGGTCAGCCTCGGTTCGGGGGTGTTTCTGGTCGCCGGCATCTCCAGCATCCTTTTCCTGCTGCGCACCTCGCCGCTGGGCGACTCCGACAATCCCGCAAACGCTGACAGCCGTCTGGCGCGCGTGGTGCAGCGTTTGCCCGACGCGCAGACCCTGGACCGGATCGCCTACCGGACGACGATCTTCGCGTTTCCGGTGTTCGGTTTTGGGGTAATTTTCGGTGCGATCTGGGCCGAGGAAGCCTGGGGCAGGTACTGGGGCTGGGATCCCAAGGAGACCGTGTCTTTCGTCGCATGGGTGATCTATGCGGCTTATCTACATGCCAGGTCGACCGCGGGATGGCGAGACAGGAAAGCAGCATGGATCAACGTCGCGGGATTCGTGGCCATGGTCTTCAATTTGTTCTTCGTTAACCTGGTAACCGTGGGCCTGCACTCGTATGCGGGCGTGGGCTGACTGCTCTTCGGCGATCGACCTGAGTGCCTACAAAAAGGGGGAGTACACGTGTCCGACAATCCGACAACCGGCCCAACCAGCCTCGACGCGCCCGAGACGTTGCACAGCCGCACCGGCGTCGACCATCAGACCACCCAATTGCCGTCCGCGCCGTACCTAGGCCAATCGCAAGGCGGATCGCCCGTAGAATCCGGCGGCGAAGCCCCGACCCGGGCCTTCGCCGGATTCCGCACCGAGCAGCGCCGGCCCGCGGCCGATGCCCGCGCCGCGGCGCCGCCCACCGCTCCGGCCGGGATGCCACCGTGGGATTCCACGCCGGTCACCGGCATCCCGCGGGTCGACCCGGCGGGCTTCGGGGGCTATCACGGCGACCCGGCCGAGGCGCCCGTGCGGCCAGTGGACTCCTCTTACCGTCGCGAGCTGGTGCCACACACGCCGTATCCGGAACTGTCCACCAGCATGCTGTTGCGGCAGGTCAAACCGCCGCCATCGGACGGCTGGCGCCGGTTGCTCTACACGATGTCCGGTCAGCTGATCAATCTGGGCGAAAGTCCCCGGGCCGCGCGGTACCACGACCTGGTGGCCCGGGTGAACCGGCCCCTGCGGGGTTGCTACCGGGTCGCGATGGTGTCGCTGAAGGGTGGTGTCGGCAAAACCACGATCACCGCGACGCTGGGAGCAACCTTCGCCTCCCTCCGCGGCGACCGGGTGATGGCCGTGGACGCCAGCCCCGACCGCGGCACCCTGAATCAGAAGGTGCCGCTGGAGACGGCGGCCAGCGTCCGGCAGTTGCTGCATGACGCGAAAGCCATCGAGCGCTACAGCGACATCCGCCGCTACACCTCGCGGGGACCCAGCGGGCTGGAGGTGCTGGCATCGGAAAGCGATCCGGCGATCTCGGATGCGTTCAGCGCCGACGACTACACCCGCGCCATGGAGATCCTGGAGCGGTTCTATGGCTTGGTCCTCACCGATTGCGGCACCGGGCTGCTGCACTCGGCGATGTCATCGGTGCTGGACAAGGCTGATGTGCTCGTCGTGGTCAGCTCGGGATCTATCGACGGCGCGCGCAGCGCCTCGGCGACGCTGGACTGGCTCGACGCGCACGGCCACGAGGACCTCGTGCGCAACTCGGTCGCGGTCATCAACGCCGTGCGGCCGCGGACGGGCAATGTCGACATGCAAAAGGTGGTCGATCACTTCGCGCGGCGCTGCCGCGCGGTGCGGTTGGTGCCCTTCGACTCTCATCTCGAGGAGGGCGCCGAGATCAGCCTGGACCGGTTGCGGCGGTCCACCCGCGAAGCGCTCACCGAGCTCGCGGCCGTGGTTGCCGATGGGTTCCCGAGCGACTCGCGGCCTGCCGCGGGCTCCTAGCGCGGGTTATTTGTCCCCTTGTCCTAGCCGCCGCAGGAAGTCCGGATCGTCGTCAGGACCGATCACCCGAGTCTTGGACCGGTTGGCCTGGGACCGCGCTGCTCGCCAGCCGACGTAGATCAGCGTCCCGAGCACCAGGACCAGGAGCAGGTAGAGCACGCAACACCTCCTTGGAGCGAATATACCCGCGCCGTAGGCTCGACACGTGTCAGAAGGGCCGAGCGGCAACAGCACTGGGAATCGGGTCGTCATCGACGTTGTGCTCTACGCGACGGCCCGGTTGGCGCTGGTGGTCGCGGTCAGCGCCGCGATCTACGGGGTCGCGAGGTTGCTGGGGGTCACCGAATTCCCCATCGTCGTGGCGGTGTTGTTCGCCATGATCATCGCGATGCCCCTGGGCATCTGGCTGTTCACCCCGCTGCGCCGGCGGGCCACCGCCGCGCTTGCCATAAGCGGCGAGCGGCGCCGTCGGGAACGGGAAGACTTGCGGGCCCGGCTTCGCGGCGAGGCCACACCCGACGAGACGCCCGACCAGGAGTGAGATCAGCCGACGCCGGGCGGCATCCGCACCACCTGTGCGGCGTAGGTCAGGCCCGCGCCGTAACCGATCAGCAGGGCCAGATCGCCGGGCTTGGCCGCCCCAGTTTCCAGTAGTTCGGCCATCGCCAAGGGAATGGAAGCCGCTGAGGTGTTTCCGGTGTGCTCGATGTCGTTGGCGATAACCGCATCCGGGCGCAACTGCAGGGTCTTGGCCAGCAGTTCATTGATTCGACTGTTGGCCTGGTGAGGGACGAACACGTCGATCTGATCGGGCCCGACGCCTGCCGCGTCCAGCGCCTGCCGGCCGACGTCGCCCATTTTGAATGCCGCCCAACGGAACACCGCGGGACCTTCGAGCCGCACGAACGGGCGTGGGCCACTTGGGTTCTGCGCGAACGTGATCCAGTCGATGTCCTGGCGGATGGCGTTGGCCTGTTCACCGTCGCTACCCGCAACGATCGGTCCGATGCCTTGCACGGGTGTCTCGCCCACCACCACTGCGGCCGCGCCGTCGGCGAAGATGAAGCAGTTGCCGCGGTCGCGCATGTCGATGGTGGGGGACAGTTTCTCCGTGCCGATCACCAGCATCTTGGCGGCAGCTCCGCCCCGGATCATGTCGGCCGCCGCGCCGAGCGCGTATCCGAACCCCGCGCACCCTGCCGAGATGTCGAAGCCGAGAACGCCCTCGGCGCCCAGCGCCGACGCGACCATCGGGGCAGCAGGCGGGGTTTGCAGGAAATGCGTGTTGGTGGTGACGATTACGCCGTCGATGTCGGCCGGGGCGAGTGAGGCGATGGAAAGTGCGCGCCGACCGGCCTCGATCGCCATGGAAGCGGCGGATTCGTCGTCAGCGGCGAATCTGCGGGTCTTGATTCCGGTTCGGGAGTAGATCCACTCGTCGGAAGAATCGATGTTCTGGCAGATCTCGTCGTTGCTGACCACCCGTTCGGGCCGGTAAGACCCGACGCTGAGCAAGCCGACGTTCTTCGGCCCACTGGTCGTGGCGATCTGACTCATGCCGTCCTTATCTGGAGGTGCTGCATCGACTGTATGCGCGTTGGTGTGGGCCCTGGGCCGCAGGTGTCAATGGCACTTGTCAACCTTCATTGACGCCAGGTCGCTGTCAAGTTACATTGACACGATGAGTGAGCTGTCCGACCCGTCCCACCTCGACCTGGGGCCGGCCGCCGACGCGGCGGGCACCGCCGACCCGGCGGTCGGGCTGCGCGCGGTGCGCGCGCTGCAGCGACTGCAGGAGCGCCTGGAGGCGATCCACGTCGCCAACGCGCGCGAGCAGGGCTGGAGTTGGCAGGCCATCGCTGAGACCCTCGGCGTGAGCCGGCAGGCCGTGCACCAGAAGTACAACCGGAGGAGATGACGCATGTTCGAGCGCTTCACCCGTCAGGCCCGGGTAGCCGTCGTACTCGCCCAGGAGGAGGCCCGCGAGCTGTGCACCCGCGAAATCGCGCCGCAGCACCTGCTGCTGGGGATCCTGCAGACGGCCGGGCATGACCTGTCCGCCGTGTTGAGTGGCTACGGGCTGACGGTCGACGCGGTGCGGGCGCGGCTGATCGAGGCTGCCCCGAAAACCGACGAGTCGCGCCCAGATTTTGCTGAGGACTCGGAGGCGCTGCGCGCCATCGGCATCGACCTGCGGGCCGTGCGCGACAGCGTGGCACGCACCTTTGGCCCCGACGCGTTCGACGACGCGGTGTCTCAGTCGGGGCGGCGTCGCCGTCGGCGGGGGCATATCCCGTTCACGCGTCCCGCCAAAAAGACACTCGAGTACGCGGTGCGCGAAGCTTTGGCCCACAAGGACAACGAGATCGGCTGCGAGCACCTGCTGCTGGGCATTCTGCGCAGCGGCGACAAGGAGGCCCTCGGGCTGATCACCGGGCACTTGTACACCGCGCAGTTGCGCGCGGCGATCCTCGCACTGCTGGACAAGGCGGCTTAGGTAGCGAACCGCATCGAGTGTGCGTCCACGGCGATGACACACCGGGCGGACTCCGCCGTGAACGCACAGTCAAAGCGGTAGATGCACTCTCAGGCCCCTAGCGCCAAAGCCGCCGCCACCGCTATCGCCCACACCAGCATCGCCAGCCCGGTGTCGCGCAGCACCGGGATCAACTCAGGCCCACCGCGGCCGGATCGCACCGGTCCCGCCGCGCGCACGGCCAGCGGGGTGGCCACCAGGCCCACGGCACACCACGGCGTCGCCAACATCAGCGCCAGGGTCAGCACCCCGGCGGTGACCAGCAGCGCCTGGTAGAGCACCCGGGTGCGGGCGTCGCCCAGGCGTACCGCCAGGGTGAGCTTTCCGGACTGCGAATCGGTGGGGATGTCGCGCAGGTTGTTGGCCACCAGCACCGCCGACGACAGCGCCCCAATCGACACCGCCAGCACTAGCCCCACCCAGTCCACCCGCAGGGCCTGGGTGTACTGGGTGCCGAGCACGGCGACCAGGCCGAAGAACACGAACACCGCGACCTCGCCCAGCCCCGCATAGCCGTAGGGTTTCGACCCGCCCGTGTACAGCCAGGCCCCGGCAATGCACGCGGCGCCGACCGCGGTCAGCCACGGCGCGGTCAGTAGCGCCAGCACCAGCCCGGCCGCCGCGCCGACGGTCAGGCTGACCATCGCCGCGGCCAGCACCGATCGCGGGGTCGCCAGCCGCGAACCCACCAGCCGCAGCGGGCCGGCCCGTTCGTCGTCGGTGCCGCGGATGCCGTCGGAGTAGTCGTTGGCGTAGTTGACCCCGATGATCAACGCGAGCGCGACGGCCAGCGCCAGCAGCGCCTTCCACCACACCGCGGCGTGCAGCCACGCCGCCGCGCCGGTCCCCGCGATGACCGGTGCCACCGCGTTGGGCAAGGTGCGCGGACGCGCGCCGGAGATCCACTGCGCGAAAGTGGCCACCAAGGCATCCTGCCCTATGCACCACAATGGGCGGATGCTCGGAGTGATTGGCGGCAGCGGCTTCTATGCGTTCTTCGGTCCCGATAGCCGCGACGTCCACGTCGACACCCCGTATGGCGAGCCCAGCGCCCCGATCACCGTAGGCACCGTCGGGGAGCACGAGGTCGCGTTCCTGCCCCGCCACGGCGCACAGCACGAGTACTCGGCGCACACCGTGCCCTATCGCGCCAACATGTGGGCACTGCGCAAGCTCGGTGTGCGGCGGATCCTCGCCCCGTGCGCGGTCGGCAGCCTGACCCAACAACTCGGTCCGGGCACCGTGGCCGTGCCCGACCAGATGGTCGACCGCACCCGTGGTCGCGCCGACACCTACTTCGATTCCGGCGCCATTCACGTCGACTTCGCCGACCCGTACTGCCCGACGCTGCGGGCCGCCGTCACCGGCCAGCCCGGTGTGGTCGACGGCGGCACCATGGTGGTGATCCAGGGGCCGCGATTTTCCACCCGGGCAGAAAGCCGTTGGTTCGCCGCCGCCGGTTTCACCCTGGTGAACATGACCGGGTATCCGGAGGCAGTGCTCGCCCGTGAACTCGAAATATGCTATGCGGCAATCGCTTTGGTAACAGATCTGGATGCCGGCGTCGCGGTCGGCGAGGGCGTGAAAGCCGTCGACGTGTTCGCTCAGTTCGAAAAGAACATGGAGCTGCTCAAGAAGCTGGTGCGCGAGGCGATCGGTGGCGTCGCCGTGGAGCGCACATGCACGCACTGCCTGCCGCACACCGGCGTCACGTTGCCGTTCGAGCTGCCATGAGGGTGTTGCTCACCGGCGCCGCCGGTTTCATCGGGTCCCGGGTGGGCGTGGCACTGCGGGCGGCCGGCCACGACGTCGTCGGTGTCGACGTCTTGCTGCCCGCCGCGCACGGACCCAACCCGGTGCTCCCGGACGGATGCCGGCAGGTCGACGTCCGCGACGCCGACGCGCTGGCTCCGTTGCTGGCCGGTGTCGACCTGGTGTGCCACCAGGCCGCGATGGTCGGTGCCGGCGTGGACGCCGCGGACGCGCCCGCCTATGGCGGCCACAACGATTTCGCCACCACGGTGCTGCTGGCGCAGATGTTCGCCGCCGGGGTGCGCCGCCTGGTGCTGGCGTCGTCGATGGTGGTGTACGGGCAGGGCAACTACGCCTGCCCCGACCACGGGCTGGTCGACCCGCTGCCGCGGCGGCGCGCCGACCTGGACGCCGGGGTCTTCGAGCATCGCTGTCCGGCCTGCGGGGTGCCGGTCACCTGGCGGCTCGTCGACGAGGACGCTCCGCTGCGGCCGCGCAGCCTGTACGCGGCCGGCAAGACTGCGCAGGAGCATTACGCGCTGGCGTGGTCGGAGTCGAGCGGCGGCTCGGTGGTGGCATTGCGCTACCACAACGTCTACGGCCCCGGGATGCCGCGTGACACCCCCTATTCCGGGGTGGCCGCGATCTTCCGTTCGTCCCTAGAAAAGGACGAGCCGCCAAGGGTTTTCGAGGACGGCGGGCAGATGCGTGACTTCGTGCACGTCGACGATGTGGCCGCGGCGAACCTCGCGGCGGCACATTCGCTAGAGGTCGAGCGCGACGGCTTCACCGCCGTCAACGTCTGTTCCGGGCGGCCCATCTCGATCCTGGAGGTGGCCACCGCGCTGTGTGATGCGCGCGGTGGCGCGCCATCGCCGGTCGTCACCGGGCAATACCGCAGCGGGGATGTGCGCCACATCGTCGCCGACCCCGCTCGCGCCGAGCAGGTGCTGGGTTTCCGCGCGGCCGTCGATCCGCGCGCGGGCCTACGTGAATTCGCGTTCGCGCCGTTGCGGTAATTCGACTTTACGTCGGGTCGTGCGGCGGCCGGTAGATCCTGGGCTTGGATTTCTGTGGGATCTGGATCTGGCGTGTGGCGGAGTCGTCACCGCGGAAGATCCGGGGCGGCCCGGGCGGCCGCGACAGGACGGCGGTGGGCGCTTCCCCGGCGGGTCGGGTCGGGATACGCGTCGTTGCGGCGGCCGACGGTGGGACGGGGGTGGGCCGCTTTGCGCCACGGGTGTGGGCGGCGCGACGCTTCGGACCTCTTCGGCCTGGGCGGCTTCGGCGGGTCTGCTGACCCGAAATGATCGCGGCGGCAAGGATACCCAGCGTCAGCCCGCACAGCGCCACATCGAAGGTGCTGGTGATCTGCTGGGCGAGATCGTTTCCGTAGACCGGGTTGGCCCACCCGCCGCCGTTGGGGGGCTCCTGGAACCGCGGAGCCAGCACGACGCCCACCACGACACGCGAAATGCCGAGCGTGCAGAGCAGTCCGCACAGCGACGTGGTCAGCCTCGTCGACACCGATGCATTGGCCAGGGTGACCCGAAGCCAGATCGCAAGTACCCCGGTGGCCAGGTCGAACACGGCCAGCGTAATGGTGTCGTAGCGCGAGTACGGGTAATTCAATGTCACCGCGACGGCGAGGTCGGTGATCCGCATCAGCACCGACCCCAGAGACCATACGGCGATGAGCAGCAAGCCTTTTCGGGCCGCCGCCCGCCAGGGACTCTCAGCGTCCGGTGCGGCGTTGCGGTAGCCCAACAGCGTCCGTGGCGCGAAGATCGCCGCGGCCGCGGCCCAGGCCAGATAACCCTCGTATCCGACGCCGGCCGTCGAGGTGTTCTGCGCGATGGCGTGGAATGCGTCGATGTCGCGGCCGACGGGAAGGCACCACACCAGGATCCCGGCGACCAGCGTCGAGGCCCCGAGCGCGACGGTTGCGAGCCGGGAAGCCTTGGTGCTGCGCAGCAGCCAGCTGGACGCGACGAGGACGACGGCCAGCGCCACCGCGCCGTACACCACCGCCGTCGCGATGACTGCGATGTTCTGCTTGCCAAAACCGCCCGAGCCCTGCAACGCGTAGCGCACCCGCCACCACAGGTGGAAGGCAGTGCTCAGCGATGCGACGACCATCGAGGCGCAGCCGATGATCTGGGCGGACCGGAACCGGTCAGCGTCTGCGGCGGGTTCCGCGTTTGGGCCCGCGATCACCGGCTGCGCGGCCAACAGCGAGCCGGCAACCCCCAGCCATGCCCCCGGCCCGACACCACCCGGCACGTGCACGCCGCCGCCGGATCGGATCGTTTGGACCACGTCGAACACGATGAAAGCGACGACCAATAACTGATAGGGGATGTTCAGCAGCACGCGGAGCCGGGTCACGGCGAGGGAAAGCAGGGACAGCAGCGTCACCACCCCCAAGAGCGCGAAGAGCGCTGTCCGGCTGTCCGGGATGCCGAGGCCGAAATACAAGTTCCACGGCAGGAACAGCGCAACTACGAGCAAGACTCCGGCGGTCACGTCGCGCACGATGTTCCACCGGCGCAGTGGGTCCCCGATCGCGCGCGGGGCCCCCGGCTGGATCTGCCCCCTGATAGGACCGGTAAGCGCGTCGTCGCTGCCTTGGCTCACGATGCTCCCCAGGTGGTCAATGAATGTCAAAGAAGGTGGTGCGGCGAGGCAACACCCTGTTGGGCGGAGTGCGTTGCTCGCTTGCGAACATATTCTCCGTTCGGACGGCGCGGCAATGGCTGGGAGTAGGCAATTTCGCGGCGGTGGTGTCCGCGGCAACCGTCGGGGCCGGTTGCGGTTCCGGTTACGCTGCGCTCATAGGCGAATCTGATCCAAATGATGGATACTGCCGTCCATATCGCAGTGTAATGATTGCCGGGACATTTGCTGGTGGGTGCTAGTTGGGGTTGGCCGGCCGAAGGAGAGCCGCGTTGGACGTCGTTTTGGGGGTGGCGGTCGCAGATCGGATCGCGCGCCTGACGCTCGTCGGAGCGGCTGGGCTGGGTCAGGATGTGATCGACCAATCCGTCGTCGATTTGGCGGACAACCCCATCCAGACATTGACCGAAACCGTCGTCGGCACGAACCGGTTGTTGGCTGACGAAAACCATCGGCTGCTCGCCACCCGGCTGTCGTGGTCGGATCCGCAGAGAGTCGGCGAGCTGCGGCAGGCGCTGGAAGACTCCGGCGTACACAACGTCGTGGTGCTGGACGAGTCGGAGGCCGCGACGGCGATGGGCCCCGCGGTCGCGGGAACGGAATCGACCGGGCAGGTCGGATCGCAGTGGGCATACTCGGCCTCCGAAGCCGAACCTGTACCCGAGCCCGATGACGAGGAAGAGGCCGAGACCGGGCCTGTGCGAATGCTGGCGGCCGCGGACCTAGTCCTGGGGATAGCCGTCGCGGGTTCGATCGCCCGTTTGGCGCTTTTCGGGCCCGCCGCCGGCGGTTATGCGGCGATCAAGCACTCCGTGGTTGACCTGGCCGTAAACCCCTTCGAGACGTTGACCCGGGCGGTGGTCGACACACAGCAGGCACTGGCGGGCGAGGGCCGCCGGCTGGTCGCCACCCGGCTGTACTCGCCGGATCCGGCTCAGGCACAAGCGCTGAGCCAAGCGTTGGCGGGCGCGGGAGTCGGAAACGTCGCGCTGATCTCGGAGGCGGAGGCGGTGACGGCGCTGCTGCGGGGAGTCCTCGGCATTGGCGCGCTACCCGGCTCGCTCGTGCTGCAGGTCACCGCGGAGGCGGCGACGTTGTTGGGGCTGGGCGCGGCCGATGCGCTGGCGACCGTCCTCGCCGCCGTGGCGCTGGAGAATGTCGTCGACGCCGCCACCGCGGTGGCGGACATGGTGCTGGATTTCCTTCGCACCGCGCCGTTCGAGGCGGCCGCCGCGTTCGTGATGGGCACCTTCGAAGACCTCGCCGAGGTGGTCGAGCAGCTCCGCGCTCGCTCGCCGTTGCGGGTGGAGCTGTTAGACCACCCCGAATTCGCGATCGCGAGCGGTGCCGCGGTCGCCCCGGCGGTGGCGGCGGCCCTGGCCAGCCCCGCCGCGACGGCGATGGCACCCGCGGCGGGGCCTGCCGGCGACGCGACGACGGTGGCCCCCACGGCTGGCATCGCGGAATCGCAGGCGGATGAGCCGCAGCTGGCGTACTCGATGGCCGATGATGGCGAACCGCTTCCGGTTGAGGGCGAATTCGGCGACGAGTACGACGACGACGAAGCGCAGACCACGGCACAGCGGCTCAGCGGCCGGTCCCTGCTGATCAGCAACGCTGTCGTGGCATTCGCGGTGATCGGGTTCGCGTCGCTGGCCGTCGCGGTGGCGATCACGGTCCGGCCCACCGCGGCCGCAGAGCCCGTGGTGGGACACCAGAACGCCGCCCCGGGAAAGTTCATGCCGCTGTTGCCGACCCAGCAGCAGGCTCCGGTACCGGCGCCTCCGGCCGATCAGCCGAACGCCGGATACCAGGGCGGCATCATTCCGGACAGCAACGGCTACATTCCGCCGCAGCTGATATCTCCCGGTGAGGTTCCCGCATCGCCCGGCATTCCCGGCCTCGTGCCCAATCCGAACGGGCCCATCCCGGTCCCGATCATCGTTCCGTTCCCGGGTTGGCGACCACCGTATCCGCCGTACCGGCCACCGATCGGGCCAACGACGACCTACCCCACGCCGCCATCGATTACCCCGTCGACCCCGCCGAGCACGCCGCCGTCGTACCCGCCGAGTACACCGGTGACACCGTCGACGCCGTCGACTCCGTCCACGCCGTCTACGCCGTCGAGTGCGCCGTCGACTCCATCGACCCCGAGCACGCCATCGAGTGCGCCGCCGACGAGCTCGAAGGCGCCGTACACCTCCACGCAACCGCCGACGAGTGCCGCCCCGCCAAGCACGCAGCACACGACGGTGGCGCCCCCGCACGTACAGACGCAGCAGACCGTGGCCCCGAAGCCGGCCAACCCGCAACCGGTGACCCCGCAGCTGCCGCACAGCGGCCACTAGCAGCCGGTGGCGGATGCCATGCCCGATGCCGTCACCGTGGTGCTGCCGTGCCTCAACGAGGAGGAGTCGCTGCCGGCGGTGCTGGCGGCCGTACCCGCCGGCTATCACGCGCTGGTGGTCGACAACAACAGCACCGATGACACCGCCGCGGTCGCCCAACGCCACGGCGCCCGGGTGGTTGCCGAACCGCGGCCCGGCTACGGCTCGGCGGTGCACGCGGGTGTTGTCGCCGCGACGACCCCGATCGTGGCGGTCATCGACGCCGACGGGTCGATGGACGCCGGTGACTTGCCGCGGCTGGTCGATGCTCTCGACGGGGGCGCCGACCTGGTGATCGGGCGGCGGCGGCCGGTGCCCGGCCTGCACTGGCCGTGGGTCGCCCGGGTGGGCACCGTGGTGATGAGCTGGCGGCTGCGCACCCGGCACGGCCTGCCGGTGCACGACATCGCGCCGATGCGGGTGGCCCGGCGCGAAGCGCTGCTGAATCTCGGCGTCGAGGATCGACGGTCGGGGTATCCGCTAGAGCTGCTGGTCCGCGCCGCGGCTGCGGGCTGGCACGTGGTCGAGCTCGACGTGAGCTACGGGCCCAGGACGGGCGGCAAGTCGAAGGTCAGCGGTTCACTGCGGGGCAGCGTCACCGCGATCCTGGACTTCTGGAAGGTGATTTCGTGACCGGGTTGCCGGTGACCCTGCTGGTGGTTGCCAAGGCGCCGGAACCCGGCCGGGCCAAGACGCGGCTGGCCGCCACTGTCGGCGATCGGGTCGCCGCCGACATCGCCGCCGCCGCGCTGCTGGACACCTTGGACGCGGTGGCCGCCGCGCCGGTCGCCGCGCGGGTGGTGGCGCTTACCGGCGACCTGGACGGCGCCGCCGGCGCCACCGAGATCCGGCATCGCCTCGAGGCGTTCACGGTGATCGAGCAGCGCGGCGACAGCTTCGCCGATCGGCTCGCCAACGCGCACGCCGACGCGGCTGACGGGGATCCGGTGCTGCAAATCGGGATGGACACCCCGCAGGTGACCGCCGAACTGCTGGCCAGTTGCGCGGGCCGGCTGCTCGAGACGCCGGCCGTGCTCGGGTTGGCGCGCGACGGCGGCTGGTGGGTGCTCGGGGTCAGGACGCCGGCGACCGCCGACTGCCTGCGCGCCGTCCCGATGTCCCGGCCCGACACCGGAGTGCTCACGTTAAAGGCGCTGCGCGACAGCGGTATCGACGTGGCGCCTGTGCAGCAGCTGGCCGACTTCGACGTCGTCGACGACGTCGCCGCGGTTCGCGATGCCTGCCGACCGGGCAGCCGGTTCGCGCGGGTCACCCGCGCGGTCGGACTCTAACTGGCGAGCAGTCGCGAAAGCCCCCAATGCGGGCCGAAATTGGGCGCTTTTGTGTCTGCCCGCGGTAAGCGCTAGCTGACCCGTCGGCGCAGCACGAGCGCGCGCCCGGCGATCCCGATAGCGAACATGCCCAGCCCGGCGACCGCCGATTGCCACGGCAAGGTGGCGACCAGCAGCAGACAGCCCGCGACCCCGCAGACGTCCCGAACCCGGGCCCAGCGCCCGGGTTCGGGCAGCGTGTAGGCGGCCGCGTTCGCGATCGCGTAGTAGATCAACACCCCGAACGACGAGAAGCCGATCACCCCGCGCAGGTCCACGGTGGCCACCAAAACGCAGACCACCACGCCGAGCGCGATCTCGGCGTGGTGCGGTACCCGGTGGCGTGGGTGAACAGCCGCCAGCCAGGAAGGCAGGTCTCGATTCCGGGCCATCGCCAGCGTGGTGCGCCCGAGGCCGGCGATCAGGGCCAGCAGCGCACCGAGGCTGGCCAGCGCACCCCCGGCCGCCAGCACGGGAACCAGGGCTGTCGCACCAACGGCCCGCACCGCCTCGGTCAGTGGCGCAGCGGCGCGGGCGAGCCGGTCCGGCCCGGCGGCCAGCAGCGCGGCCACCCCGACGACGAGATAGATGACCACCGCGATCACCAGCGCGAGGGTGATCGCCCTGGGGATGGTGCGGGCCGGCTCGCGGACCTCTTCGCCCATCGTCGCGATCCGCGCATATCCGGCAAACGCGAAAAACAGCAGACCGGCCGACTGCAGCACGCCGTAAAGCGGAGCGGTCGTCCAGACGCCGAGGCTCACATGTGACGGCTTGGCCAGCGCGATGCCCACCACGAATGCGGTCAGCGCAATCAGCGTGCACGCCAACAATATTCGGGCCAGCACCGCGGTCTTGGTAACCCCGCGGTAATTCAGCGCGCTCAGCGCCACCACGGCGGCGACCGCGGCAATTCGCTGCAACCACTCGGGTGTTCCTGGGCCGGGGATCGCGTAGCTGGCGAAGGTCAGCGCCATCGCCGCGCACGAGGCGGTCTTGCCGATCACAAACCCTCAGCCGGCGATGAAGCCCCACCACGGGCCCAGGCGTTCACGCCCGTAGATGTACGTGCCGCCCGAGGTGGGGGTAGACCGCGGCCAGTTGCGCCGAGGCGGTGGCGTTGCAGTAGGCGATCGCCGCGGCGAGCACCAGCCCGATCCGCAGGCCGGCGCCGGCCGCCCGGGCCGCCGGGCCGAACGCCGAGAACACCCCGGCGCCGATCATCGATCCCAGTCTGATCACCACGGCGTCTGCCGTGCCGAGCCGACGTTCCAGGGCAGGTTCTGCGGGTTCTTTCATGTCCGATCACCAATTCGTGAAGATGACGCTGTTCAGTAACAGGGCCCCGGCGGCATTGACCGCGAGCCACAGACGGTGTGAGCGCACCCGCAGCAGCGCGGGCGCCGCGGTGAGCCAGATGGTGAAGGGCAGCCAGATCCGTTCCGTCTCGGCCTTGCTCAGCATGCTCAAATCGGCGCACACGATGACAGCCAGCATTGCCAGCAGCAGCAAGTTAAAACCCGATCGGCGGCGGATGGCGGCCCGGTCGAACACCCTGCCGATTCCCGCGACGCTGCCGAGCCCGATCGCGCACACCACGCACGCCAGATTGGCCCAGCCCCAATACTGGAACGGCCGGTCCTTGGCGACGCCCTGCCAATAGCGTTGCTGCACAAGGGTGTAGCCGTCGAACCAGTAAAACCCGGCAACGGCGAAGGCCACCGCGACCGCCACCGCGGCCAGGGCAGCGGGGCCCAGTGCCCGCAGGGCCGCCCGCCAGCCGGGGGCGGACACCAGCACCGCCAGCGCCGGAAGCCCCATCAGCATCAGGCCGTAACTGAGGAAGACCCCCCAGCCGAGCAACAGACCAGCGCCGGCGCCGACCAGTGCGGGAAACCGAACCGGGCGGTGCACCGCCACCGCCAACAGTGCGATACCCCACGCCGCGACCCCCGCGAAATACCCGTCGGCCGACACCGCCACCCAGATCGCCGTCGGTGCCACCGCGACGAACGGCGCGGCCCGCCGCGCGGTTTGTTCGTCGGCCAGCGCGCGGACGGCAATCACCACGGCGGCCGCCGCGCTGGAGCCGACCAACAGGCACAGCAACCCGGCCCAGGCGCCGCCGTGCAGGCCGATCCGGTCCAGCCACACGAACGTCAGCAGCGCTCCCGGCGGATGGCCCGAGACGTGCGTGGTCCAGGAGTCGGGCTGAAAATCGAGGATCCGTCTGGAGAACGTCCGCACCGTGGCCGCAATGTCGGTGACACCCGGAACCTGCGACAGATACTCGTCGCGAGTGGTCAACCGGCCGGCGAAGCCGCGCTGCCAGCCATCGATCATCGCCAGCGAAAAGGCCCACCCGCAGGCAGTGGCCCAGGTGCCCAGCGTCAGCAACCGCCACGAAAGGCGTTGTACCACAGCAGGTCCCCACATCACTGCGGCTACTGCGATGACGATCGCCGGTATGGTGCCCCAGCCGGTGTGGATGTCCCAGTAGCCGAAGATCGGTGCGGCACCGGCATGCGTGCCGAAGCGCTCCAGCCCGATATCGCTCCGCGGGTTGACGCCCCAGTTCAGCCGGGGCAGTACGAACGCGGCCACCACCAGGACGACCGCGACCGCGACGGCTCCTATCTCAGGAAAGGCCTCCCGTCGCGCAATCCTCACGATCGACCAGCCTATTGATCGCCCGCACTGGCGAATCGGCGCACCAGGGCCGCCCGGTCGACCTTGCCGATGCCGCGCCGCGGTAGTGCGTCAACGATGTGCAACTCGCGGGGCGCGGCGGTGGCGTCCAGCGTGCGGGTCACCGCGGCGCGCAGCGTGTCCAGCGTCGGAGGAGCGCAGCCGTCGGTCACCACAACCGCGGCGACCACCCGCTGACCCAGCCGGTCGTCGTCGAGTCCGAACACCGCACAGTCGCCGACGGCCGGGTGCGCGCACAGCGCGGCCTCGACGGGCTGGGGCAGTACGGTCAACCCGCCGGTGCTGATCGCGTCGTCGGCGCGGCCCAGCACGGTCAGCACGCCCGAATCAGCTGAAGTATCCAAGGTGCCCAGGTCGGCGGTGTAGAACCAGCCCGGTTCGGCGAACGGGTCGGGGACGACGGGGTTGCGATAGCCCTTGGCTAGCGTCGCGCCGCCGATCGCGATGCGCCCATCGGGCAGCACGCGCAGCCGGACGCCGTTGAGTGGGACACCGTCGTAGACGCAGCCCCCCGCGGTCTCGCTCATCCCGTAGGTGCGGACCACCGCTATGCCGGCGGCTGCGGCGGCGTCGAGGATCGGCCGGGGAGCCGGTCCGCCGCCGATCAGCACGGCGTCCAATTCGGCGAGCGCCGCCGCGGCCGCCGGGTCGGTGAGCGCCTTGGCCAGCTGGGCAGCCACCAGCGACGCGTATCGCCGGCCGGAGCCCAATTGGCCCACGGCGCCGGGCAATTCGGCGACGTCAAACCCCCTGGACGCATTTGTGACGTCGAGCTCGACCGGTACGGTGCCGGCGAGCACGCTGCGCACCAGCACCTGCAGACCGGCGATGTGGTGCGGCGGCAGGGCCAGCAGCCAGCTTCCCGGTCCGCCGAGACGCTGGTGGGTGGCCAATGCGCTGGCAGTCAGGGCGGCGGCGGTCAGCATGGCACCCTTGGGTGCGCCGGTGGTTCCCGATGTCGTCACCACCAGCGCCACGTCGTCGTCTATCTCGGACCCCACCCGCAAAGCACGCAGCGTGGATTCGCAATCTCGGTCGTCGGGGACGGCGACCAGCGCGGGATCACGGCCATCCAGCACCCGTTCCAGGGTGGGCGACAGCAACGCGGCCGCACGGCCCGGCGGGACGCGTAGCGCACGCAGTACGGCTATGCGGGGTCTCCACTGTCGTGCGGATCATCGAGCGGCCAGCCCTTGGCCGCCAACCGGGTGCGCACTCGCTCGATGTCCTCGTCCGACGGCAGCTCGTCGGTGAGCTTACTGATCAGCACACCGATGTCGACCTTGTCGAACTCGCCGCGCCGCGTCAGTTCATTGGCCACGATTTTGACTTCGTCGTTGCTCAACCGCCGGGTCAGCAGGGCGAGCACCGCGAAGGTGTCCGTCGGTGGAACGCCTTCCGGATATCCGGCGCGCAACCATGAAACAACTGAGCTGAGGAATCCGTTCACTTTGCTTTCCCTCCACGAGGGGGTTCGGCAATCGGGTGGACGAGCACGCTTCAGATGCTACGTCGGTTTCGCTCCCAGGAAGTGGGAGTGCGTGTGGTGAGCGATGAAGTCTCGGGTGATATACAGCAGGGCGAAGAGAATCACCGCGACCACCGTCGCGTAAATCACCCACGCGATGCCAACCAGCAGCGGGTTGCGCTGAGGTGTGCTGCCGCCGCTGGTGGGCACGTATCCGGAGCCGACGGCGTGCAGCCGCAGCCCCAGTGCGAACAGCCCCGGCAGCGCGGCCCCGGCCAGCATGCTGAAAAGCAGGATCTTCAGGCTGGCCTGGTAGTTGAACCAGTCGCTAAAACCACCGTGGTGCATCAGGCGCTCCTCGTCGTCAGGGTGTCCTCAGAGTCAGGGCCGGAGCCGGACCGGGGCCCGGTGCCCACCTTTTCGGACGCCGTGCTGTCGTCCCCTTCGAGCCCGGCGGTCAGGCTGCCTTCCCAGTCTTCGTTGACGTTCTTGTGGTCGACCTTGACCTTGCGCGACCGGATGTAGATGGCGGCAGAGACGGCGACCAACAGCGAGAAGCCGATGATGGCGCCGGGGTATCCGCCGATGAGGTGCACGATCCAGTAGGTGATCGCCCCGACCAAACCGGCCAGCGGAAGCGTGACCACCCACGCGGTCGCCATCCGGCCGGCGACGCCCCAGCGCACCTCGCCGCCGGGTTTGCCCAGCCCGCTGCCCAGCACCGAGCCGGTGCAGACCTGCGTCGTCGACAGCGCGTACCCGAAGTGGGTGGACAGCAAAATGACGGCGGCCGAGGACGATTCGGCGGCCATGCCCTGCGGAGACTTGATCTCCACGAGTCCCTTGCCCAGGGTGCGGATGATCCGCCAGCCGCCCAGGTATGTGCCCATGGCCATTGCTAGGGCGCAAGCCAGGATGACCCAGAACGGCGGCATGGAGGCTGTCTTACTGATCGACCCGAAAGACATCAGCGCCAAGAAGATGATGCCCATCGTCTTCTGGGCGTCGCCGGTGCCGTGCGCCAGCGAAACCAGCGAGGCCGAGCCCCACTGGCCGTAGCGGAACCCGGCCTCGGAGCGCTTTTCCGGGACACCGCGGGTAATCCGGTAGACCAGCCAGGTGGCGATCGCCCCGACAAGGACGGCCAGGATCGCAGCGACGACGGCCGGGATGAGCACCTTGGAGACGATGTTCTTCCAGATCACCCCGTGTGCCCCCACGGCAGCCATGGTGGCGCCCACGATGCCGCCGATCAGCGCGTGCGAGGAACTCGAGGGGATACCGAGGAGCCAGGTGAGCAGGTTCCAGACGATGCCGCCGACCAGGCCGGCGAACACCAGTTCCAGTGTCACGATGCTGGACTCGATGAGGCCCTTGGCGATCGTGGCCGCCACGGCCGTGGACATGAACGCGCCCACCAGGTTGAGTACCGCGGACAGTGCGACCGCTGCCTTGGGCGCCAGTGCGCCGCTGGCGATCGAGGTCGCCATGGCGTTGCCGGTGTCGTGGAATCCGTTAGTGAAGTCGAATGCCAGTGCCGTGATGACAACAATGATCAAGAGGAACAAGTTGATGTTCACAGCGCCTGATTCTCGTAGTAGGGGTATTCGCTTGTCGAATAGAGAAATAGGCGAATCGCAGGTAGACCGCGAGTCGTCGCCAGATGTTACCTTCCAGTTAACCGGCCGTTCCCCGACGTTCACCCCGGGTGTCTCGGCGCAGCGGATGGTCGCCCGGAACCTCGACGAAAATTAAGGTTATTCCATCCGGATCGGTCACGTGCATCTCGCGCAGACCCCATGATTCGCGGCGCGCCTCGCGGGCGATCGACACCCCGCGGCCTTGCAGCTCGGCCTGGGTCGCGAGCAGGTCGCGGACCTGAAGCCACAGTGCGCCGGGGAAGGGGCCCCGGGAATGGTCGGGCGAGCCGTAGCCGGCGAGTTCCACCAGCGACTGGCCGGCGAAAAACACTGTGCCCGCACCGTATTCCCGGGCGATCGCCAGCCCGATCTGATCGCGGTAGAAGCTCAACGACCGCTCATAGTCCGTCGGTCGGAGCAGCATCCGGCTGGCCAGGATCTCCATGGCCTTGTGTCTATCACGTCGCGGTCATTTCGCCACACACCGGCCGCGCAGGGTCTGCACGCCGGGACCGGCGAGGTCGTCGCAGGCCGCGCCGCGGCCGGTCATGGCCAACAGCAGCGACAGCAGTGGTCCCTCGACCGCCTCGCCCTGCCCATGCTGCCAATCGTCGTCGGTGGCTTTCAGGGCAAGCCCGGTGATGCGGTTCTTGGCGCCGATGAGCATGTTGGAGCCCTTGTAGAAGTCGATCACCTCGCGAATCGCGTTCGGCGGGTAGGTGTGCGGGATGCCCAGCGGGCGCCGGACGTCGGCGCCGTGGATCACTACCTCACCAAGCCAGGAGGTTTTCGGGCCGGGCGGTGCGGAGGTGGAATTCTGCAGGCCGCGGAACTCGCTCAGGGTGGCGGCCGGGTCGGTGCCGCGGTGCTTGGCGATCTGAGCATCGGCGAACCTGCCGAAGTTGAACCCGGACTTGAGCATTTCGAGAAAGAACGTGGCCGGATTCAGCGAGGCGGTTGCCGACAGATGCGCGACGATGTCGCGGACCGTCCACCCCGGGCACAGTGACGGTGTTTCCCATTGCGCCGGCGTCAGGTTGGCGAGGTCGTCGGCGAGCGCACCGCGCTCGGCCGCGATGGTGGTCCAGATGCCAATCACAGCGCCCTCCCGTAGTCAGTGACGCTTGTCGAGTTGGTCGCCGCGCCGCTGCATGAGCGTGTTCACCAAGCGGGGGCCGATGGTGTCCAGCGCCCTGGCCGCGATCGCCATACGCGGCGCAATCCGCACCGGCCGAGTCCGGGCGGCGGTGACCATCCAGTCGGCGGCCTCTTCCGGCGTCAGGGCGGGCATTCCGTCGTAGGCCTTCGTCGGTGCGATCATCGGGGTGGCCACCAGCGGGTAGTACAGCGTCGTCGAATGCACGCCCTTCGGGCCCCACTCGGTCTCGGCGATTCGGCTCACCGCCGACAGTGCGGCCTTGGATGCGTTGTACACCGAGAACAGCGGCGCCGCCTCCGACAGCACGCCCCAGGTGGTGACGTTGATGATGTGGCCGTCGCCGCGCTCGAGCATTCCGGGTGCAAACCCGCGGATCAGCCGCAGCGGCGCGTAGTAGTTGAGCACCATGGTCCGCTCGACGTCGTGCCAGCGTTCCAGCGACTCGGCCAGCGGTCGGCGGATCGATCGGGCGGCGTTGTTGATCAAAATGTCCACCCCGCCGATGCGCTTCTGCACGTCGGCGACCAGAGCGTCGACGGCGTCCATGTCCGAGAGGTCACACGGGATCGACATCGCCGTGCCGCCCCCCGCCGTGATCCGGTCCGCCAGCTCGTCCAGTAGGTCCTGACGGCGAGCGACGGCGACGACGGTGGCGCCCTGACGGGCGAACTGTTCAGCCGCGGCCTCGCCGATGCCCGTCGACGCTCCGGTCAGCAGGATGCGCTTACCGGCGAGCTCGATGGGTTTGATCGCGGGTCGGTTGACCAGTAATTGCGGGGCGGCAGGCGGTCGCATGCTCGCCAGTGCGATCTGATCGGTGAACCGCCGCAGCGGACTCTTACTCACACTTGGGGAGTCTAGGAGCACCTCAGAAGCAACTCAGAAGTAGCGCGGGAACGGGCTCCAGTCCGGGGGGCGCTTCTCCAAGAAGGCATCACGGCCCTCGACGGCCTCGTCGGTCATATAGGCCAGCCGGGTCGCCTCACCGGCGAACAGCTGCTGACCCACCAGACCGTCGTCGAGCAGATTGAACGCGTACTTCAGCATCCGTTGTGCCTGAGGCGATTTCGCGTTGATCTCGGCCGCCCACTGCATAGCCACCGTCTCCAGCTCGCCGTGCTCGACGACCTCGTTGACCGCGCCCATGTGGTGCATCTGCTCGGCGGTATAGCTGCGGCCCAGGAAGAAGATTTCGCGGGCGAACTTCTGGCCGACCTGACGGGCCAGATACGCGCTGCCGTAGCCGCCGTCGAAGCTGCCGACGTCGGCGTCGGTCTGCTTGAAGCGGGCGTGCTCGCGGCTGGCCAGGGTGAGGTCGCAGACCACATGCAGGCTGTGTCCGCCGCCGGCCGCCCACCCGTTGACCAGGCAGATGACGACCTTGGGCATGAACCGGATCAGGCGCTGCACCTCGAGGATGTGCAACCTGCCGGCGCGGGCGGCGTCAACCGTGTCCGTAGTGTCTCCGCTTGCGTATTGGTAGCCGGAGCGGCCGCGGATGCGCTGATCGCCGCCGGAGCAAAACGCCCAGCCGCCGTCTTTTGGCGAAGGCCCGTTCCCGGTCAGCAGCACCACGCCCACATCGGGGGACATCCGAGCGTGGTCGAGCACCCTATACAGCTCGTCGACGGTGTGCGGCCGGAAAGCGTTGCGGACCTCAGGCCGGTTGAACGCCACCCGTACAGCGGCGTCCTCGACGTGGCGGTGGTAGGTGATGTCGGTCAGATCGCCGAAACCCTCGACGGGCCGCCATGCCGAAGCATCAAAGGGGTTGTCACTCAAGGCTGTTGAACTCCATCCTTGCTGATGGTGAGGTCGCCGCAGCTGATTGTCTGCGCCGAGGTCACCGCGGGGTCCTGCGCGGAGGTCGCTGCCACGGTATCGGACCGCCCGATGGTAGCCCGCGTGCCGTTCACGTCGATCTCGGTGCGGCGCACCGTCCACTGGCCGGTACTGGTCTGCAGCGCCTGCAGGCCGACCAGGCGCCGGCCGTTGCCGAGGTCGCTACAACCGACACCGGTGCCGTGGTCGCGCAAGTTCTGCAGATCGAACACGAACGGCGCGCCCTCGCCGTCTACCACAGCCTGCAGCCGGCATTCGGCGAACGTATACAGCCGCGCGCTGCGGCCATCGCTGACGATGATCTGGTTGCCACCGTCGTTTTGGGCGTCAATAGCCAAGGCGGTCAACGGCATTGGGCTTGCCGACGAGATCTGCGCGTCGGAGTTGGCCTGGCTTGCGGTGGTGACGCCGACCACCCGATTGATATGGCCGTCACCGTCCCGAAACTGCGCCACCCACAACGTGGACGGGCCGTCGCCGCCGTCAAGATTGGCGACCTGGCGTTGCGCCGCGCCGGCCGGGGGTGGGGTGCCGCCCGGCGGGCAGCCGCCCGCTGCCCTGGCCGCCGGTGCGATGCCCGCCCAGGCGGCCGACACCAACAGCGAGACCAGGAGCAGACGTCGCATTTCCGGAGACTAAACCGGGTCGAAGCGGAAGACGGCGCACCGTCCGGCCAGCGCCTCGAACTCCTCGGGGCGACCGTCCTTGACGAGCCCGGAGCGCTTCATGAAACCGACACCGGTGGGCACCTCGGTGGGAAACGCCCGCAGTAGCGGCTTGGCGTCCTCCGGGGACAGTTCCACCATGCGCACGCGCTCGGTGGTGCGGCCGCGGCGCAGCGTGACTTCGCCTGCGGCGCGGACGTTTTGCACCCAATCCGCACCGGGGAAGCCGCCGACGACATAACGCTTGCCGTCCACCGTCATCGGCGTCACCGGCGTCGACCGCGGAGTGCCGGACTTGCGGCCGGGCACCGTCAACACGACCGGGCTTTCGCCGCCGAAACTCATTCCCAGTCGTGACATCTGGATGAAGACCTTGTTGGCCGGCTTGAGCCACCACGGCGGCCGGACCCGTTTGTCACTGCCCATGGCAGCGACGTTACCTGTCCTGAAACGCCTCGATGCCATGCTGGTAGCGCGGGCTTTCTTCCGGTGTGCTGACCGCGTCGAGCCGCGCGAGCGCGTCGTCGTCCAGGGCAACGCCGGCCGCGTCGACGTTCTCCTCCAGGTGAGCGATCGAGCGGGTACCCGGAATCAGCAATGTGTTGGGCGCGTGGGCCAACAGCCATGCCAGCCCGACTTGTGCGGGTGTGGCGCCGAGTTCGCCGGCGACCTCTTGCACCACCGCGTTATCGGCGACACTGGGAAAGCCGGCGAACGCGGATCCGAGCGGGAAGAACGGCACCCACGCTATTTCTTCCCCGGCCTGAGCCTTACAGGAATCGAGCATGTCTTCGTGGCTGCGGTCAAGCAGGCTGTAGGCGTTCTGCACGCAGACGATGTCCGCGGGCAACGCGCGCTGCAAGATCTCGAGCGGCACATTGCTCATCCCGATCGCGCCGATCTTGCCTTCGTCGCGCAGCGCGACCATCTCGGCCAGTTGATGTCGAGGTCGACGATCTGGTCGCCCTCGGCGGCCAGTCCGGGTCCTAGGTCGAGGCGCCGCAGATTCACTACCGGTACGCGGTCGAGCCCGAGCTGGCGTAGGTCGTCTTCGACCGCCGCGCGAAGTTCGGCGGGCTTCTGCGCGGAGGCCAGGGGTATGGGATCTTCACCGGTGTATCGCGCGCCAACCTTGCTGACGATGACGAGGTCGTCCGGGTAGGGGGCCAGCGCCGCGCGGATCCGGCGATTCACCTCGCCGGGGCCATAAAACGACGCGGTGTCGATGTGGTTGACGCCCAGTTCGACAGCGCGACGCAGCAGAGCGGCGGCGTCTTCCGACGACGAGGCTTCGAACAGCTGCATTGCGCCGTAGCCGACTCGGGCAACCGTGCTCGTGCCGATGCTGTCGACACCGCCCGGGTGTGGATTGTCCGTCATGGTGCTCCCCTTGATAGGACTTCGTGACACACTGGAGAAATTGCGGAGGACCCTCCGATTGTTCGAGCATAGCAGAAACGGAGGGACCTCCGCTTTGGCCGAGCCAAGCCGGTCCGACGCGCGCCGGAACCGCGAAAAGCTGCTCGAGGTGGCGACCGCCGCATTCGCCACCGCGCAGCGGCGGCCGGTGTCGCTGGAGTCCATTGCGCGCGACGCCGGCGTCGGGATCGGCACGCTCTACCGCCATTTCCCCAACAGGGAGGCCCTTGTCGAAGCGATTTACCGTGCCGAGCTCGCCGAAGTGGCCGCGGCCGCCGAGCAGCTGCTCAAGCGGCATTCGCCCCAGACCGCCCTGCGGCGCTGGATGGACCGCTATGCAAGCTTCGTGGCCGCCAAGCGCGGAATGGCCGAGTCGTTACACGCGATCTTCGACTCCGGCGCCATGGAGCCCAGCCAGACTCGCGACAGCATCGTCGGCGCGGTGGACGCGCTGCTGCGAGCCGGCGCCGATGACGGGACCCTGCGCTCCGACGTGCAAGCCGACGACGTAGTGTCCAGCCTGATCGGCATCTTCTTGGCCAGCGGTTCGCCCGACCAGACGGCCCGCATGCTCGACCTATTGGCTGCCGGCGTGGCCGAACCCGGCCGAGCGTGACACCACAGTCACGCTGGGCCGCGAACGTGACTGCAGCGTCACGTTCGCGGAGATAAATTAGCCGACGGCGCGGCCGGCGCCCTCCCAGAACTGTGCCCGCACGGCCTTCTTGTCCGGCTTGCCCAGTCCGGTCAGCGGCAGCGCGTCGACCACCACCACCCGCTTGGGCGACTGGACCGAGCCCTTGCGGTCCTTGACCGCGGCCTGGATCTCGGCGGTCATCGTCTCGATCGCGGCCTCGTCGCGGGCCGCGTCGGCGCGCAGCACCACCACCGCCGTGACGGCCTCGCCCCACTTCTCGTCGGGCGCCCCGACCACGCACACCTGCGCGACGGCCGGATGCTCGGCGATGACGTCCTCGACCTCGCGCGGGAACACGTTGAAGCCGCCGGTGACGATCATGTCCTTGACCCGGTCGACGATGAAGTAGAAGCCGTCCTCGTCCTCGCGGGCCATGTCGCCGGTGTGCAGCCATCCGTCTTTGAAGGTGTCAGCAGTGGCCTCCGGCAGGTTCCAGTAGCCCCCGGCCAAAAGCGGTCCGCTGACACAGATTTCGCCCGGCTCGCCAAGCGGTACCGGCTTGCCGTCTTCGCCAAGCAGCGCTACCCGCGCGAACAGCGTTGGGCGCCCGCAGGATGTGAGCCGCTTCTCGTCGTGGTCGCCCTTGGCCAGATAGGTGATCGCCATCGGTGCCTCGGACTGTCCGTAACACTGGGCGAAGATCGGTCCGAACCGCCGGATGGCCTCGGCCAGCCGAACCGGGTTGATCGCGGAAGCGCCGTAATAGACGGTCTCCAGCGACGACAGGTCCCGGGTGTGCGAGTCCGGGTGGTCCATCAACGCGTACAGGATCGACGGCACCACGAACGTGGCCGTAATTTGCTTTTCCTCAATGGTTTTCAGAACCTCGGCAGGGTCGAACTTGGGCAGCACGTACATTTCGCCGCCCTTGATCAGCGTCGGCGTGAAATACGCTGCGCCGGCATGCGAAAGCGGTGTGATCATCAGGAACCGCGGGTTCTCCGGCCATTCCCACTCGGATAGCTGGATCTGTGTCATGGCGGCGATGTTTCCGGTGGTGCCAATCACCCCCTTGGGCTTTCCGGTGGTGCCGCCGGTGTAGGTCAGGCCGCCGATGTGGTCCGGCGGCAGATCCGCGACGACGAGCGGCTTCGGGGAGTACTTGGCCGCCTCCGCCGATAGGTCCACCGCTCGGTCTTTTAGGCCTTTCAGGCCATCAGGCACCGGCCCAATCGTGAGGATCTGCTTGAGCGAGTCCACCTTCTCCAGCAACCCCAACGCCCGCTCGACGAACATCGGGTTGGGATCGATGATCAGCGAGCTGGCACCGGCGTCGGAGAGCACGTAGGCGTGGTCGTCCAGCGACCCCAGCGGATGCAGGGCGGTGCGCCGGTAACCCTGGGTCTGCCCGGCGCCCAGGATCATCAGCACCTCGGGACGGTTCAGCGAGAGCAGACCCACCGTGACCCCGGTGCCCGCGCCCAGCGCCTCAAACGCCTGGATGTACTGGCTGATCCGCTCGGCCAGCTGACCACCGGTCAGCGTGGTGTCACCGAGGAACAGCACCGGCTTGTTCTTGTGCCGCTTGAGCGCGCCCACCAGCAGGTGGCCGTTGTGGGTCGGGAGGCGCAGCGTCTCGTCACTCATGTGGCAAGACTAGAACGTGTTGCAATTCGGCTTGCAATTCGGCCCTGCCGCGCCCTCGGTCACTAGCATTCCTCTACATGGCCGATGCAGACCTCGTTATCACCGGAACCGTATTGACCGTCGACCTGGAGCGGCCCACCGCCGAGGCGCTCGCCGTCGCCGATGGCCGAATCGTCGCCGTCGGCAACCGGTCCGACGTGGCGGGGCTCATTGGCGCCGGCACCCAGACCATCGATATCGGCGACGGCTGCGTCATGCCGGGATTCATTGAGGCACACGGCCATCCGCTGATGGAGGCGGTCGCGCTCTCCGACCGGATCGTCGACATCCGGCCGGTGACGCTGCCCGACGCCGACGACGTCGTCGCCGCCGTCCGCCGCGAGGTCGCGCAGCGGGGAACCGACGGCGCTTACCTCAACGGCTGGGACGCCCTGCTGCAGGCCGGACTTCCGGACCCGACGCTGAGCTGGCTCGACGACATCGCACCGGACGGGCCGCTGGTGATCATCCACAACTCCGGGCACAAGGCGTATTTCAACTCACGCGCCGCGCGCCTCAACGGCCTGACCCGCGACACCCCCGATCCGAAGGGCGCCAAATATGGCCGCGACGCCGACGGCGAACTCGACGGCAGCGCTGAGGAAATCGGCGCGGTGTTTCCGCTGATCGGCGGTGCCATCGAGCCCAGCGATTACCCCGCGATGCTGCTCGCCGAGTGCGCCCGGCTTAACCGAGCCGGGCTGACCACCTGTTCGGAGATGGCTTTCGACCCGAACTTTCGGCCGCTGGTCGAGCAGTTGCGCGGGCAGCTCACGGTGCGGCTGCGGACCTACGAGGTGTCCAATCCGCAGATGTCCACCACCGCCACCCCCGGCCAGGGCGACGACATGCTGCGCCAGGTCGGCATCAAGATCTGGGTCGACGGCTCACCATGGGTCGGCAACATCGCGCTGTCCTTCCCCTATCTGGACACCGCCGCGACCCGCACCATCGGAGTGACGCCCGGATCCTGCGGATGCGCCAACTACACCGCCGAACAGCTGAGAGAAATCGTCGGCGCCTACTACCCATTGGGCTGGCAGATGGCCTGTCACGTGCAGGGCGACGCCGGCGTCGACACCATCCTCGACGTGTATGAGGAGGCGCTGCAACGCAATCCGCGCGACGACCACCGGCTGCGGCTCGAGCACGTCGGCGCCATCCGCGACGAGCAACTCCAGCGCGCCGCCGACCTCGGCGTCACGTGCAGCATCTTCGTCGACCAGATCCACTACTGGGGTGACGTCATCGTCGACGGCCTGTTCGGGCCCGAGCGCGGATCCCGTTGGATGCCAGCGGGTTCCGCGGTCGCCACCGGCATGCGCATCTCGCTGCACAACGATCCGCCGGTGACGCCCGAGGAGCCGCTGCGCAACATCAGCGTGGCCGCGACGCGCAAAGCCCCGAGCGGGCGGGTGCTGGCTCCCGAGGAGCGGTTGACGGTCGAGCAGGCGATCCGCGCGCAGACCATCGACGCCGCCTGGCAGTTGTTCGCCGACGACGTGGTCGGCTCGCTGCAGGTCGGCAAGTACGCGGACATGGTGGTGCTGTCCGCGGACCCGCGCAAGGTGCCGCCCGAGCAGATCGCCGACCTCGACGTGCGCGCGACGTATCTGGCGGGCCGCCAGGTTTACCGCCAGTGACACCCACCCTGGACGACCTGCTCGACCGCCTGCATGTGGTGGCGCTGCCGATGCGTGTGCGTTTCCGCGGCATCACCACCCGTGAGGTCGCGCTGATCGAGGGCCCGGCAGGCTGGGGGGAGTTCGGGGCATTCGTCGAATACCGACCGCCTGAGGCCGCGCACTGGCTGGCGTCGGCAATCGAGGCCGCCTACCGTCGCCCGCCACCGCTGCTGCGCGACCGCATCCCGATCAACGCCACCGTGCCGGCCGTCGCGGCCGCCCAGGTGGCAGAGGTGCTGGCCCGGTTCCCGGGTGCCCGCACCGCCAAGGTGAAGGTGGCCGAGCCCGGTCAGGCGCTGGCTGACGACGTCGACCGCGTCAACGCGGTCCGCGAACTGGTCCCGACGGTGCGGGTGGACGCCAACGGCGGGTGGAGCGTCGACGAAGCCGCCGAGGCCGCCGCCGCCCTGACCGCCGACGGCCCGCTGGAGTACCTCGAACAACCCTGCGCCACCGTTGACGAACTTGCCGAGCTGCGCCGGCGGATCGAGGTCCCGATCGCCGCCGACGAAAGCATCCGCAAGGCCGACGACCCGCTGGCCGTCGTCCGCGCGCACGCCGCCGATATTGCGGTGCTGAAAGTTGCTCCGCTGGGCGGGGTTTCGGCCCTGCTTGCCATCGCCGCGCAGATCGACATCCCGGTCGTGGTGTCCAGCGCACTCGATTCAGCCGTCGGCATCAGCCAGGGATTGACCGCCGCGGCGGCGCTGCCGCGACTCGGTCACGCCTGTGGGCTGGGCACCGGCGGGTTGTTCGTCGAAGATGTCGCTCAGACCGCTGCGCCGGTGGACGGCAACCTAACGGTCGGTCCGGTGACACCCGACCCGGCGCGGCTGCAGGCGCTCGCTGCCTCTCCCCAGCGTCGGCAATGGTGGATCGACCGGGTCAAGGATTGCTATCCGCTGCTTGTACCGTCGTGCGGGTGACCAACCTGGCTTACGACGACCGCGGGACCGGTGAGCCCGTCGTCTTCATCGCCGGTCGCGGCGGCGCGGGACGCACCTGGCTACCCCATCAGGTCCCGGCGTTCCTGGCGGCCGGATATCGCTGCATCACCTTCGACAACCGCGGGATAGGGGCCACCGAAAACGCCGAGGGGTTCACGACGCAAACCATGGTCGGCGACACCGCCGCGCTGATCGAATCTCTCGACGCCGCCCCGGCGCGCATCGTCGGGGTGTCGATGGGCTCGTACATCGCCCAGGAGCTCATGGTGGCGCGGCCCGAGCTAGTCACCGCCGCGGTGCTGATGGCCACCCGCGGCCGTCTGGACCGCACCCGCCAGTCCTTTCATGACGCCGAGGCGCAACTCTATGCCGCGGGCATCCAGCTGCCGCCCGCCTACGAAACGAAATCGCGTTTGCTGGAAAGCTTTTCGCGGAAGACGTTGAATGACGACGCGGCCATAGCCGACTGGGTCGCGATGTTCAACATGTGGCCGATCAAGTCCACCCCGGGACTGCGCTGCCAGTTAGACGCCGCCCCGCAGACCAACCGGTTGCCCGCCTACCGCAATATCGCCACACCGGTACTGGTGATTGGTTTCTCCGATGACGTGGTGACCCCGCCGCACCTGGGACGGGAAGTCGCCGACGCGCTGCCCAAGGGTCGCTACCTGCAAATACCCGATGCCGGTCATCTCGGTTTCTTCGAACGCCCGGAGGCCGTCAACGCCGCGGTGCTGCAATTCTTCGCCAGCGTCAAGGCCTGATATCGCGCTGGTCAGAGCTGCCACACGAGTCTCCGCGTCGGCAGGTACGCAAATTGTCCGCCTCCGAGCGACAGCCGACCGCCGCGGAGTCGCTCGTAGGTGGACATTAAGCACATGCCCACCCGCCAGAGACCAGTGTGACGGATGGACAAGACGCCTGGGGCGCCCGCTCAGACATTCCGGATCACCCGGCTGTGACACCCTGTAGGAGTGAACCCCTCGACGACACAGGCCCGCGTCGTCGTTGACGAGCTGATCCGCGGCGGCGTCCGCGACGTGGTGCTGTGCCCCGGGTCGCGGAACGCGCCGCTGGCGTTCGCGCTGCAGGAAGCCGACCGTGGCGGCCGGATCCGGTTGCACGTCCGCATCGACGAGCGCACCGCCGGCTATCTGGCCATCGGGCTGGCGATCTCCGCCGACGCGCCGGTGTGTGTCGCGATGACGTCGGGCAGCGCCGTGGCCAACCTCGGACCGGCGGTGGTCGAGGCCAACTACGCCCGGGTGCCGCTGATCGTGCTCTCGGCCAACCGGCCCTACGAGTTGCTCGGCACCGGGGCCAATCAGACCATGGAGCAACTGGGCTACTTCGGCACCCAGGTTCGCGCCGCCATCAGCCTGGGCCTGGCCGAGGACGCACCCGAGCGGCTGGATTCGATGAACGCCACCTGGCGATCGGCGACCTGCCGAGTAGTGGTGGCCGCCAACGGTTCTCGCTCCGCCAACGCCGGACCGGTGCAGTTCGACATCCCGCTGCGCGAGCCGCTGGTGCCGGACCCAGAGCCGCACGGCGCGGTGACTCCGCAGGGCCGGCCCGACGGTAAGCCGTGGACCTACACGCCGCCGGTAACTTTCGACCAGCCGCTGGCCATCGATCTGACGCCCGACACCGTCGTGATCGCCGGGCACGGCGCGGGCGTGCACCCCAACTTGGCGGGATTGCCGACCGTCGCGGAGCCGACGGCGCCCTCTCCGCCATCGGGGGCCAACCCCTTGCACCCGCTGGCACTGCCGCTACTGCGCCCCAAGCAGGTGATCATGCTCGGCCGCCCCACTCTGCACCGCCCGGTGTCGGCGCTGCTGGCCGATCCGCAAGTGCCCGTCTACGCGCTGACCACCGGGCCGCGCTGGCCGGATGTCTCGGGAAACTCGCAGGCCACCGGCACGCGGGCGGTCACCACCGGGACACCGGACCCGGCCTGGCTGCGGCGCTGTGCGGAGGCGAACCGGCACGCCTACGCGGCGGTCCGCAGCCAGTTGGCGGCGCACCCGCTGACGACCGGCCTGCACGTCGCCGCCGCCGTAGTGGACGCGCTGCGGCCGGGTGATCAACTGGTGCTGGGCGCGTCCAACCCGGTCCGCGATGCGGCGCTGGTCGGCCTCAACACCGACGGCATCCGGGTGCGGTCCAACCGCGGCGTGGCCGGCATCGACGGCACCGTGTCCACCGCGATCGGTGCCGCATTGGCCTATGAGGGACGCACCATCGCGCTGATCGGTGACCTGACGTTCGTCCACGACAGCTCCGGGCTGCTGATCGGGCCCACCGAACGGACACCGCAACGGCTGACGATCGTGGTGTCCAATGACAACGGCGGCGGCATTTTCGAACTGCTCGAGCAGGGCGACCCGAGATTCTCCGATGTGTCGGCGCGAATCTTCGGCACCCCCCACGACGTCGACGTAGGCGCGCTGTGTCGCGCCTATCACGTGGAGAGTCGGCAAATCGAAGTCGACGAGCTGCAAGCGGCCCTCGCTGAACCCGGTGTAGGTATGCGGGTACTGGAAGTCAAGGCCGACCGCTCCACGCTGCGGCAGCTACACGCCGCCATCAAGGCCGCGCTATGAGGTTTGAATAATGGCGATATCGCCAAAATCGTTGCTCCACTTACTTATTCACGGACGCAGCGATGAACCACCGAAAACCCGGGCACGGATTGCCCTACGCTGGGTCCGGATCGCCATTCTGATCGTGACCGGTCTGGTCACGCTGCAGTCGCTGCTGCTGGTGGCCGGGGCCTGGCGCGACGACCTGGCAATCCAACGCAACATGGGCGTCGCGCAAGCCGAGGTGCTCAGCGCGGGGCCGCGGCGCTCCACGATCGAGTTCGTCACACCCGAGCGCGTCACCTACCGGCCCGAACTCGGTGTGCTGTACCCGTCCGAATTGGCTACCGGCATGCGGATTTACGTGGAATACAACAAGAAAGACGCGAACCTGGTCCGCGTGCAGCACCGCAACGCCGGGCTGGCGATCATCCCGGCGGGGTCCATCGCAGTGGTGTGCTGGCTGGCCGCAACGATCATGCTGGTGGGTTTGGCGTTGCTGGACAAACGGCTGGATCGCCGCGAAGCGCCGTCCTGACGCTTTGACCAGCAAATTTCGCGCCCCGTATGCCGTCAGGAAACCTTATCGACAGCCGGTGCTGCCACTATTGGTGGCGTGCGCGTTGCGATCGTCGCCGAGTCCTTCCTCCCCCAAGTCAATGGTGTCAGCAACTCAGTTCTTCGGATACTCGAGCATCTGCGCCGAACAGGCCACGAAGCCCTAGTTGTCGCACCCGATAACCCGCCGGGCGAACTCCGGGCGGAACGAATTCACGACGGCATCCGAATCCATCGGGTGCCGTCTCGAATGTTTCCGAAGGTGACCACCTTGCCGCTGGGCGTGCCCGTGCCCGGAATGGTGCGCGCGCTACGCGGATTCGAGCCCCACGTGATCCATCTCGCATCGCCGGCGCTGCTGGGCTACGGCGGCGTGCGGGCGGCTCGCCGTCTGGGCGTGCCGACGGTAGCGGTATACCAAACCGACGTCCCCGGTTTCGCGGCCAGCTACGGCATCGGGATTACGACGCGTGCCGCGTGGGCATGGTTCCGCCACCTGCACGGCCTTGCCGACCGCACCCTAGCGCCGTCCAGCGCGACGATGGAATCCCTTGCTGCCCATCGATTTCCACGGGTACATCAGTGGGCACGGGGTGTCGACATACTACGGTTCGCCCCGTCGGCTCGTGACGAGGAGCTCCGGCGGCGATGGTCACCGGATCACAAACCGATCGTCGGATTTGTCGGGCGGCTGGCGCCGGAGAAGCATGCCGAGCGGCTACGGGCGTTGGCCGCCAACGACGCGGTGCAGCTCGTCATCGTGGGCGACGGCGTCGATCGACAGAAGCTGCAATCAGCAATGCCCACAGCGGTTTTCACCGGTGCGCTGTACGGCGACGAGCTCGCCGCGGCGTATGCGAGCATGGACGTTTTCGTGCATACGGGTGAGCACGAGACGTTTTGCCAAGTCGTGCAGGAAGCACTGGCGTCGGGGTTGCCGGTGATCGCCCCCGACGCCGGCGGGCCACGCGACCTGGTAGCCCCCTTCCGCACCGGACTGCTGTTGGGAGTCAACGAGTTCGAGGCGCGGCTGCCCGAGGCCGTCGCCGCCCTTCTGGAAGAACGCCACCGCTATTCGCAAGCCGCCCGGCGCAGCGTGCTGGGCCGCAGCTGGCCGGTCATTTGTGACGAGCTGCTTGGCCATTACGAGGCGGTGCAGTCGCCCCACGCGCGAGCGCGCATGTCGCGTACGTCGCTTAGGCGATACGCGCAGGGGGAGTGACTAGCCCTGTGCGAGCTCCGCGACCGGCTGCCACTTTTCCCACGTGCGTAGCCGGTTTTCGTAGTCGGCCTTCGCGATAGCCAGCGCCGAAGCGCCGAAGAATGCCCGCAGCGGCGGCTCCTCGGCGTCGACCACCTTCAGCAGCGCGGCCGCCGACGCGTTGGGGTTGCCCGGTTGAGACCACCGCCGACTGCGTTCGGCTTCGGTCGCCGCATGCACCTCGTCATAGCCGGGCAGGCGCTCGGCGTGTTTTGCCGACGAGCCGCCCCAGTCGGTGGAGTAACCAACGGGTTCGATCAACGTGACATGCACGCCGAACGGTGCGACCTCCTGGGCCAGCGACTGGGAGAAACCCTCCAGCGCCCACTTCGAGGCGTGGTAGATGCCGACGCTAGGAAACGCGGTGATGCCGCCGATCGAGGACACCTGGATGATGTGCCCGCTGCGCTGCTCACGCAGGCAGGGCAACGCGGCCTGGGTGATCCACAGCGCCCCGAACACGTTGGTCTCGATCTGGTCGCGTGCCTCTTGTTCGGAGAGTTCCTCGACGAACCCGAATTGGCCGTAGCCGGCGTTGTTCACCACGATGTCCAGCCGACCGAAATGGTTGTGTGCCTGCTTGACCGCCGCGAAGTCGGCGTCTCGATCGGTGACGTCCAGGCGAATCGGCATCAGCGCGTCGCCGTACCGTTCCACCAGATCGTCCAGCGCTGCGGTGTTGCGTGCCGTCGCTGCGACCTTGTCGCCGCGCTGCAACGCGGCGATCGCCCATTCGCGCCCGAATCCGCGCGAGGTACCGGTGATAAACCAAACTTTTTCGCTCACGCAGTTCTGTAACGCATTCGCCGACACACCATTCCCCGGTCCGATTGCCCGGCTCCTCTTCACCCCGCTCTCACCCCGATCCGAGGGCCGCATCGTCGCCGGGCGGAAGGTAGCGTCGACGCCATGAGTCGCGCCGCCCTGGATAAGGACCCCCGGGACGTCGCGTCGATGTTCGACGGCGTAGCCCGCCGCTATGACCTGACCAACACCGTGCTGTCGCTAGGCCAGGATCGGCACTGGCGGCGCGCCACCCGCTCGGCCCTGCGGATCGGGCCGGGTGACAAGGCGCTGGACCTGGCCGCGGGTACCGCGGTGTCCACAGTGGAGCTGGCCAAGTCCGGGGCGTGGTGTGTGGCGGCCGATTTTTCGGTCGGGATGCTCGCGGCCGGCGAAGCGCGCAAGGTGCCCAAGGTTGCCGGTGACGCCACCCGGCTGCCGTTTGGCGACGGCGTATTCGATGCGGTCACGATAAGTTTCGGGTTGCGCAACGTCGCCGACCCGCAGGCGGGGCTGCGCGAGATGGCCCGCGTCACCCGGCCCGGCGGTCGGCTACTGGTGTGCGAATTCTCCACACCCACCAACGCGCTGTTTGCCACCGCTTACAAGGAGTATCTGATGCGGGCATTACCGAAGGTCGCGCGAGCGGTGTCCAGCAACCCCGATGCCTACGTCTACCTCGCCGAGTCGATCAGAGCCTGGCCCGACCAGGCGACGCTGGCGCACCAGATTTCCCGGGCCGGGTGGTCAGCTGTGCGGTGGCGCAACCTGACCGGCGGCATCGTGGCGTTGCACGCCGGATACAAGCCGGCTTAGTGAGTGCCGGCCCGCTGCAGGAAGCCGACCTGGTCAGGGCAGTACTGGTCGATCGCGGCGCCCAGGAACTGGAACGCCTGGCCTTGCGTGGTGCCTCGCGGCAGGTTGTGCTGGATGAAAGTCGCCGACTTGTACGCGTCGCCGTCCACACCCCTGCCGATCCGCTCGCAGCTGATCTTGGCCAGCCAGGCATTGTAGTCCTGCGGGCCGTAAATGCCGTAGGCGTGGAGCTGAGCGTTGAACGGGTAGTCCCAATCGTCGGCCTGTGCCGGTGCGGCCAGTGCGATAGCGGCGGCTGCCATGGCAACCCCGGCAGCGAGGCTCGTCCCCTTCATTAGGCGGACTATACACCTGACTGTTCTAGGAGCCCAGGTTCGCCGACAGTAGCCAGCCGCCAACCGATACGAAGCCATTGGGCTCCTCGCGGACCTCCATGCTCCCGAAGAAGTCCTTCGGCGCCTTGGCGTGCAGCCGGGCTGGCTTGATCTCGTCGACGACCCAGTACTTGGACACCACGTCACGGAGCTCATCCTCGGTGACGGCGTTGATCGGTCCTCCGGACACCGCTGCCCTGTCGAAGACGAGGGCAAAGTAGGACGCACCCGGGGCCGCGGCCCGGACGATCGATTGCTGGTAGCCCTCGCGGGCCTCGACCGGGATGGAATGGAACAACGTGCTGTCGACAATGGTCCCGAACCGGCCGGCTGATCCCGGCGGGAAGCCGGTGAAATCGCTGATGTCGGCCACCGCGAAGCTGACGTTGGTCAGGCCCCGCTTCTCGGCCTCGCGCCGGGCCAGGTCGATGGCGGTCGGTGACAGGTCCAGTCCGACGGTGGTGTAGCCCCGCTCGGCCAGGTGCAGCGAGATGGCTGCTTCCCCGCAGCCAACGTCCAGCACGTCGCCGTGAAACTTGCCCTGCTCGATCAGGGCGGCCAGCTCAGGCTGTGGTTTGCCGATGCTCCACGGCGGGCGGACGCCCTCACCAAACTGCTCGGATTCGCCGCGATACGCCGATTCAAATTGGAAATCTGTCTCAGTCATGCCACCAGATATATCAATCTGGCTGATATATGTCAATGACCTTGATATTGGCGAGCAGACGCAAAAGTCTGCGAAACCATGCTTTTCGGCGACTTTTACGTCTGCTCGGCGTCCTCAGCTGAACGGCGGTCGGCGATCGAGCAGCCGCGACACCCGGCCACCTCCCCGCCACAGCCGCGCCACCCAATCGGCGTCGTCGTCGGTGACCAGGTTGGCCATCACCCGCACGGCAATCGTCATCAGCGCGCTGGAGCGCATCGCGATCGGTCCGGTCGTGGGCAGGAACCGCTGGAAGGTCAGCAACAGCGCGAGTCGGCGCGCGACCGAAAACCCGCGGCCGTAGTGCTGCTGCAGCACCGACGGCCACGCCCGCGACAGGTCGCGCGCGCCCAGCAGCCCCAGCATTTCAGCGGCCAGCCGGCCAGTCTCCAGCCCGTAGTCGATGCCTTCGCCGTTAAGCGGGTTGACGCATGCCGCGGCGTCGCCGATCAGCATCCAGTTCGGCCCGGCCACCCCGGAAACCGCGCCGCCCATCGGCAGCAGCGCCGACGACACCGCGCGCGGCTGGCCGGTAAAGCCCCACTCGTCGCGGCGCAGGTCGGTGTAATACGAAATCAGCGGCCGCAGCGCCAGATCCGCCGGCCGCTTTGACGTCGACAACGCGCCGACGCCGATGTTCACCTCGCCGTTGCCCAGCGGGAAAATCCAGCCGTAGCCGGGCAGCACGGCGCCGTCGGGGGAGCGCAGTTCCAGATGCGACGTCAGCCAGGGGTCGTCGCTGCGGTCGGTGCTGAGATACCCACGGGCGGCAACGCCATACGCCGTCTCCTGATGCCATCGCCGGCCCAGCTTGCGCCCCAGCGAGGACCGGGCCCCGTCGGCGACGATCAGCTCGCGGCAGCCCACCTCGGCGCCGTCGGCCAGCGTCAGCGATACCACCCGTCGCGATGAGTCATGGTGAACGGCAACGGCTTTGGTGCCGAGCAGCATGCGCGCCCCGGACTCCTCGGCGACTTTGCGAATCCGGTCGTCCAACTCCAGGCGGGCCACCGCGCTGCCGGTCGACGGGAACGACGGGCCGGGCCAGTCCACTTCCACCTCGCCGCCGAAACCGCTCATCCGCAAGCCCCGGTGCCGGATGCGGGTATCCAGCCAGTCGCCCAGCCCCATCCGTTCCAGCTCGGCGACCGCGCGCGGCGTCAACCCGTCACCGCAGGCCTTGTCCCGGGGGAAGCTGGCCGAGTCGATGACGAGTACGTCGCTGCCGGCGCGGGCCGCCCAGGCGGCCGCGGCCGATCCCGCGGGTCCAGCGCCCACGACGACCAGGTCGGCGCTGGAGGCTTTGGTTCGCACGCCCACCAGTATGTTGGTCGAATGGGTACTCCGGCGACGGTGGTGACGGGCGTCGACTTCGGCAACGCCGAGTTCGCCGCGACCGTGCGAGACGGGGTTGCGCGGGTCGAGCAGCTGATGGACACCGAGCTGCGCGGTGCCGACGAGGTGATGACCGATTCGCTGCTGCACCTGTTTTTGGCCGGCGGTAAACGATTCCGGCCGCTGTTCACGGTGTTAGCCGCCCAGATCGGGCCTCGGCCGGACGCCTGGGAGGTGACGACGGCAGCCGCGGTCATCGAAATGGTGCACCTGGCGACGCTGTACCACGACGACGTGATGGACGAGGCGGCCGTGCGCCGCGGCGCGCCCAGCGCCAACGCGCGTTGGGGCAACAATGTCGCCATCCTGGCCGGTGACTATCTGTTTGCGACGGCGTCGCGATTGGTATCGCGGCTGGGACCGGAGGCGGTGCGCCTGATCGCCGAGACGTTCGCTCAGCTGGTGACCGGGCAGATGCGCGAGACCCGCGGCGCCGCCGAGGGGGTGGATTCGGTCGAGCACTACCTGAAGGTGGTGCACGAGAAGACGGGCTGCCTCATCGGTGCGGCCGGCCGGTTCGGCGCGATGTTCTCCGGCGCCGACGACGAGCAGGTCGAGCGGCTGGATCGGCTGGGCGGCCTCGTCGGAACCGCGTTTCAGATCTCCGACGACATCATCGACATCGACAGCGAGTCCGAAGAGTCGGGCAAGGTACCCGGCACCGATCTGCGCGAAGGCGTGCACACCCTGCCGATGCTCTACGCGCTGGCCGAGACCGGGCCCGAAGGTGCCCGGCTGCGCGAGCTGCTGGCCGGACCGATAACGGACGACGCAGAGGTCATCGAGGCGCTGACGCTGTTGCGCGCGTCGCCGGGAATGGCGAAGGCCAAGGACGTCCTGGGCCAGTACGCGGCCGAGGCGCGTCACGAGCTGGACCTGCTGCCCGACATCCCCGGCCGCCGCGCACTTGCTGCCCTGGTCGACTACACCATCAGCCGGCAGGGCTAGTGGCGATCGCGAGCGCGGCGGAGCCGGGTGAAGCGGGTCGCCACCGGCAGGGCTAGTGGCGATCGCGAGCGTGGCGGAGCCGGGTGAAGCGGGTCGCCACCATCAGGGCTAGCGGCTCACCGCGCGTCCTGGAACCCAGGTGGTCATCCCGAGCGTTCAATGATTTGTAGTCAGCTTTACCCGTGTGTTCGTAGGAGGACACTGATGACCTGGCATCCGCATGCCAACAGCCTGAAGACGTTCGTCTTGTTGGTCGGTATGTCCACCATGATCGTGGCCGTCGGTGCGATGTTCGGCAGGACGGCGCTGTTTTTCGCGGCGCTTTTCGCTGTCGGGATCAACGTCTACACGTACTTCAACAGCGACAAGCTGGCGCTGCGGGCGATGCACGCGCAGCCGGTCTCCGAGGTGCAGGCGCCGGTGATGTACCGGATCGTGCGCGAGCTGGCCACTGCCGCGCACCAGCCGATGCCGCGGCTGTACATCAGTGACACCAACGCGCCGAACGCGTTCGCCACCGGCCGCAACCCGCGCAATGCCGCCGTCTGTTGCACCACCGGCATCCTGGACATCCTCAACGAGCGCGAGCTGCGCGCCGTGCTGGGACACGAGCTGTCACACGTCTACAACCGCGACATCCTGATCTCCTGTGTCGCCGGCGCGCTGGCCGGGGTGATCACCGCGCTGGCCAACATGGCGATGTGGATGGGAATGTTCGGCGGTGAACGAGACGGCGAGAATCCCTTTGCGCTGCTGCTGGTTTCGTTGTTGGGTCCCATCGCTGCCACGGTGGTGCGGCTGGCGGTCTCGCGGTCGCGCGAGTACCAGGCGGACGAATCGGGCGCGATGCTGACCGGCGACCCGCTCGCGCTGGCGTCGGCGCTGCGCAAGATTTCGGGCGGCGTGCAGGCGGCCCCGCTGCCGCCGGAGCCGCAGCTGGCCAGCCAGGCGCACCTGATGATCGCCAACCCGTTCCGTGCGGGTGAGCGGATCGGTTCGATGTTCTCGACGCACCCGCCGATTGAGGACCGCATTCGCCGGCTGGAGGCCATGGCGCGGGGGTAAGACCCCTGCTACAGCCCGGGCAGGCAGGCCGGGAAGTAACACGGCTGATTAGGGCCCTGAGCCTTCCCGAGCAGGCTGCCGAGGTTGACGAGCGACGGCAGCAGAATCAGGTCCACCCCCGCCTTTTGATCTTGAGGCATATTGCGGGTCTCAAAATCCAAGTTGGTGAGCTGCTGCTGGATCTGTGCTAGTCGCTGATTTCGTTCCGCCGGGGTCAGGCTGCCCCAGGCTGCGTCCAGGTCGACGATTTCCCGCCGCACCTCTTCCGCGTCGGATTGGGGGCTCAGGCTGAAGGCGGGTTGCTGCGGGTAGAAATGGGTGAGTGCGGGTTGCGCCGCCACGTCGGCCTGCGCGGGACTGGCTGTCACCAGCGTGCCGGCCACCAGGCCGGCCATCGCTATCGCTGTGATCCGCATCGATAACTTCTTTTCTGCGGGAGTCGTTGTCTTCCCCGGCATTGGCCGGGGGCAGGTCAGCCAAGACGCCGCCCCCGGCCACCCCACGCAAGACCGGTTCGCTATCGAGGATGCCGCAGAACGCTTGCCGGATCCTCGCGTAATTCTTGCGAAATTCTTGCGTCGCGGGCTGCTTAATCTAGGCGGCTTCGGGCCGTTCGGTTTCGAATAGGTCGCTCACGGTGCGGCGTGCGAGTTGACCGGTCTCGACCACACCCTGGATCCGAACGGTGCCACCTGTGGCTTGGTGCTGTCTCCGCCAGTCGGTAATCGCTTGATGTGCAGCATGATCGAGGTAGTTCACCGAAATGGTGACCTCCACATTCCTGCCGGCAGGGATCGACGCCAGCACGCGTGTCAGCCGAGGCAGTGCGAGGAAGGTGCATGCTCCCTCGACCGTGACGCGCCAGTCCTCACCCACGGGCTCGGCCTCAACGCTGGCCCGGATCACCCGCCATCCGGTCAGCGCGACGGCCAGCGCGAGTCCAATCATCACGCCGTGCATCAGATTGAGGAAGACGACGCTGAAAGTCGTCACTGCGTAGACAGCGAAATCGCGGTTGCGTAGCGCGGTTTCGATATGGGCTGGCTTCAGCAGCTCGATGCCGATCACAATGAGTAGGCCGGCAAGCGCGGCGGTGGGGATCTGTTCGACCAACTCGGCGAACGGAATGGTGAACAGCAGGATCCAGAAGCCGTGCATGATTGTCGAGGCGCGGGTTCTGGCTCCCGCGCTGACATTGGCTGCGCTACGGACGATTACGTCGGCGATGGCAAGGCCACTGACCGCACCGGACACGATGTTGGCTGCGCCTTGTCCGATCAGCTCGCGGTTGAAGTCGGTTCGTGGCCCGTTGTGCATCCGGTCGATCGACACCGCGGTCAACAGGCTCTGGACACTGGTTATGAGCGTGATGGTTACTACGGCGACTACGATCGCGCCCCAGTCGCCGTGCGGGATATCGGGAAGTTCCAGTGCGTCTAGTGCCGAACCCTCGAGGTCGATCCGTCGTACATCGAACGGGAAAACCACGGAGATTACGGTGACGCCAACAATGGCAACCAACGGGCCGGGAATACGGCGGACCTTGGCCGGAACCCGCCGCCAGGCGATCAGGATGACGATCACGAGTACGCCCAGGATGACCCCGTGCCGGTGGGCTCCGATGACTTGCGCCGGAAGCTCAATGACGTTGTGCCAGGCCGTGCTTTTAGATTTGCCGCCCAGTAATACGTGGGTCTGTTGCAGGGCGATCGTGATTCCAATGCCGGCCAGCATCGCGTGCACGACGACGGGCGAGATCGCAAGCGCGGCTCGAGCAACTCGGCTGAGCCCCAACGCGACTTGCAGGACACCTGCGGCGACGGTGATATCGCAGAATCGCACCCAGTCGTTCGAATATTTCTAGGCGCTGCATGGTTAGCTCCCTCGTTGGGCCCTAGCGGGGGACGTTACGTAGACGTAACTAGTTGGCGCACAGGTGATTACGGCGCGACTATTCGCGCCCGGCACGCCTGGCTGCTGCGTTCGACGGTATTGGGGCGGGGCAGCACGGGTCAAGCTGACGAGCCGGGTGCATACGGAACGCAAAGAACTCAATGCGCTCCGCGCGCCGGGTCAGAAGCCTGAGCCGTATACCTCGTGCCCCGGGACCTCGGCAATCAGGCCCCGATAGGCTTCCTCAACGTTCGAGCCGTAGTTGATCACCGCGTCCACTTCGCGTGCGATTGGCATGTTCAGCCCAAACTCGTTGGCGAATTCCATGATCACGCTCGCGGCTTTGACGCCTTCGGCGACCTGATTCATCGACGCGATGATCTCGTCGATCGACTTGCCCGCACCGAGCTGCTCACCGACGTGGCGGTTGCGGCTGCGCTGGCTGGTACAGGTGACGATGAGGTCGCCCAGGCCGGCCAGTCCGGGGAAGGTTTCGCTCTCCCCGCCCAGCGCCACGCCCAGCTTCGTCATCTCGCGCAGCGCGCGGGCGATCACCAGCGCACGGGTGTTCTCGCCGATACCCAGCGAGTAACCCATCCCGACCGCGATGGCGAAAACGTTCTTGAGGGCGCCCGCGGCCTCGACGCCGACGACGTCGTCGGTGGTGTAGACGCGGAAGCGGCGGGTGCGGAACAACGCCGCCAGTCGGGTTGCCAGATGTTGGTCGGGCATCGCCAGCACCGCCGCGGCCGCGTAGCCCTCGGCCACTTCGCGCGCGATGTTGGGCCCGGCCAGGATGCCCGCCGGGTGACCGGGCAGCACCTCCTCGACGATCTGCGACATCCGCATGTTGGTGCCCTGCTCGAGCCCCTTGACCAGTGACACCACCGGCACCCACGGCCGCAGTTCCTTGGCCAGCTCGGTCAGCACGCCGCGGAAGCCGTGTGATGGCACGCCCATCACGACGACGTCGGCGCAGTGGGCGGCCTCGGCGAAGTCGATGGTGGCGCGCAGCGTGTCGCTCAGGACGACGTCGTTACCGAGGTAGCGGCTGTTGCGGTGATGATCGTTGATGTCCTTGGCGGTCGCATCGGAGCGCACCCACTGCAGCGTCGGTCCGCGGCGTGCACAGATTGACGCCACGGTGGTGCCCCAGGAACCGCCACCGAGGACAACGACTGTAGGTTCGCGCTTCTCCGTCGACATGGAGATCAGCGTATTGCGGACATCTGACGTTGAGAAGCAGTTCACCCAGTGCGGGCCCTATGCCGCGTGTCCGGCCTGGGAACCAATGACCTCTGCGCAATGGGACTTCGGCCCCTACTCCCACCGTGGGACGTGCCGGATGGTTGAGATCAGGTTCGATATGAGGAGGAATCATGCCCGGACGGGCCGGCCTGCCACGGTCGAGATCCGTGTCCCGCCGCTACCGAGTCTTTGCGTTGCTGTCTGCGACTGCTCTTGCGGTGTTGGCCGGATCGCCGGCAGCATCTGCCGACGGGGGTCGTCCACAAGCCAACCCGGAGGCAGCGGCGGCGGCCCGGATACGTCCGGCCGTGATGTACCTCGCGGCCCAAACGTACGGCCGGGTCCGGCTGCCCACTGGCCAGTTACTGTCTCAATACGGCGTGGGCATCGGTATGCCCTACCTCGCGACCTGGGACTGCACCGGTTTCGTCGTCAATCCCGACGGTTGGGTGGCGACTGCCGGTCACTGCGTCGATCCAGAGAGCGCCAAGGAGTTGATACTCAAGAACGCTGCCAGTGACTATATGGCTCAGTTTCCGGACTCCCCGGAGGGCTCGGACTCGGCCGCGGCGCTGGCGTGGCTTCAGAAGAACGCGCGCGTCGAAGGCACCTCCGACCAGGGTCTTGACATCAGCTTCACGCTGGTGTACGGCACCGGGACAAAGGTCGCCGCGAAGCTGCCCGCCAACGTCGTGGACTTCCGGCCCCTTAAAAGGGGCGACGTCGCCCTCCTCAAGGTGGAAAAGCACAACTTGCCGTCGTCCGAGCTGGCCACCGACGCCGACGTCAGCATCGGCACGTCGATTCTTGCCGTGGGTTTCCCACTGAGCACCATCCGGGTGACCGGTCCGTCGCTGGACCCGACGAACAAGAGCGGCAAGGTCAGCAAAAAGTCGACCATCGACGGCAGCCCGGTATATGAGATCGATGCCGCGGTCTCCGAAGGCATGAGCGGTGGACCGACTATCGATCTCGGCGGCAAGGTGATTGGCGTGAACAGCTTCGGCCCGGTGGGCGAGCCGCAGGCGTTCAACTTCGTAGCACCCGCGGACGGTCTGGCGACGATGCTGGTGGGCAAAGGTGTCAAGGCGACGCTCGGACCCGCCGACGTGACCTACCGCAAAGGGCTCGACCGTTATTACGCCGGCCATTACACCGACGCGATCAAGGATTTCGACCAGACGTTGGCGATGTCGCCCGACTATCCCGGAGCGCTCGATCTCAAGACAAGCGCAGTCAACCTGCGCCAGCAGTACGGCGACGTTTCGGTATTCCGAAGCTCGAACATGTTGCGGTACTTGATAAGTGGTGCTCTTCTGGTGCTCGCCGTCGCTGGTTGGATGACCTTCACGGTGCTCAGAAGCCGTCGGCAGCGACTCGCGTCTGAGGAACAAGAAACCGGCATGGCCAAACCCATCCGCCTAGTTCCCGCGCAGCAGTTGACGCCATCCGAACCCCACTACTGCGCGAACTGCGGTGCAGAGCACCATCATGCCGAAAAGTTTTGTCCCAACTGCGGGAAGAAAGTCTCCGTCGACGAATCCGCGTAGCGGGCCGACTACCCCGCCACAGGCGCGCGGTCGGGGACGCGGCCGAACACCATCGACTCCTCGATGCGGTCGAATCGGTAGTCGATGGCGTCGGCGAGATAGTTCTGCCGCACGTTCCACGGCCGTTTGGTTCCCGACTTGGGCAGCGCGTGCAACGACCGCTTCACATAGTTGGCCTGAATGTCCCATGACGGCTTTTCGCGCATCGGCTGGTTGCCGCGGTGTGGGTAGGCGTGCGTGTAACCGTGAGAGGCCATGTGCGCCAGCAGTTTTGCCGTGGCCCGGGCCGTTATGTCGGCGCGCAGCGTCCAGGATGCCTTCGTGTAGCCCACACACCAGAACAGGTTGGGCACGTCTTCGAGCATGTGCGCCTTGTAGACGAAGCGGTCGCAGGGATTGATCTCGACGCCGTCCAGGCTGATCGTGGCTCCGCCGAGTGCCTGCAACTGCAGGCCGGTGGCGGTGACGATGATGTCGGCATCGAGGTGCGCGCCGGATTCGAGTGCGATACCGGTGGCGTCAAAATGGTCGATGTGGTCGGTGGCCACCTCGGCCCGTCCCTCGGTGATCGCGGTGTACAGGTCGGCGTCGGGGATCAGGCACATGCGTTGGTCCCACGGGTTGTACCGGGGTTTGAAGTGGGTGTCGACGTCGTAGCCCTCGGGCAGCTTGTTGATCGCCCTGCGCCGCACCAACCACTTCACGACATCCGGTAGCTTGCGGGACAGGAAAACGAACACCGCCTCCGTCAACGCAACGTGCATTCGGATGAGCGCGTGGGAAGGTTTGCGGGGCAACACTTTACGTACAACGGCAGCGAACTTGCTGTACCTGGATGCCGCCATCATGTAGGTCGGCGAACGCTGCAGCATCGTCACCTTTTCCGCCCGGTCGGTCAGCGACGGGATCAGCGTGACCGCGGTGGCGCCGCTGCCGATCACCACGATTTTCTTGCCCGTGTAGTCCAGGTCTTCCGGCCAGTGCTGCGGATGTATGACCGTGCCGCCGAACTGCTCGATGCCGGGGAAATCCGGGGTGTAGCCCTCGTCGTAGTTGTAGTAACCGCTGGCGAAGAACAGGAACCGGCTGCGGTGCAGCCTGCGCGCGCCGTTGTGTTCGACGGTGACCGTCCAGGTGTCGGTGGCAGAATCCCAGTCCGCCGAGCGGACGTGGCTGTTGAACTGGATGTGGCGGTCGATGCCGTACTTGTGCGCGGTGGCAGTCAGGTACTCGCGGATGTGCTCGGCGTCAGCGACGCCTTCCTTGCGGGTCCACGGCTCCCACGGAAAGGACAGCGTGAACATGCTGCTGTCGGAGCGCACCCCGGGGTAGCGGAACAAATCCCACGTACCGCCGATCTGCGCGCGCCGCTCCAAGATGGTGTAGGTCAGGTGCGGGTTGCGCTCGTTGAGCCGGTAGGCCGCGCCGAGGCCCGAGATGCCGGCGCCGACGATGAGGACGTCGACGTCGATGTCGATGTCTTGCTGGGTAGTCACGCCCACCACATTAGGCACCCAACCAGGGTCGGCTAAGACGGCTCTATGAGCACGTCGACATGCAAGGGCGCGCACAGGTCAATCAGCCACGTCTGGTCCGCAGGGCTGGCGAAAATGCGGGCGTGGGATAACTCCTGGGCGAAAGCCCCCTTTGCCGCGCCGCACCTGTCACCGAAGAAGACGTACGCCTTAGAGCTATTGCATAATCGCGACATCCACACCATGCCGTCCACTCCGATCTGGTGCGCGGCCTCGGCCCATCGCACTGTGTCCGCGTAGGTGGACGCGGGGCTCGACGTGACATCCTCGGGGCCGACCTTTAGGCGTCGCAACTTCAGGCCGTACAGGGCAGCGAGGCGCAACTCGCGAGTCACCTTGAGACGGGCGAGTGCTTTGCGGGAGTAATCGTCGTAGGGCAGAAGACCCCCATCGACCGGGATGTTGTGCAACAGGGTCTCGGCGACCGCCGCTTCTTCGGTGTCGGCCGCGTACATGATCGGGATGACGGGCTGGCCGAAGAAGCCGAACCGGGTCGGGGCGCCCACGCCGGCGTTGAACTCAATAGGCGTGCGGCTGGACGTGAAAACGCGGTACAGCAGGTGCGCCGCGGGCAGGGTGTCGATGGCCGGCTTGAATGGGGTCGGTGGCCCTTTCACCACGAGACGGCCATTGCATCCGCCGCCACGGCGACCACTCGATCCGGATCCTCAGTAAGGTGGTCTACGGGTCGATCCCCGTCGAAGTAAGTCGTCGGCGAGCACAGCCACTGCACAAGACCTGCCTCCGACCATTCGTTGGCTTCCGCGATCTCGCGCAGGTGGCCGATCACAGCGAGGGGTTGCCCATCCGATCCAAACTGGAACCCTGGATATGCGAGATGGTTGCCGTGGCGTACAGCAACCAACTGGTTGTTGCGGTGTGCGGTGGTGGCAAGGTTGCGCGGAGCGCGTGAACGTGACCCCATCCGTTTGCCGGCTTCTGTGCTGGTTAGCATGCCGAACTCGCCCTCGATTCGCGTGTAGAGGTTGTGTTCCGCTTGTATGGCTCGGGCAATAGCAGGTTCCGTGTACAGGGCAACCGATGCGAGGGCAGCGCCTAGGGCCTGAGCACCCTCGCGCACCCGCTGCGTTGCGACGACTAGTTCCTCGACAGTGGTCATGGCAAGCATTATACGTGCGTTTCATGCACTTATAACAGCTGCACGAAGTGCATGCCGCTGCTATCGGTAGTTCACGAACTGCAGCGCCACCTCGAGGTCGGCCTTCTTCAGCATCGCGATGACGGCCTGCAGGTCGTCGCGGCTCTTGCTGGTGACGCGGACCTCGTCGCCCTGGATCTGGGTCTTGACGTTCTTCGGACCGTCGTCGCGAATCAGCTTGGTGATCTTCTTGGCGTTCTCGCTGTCGATGCCCTGCTTGAGGGTGCCGGTGACCTTATAGGTCTTGCCGGAGGCCTGCGGTTCGCCGGCGTCGAAGGCTTTCATCGAGATGTCGCGGCGGATCAGCTTTTCCTTGAAGACGTCGACGGCGGCCTTGACGCGTTCTTCGGTGGACGAGGTCAGCTCGATCGCCTCGTCGCCCTTCCAGGCGATCTTGGTGTCGGTGCCGCGGAAGTCGAAGCGCGTGGACAGCTCCTTGGCGGCCTGGTTGAGCGCGTTGTCGACCTCTTGGCGGTCGACCTTGCTGACGATGTCGAACGATGAATCCGCCATCCGATCCGTCCCTTCCTCGGGTGATAGCCATTTGTGCTCTGTCTACCCGGTCGTTGTAACCTGCTAGGCGGCAGGTTGCCCGAGCGGCCAATGGGAGCGGACTGTAAATCCGTCGCGAAAGCTTCACAGGTTCGAATCCTGTACCTGCCACCAAGAGGACTTTGACTCACTGTCACCACCATGACGCGGTGCCTGACCTGGGCCGTTCCCGGACAACGGGAAGGTTAGCGGCGGAAAACCAGCCACCTCATCGCGCAGTACATGTACACCGCTTCACAAATGCCCGCCACTATCCGCGACAGCTGGTAGTGCACGCCGACGGCTGCCAACACAGTGGTCACCCCGAGGATGAAAGCCAGGTAGTTGACGACGACCACGACGACATAGATCGCCAGCTGCGGGCCGACCGGTGCGTGGGACTGAAAGTTGAAGGTGCGATTGAGCGCATAACTCAGTGCAAATGCGCACGCATAAGCGGCCGTGACGGCGATCGGCACCGGCAGGTGAAGCCCGCTGTGCAGACCGGTGAGGATCATCAGATCGACGGCGAACGAGAGGCCGTTGATCAGACAGAAGCCGAGAAACGTCGGCGCAACAACCGAGCGGAGCCCGAACGGAAGCCGACCAACGACCGCCTCACACCACTCGTGAAATCGGTGGGCCAGGCGTGATCGGCCGGCCCGCAGTTCGGCACCCACACGCGTACGGTGACATGGCCGGGTATCCACCGTGTGATCAGTTGGCCAACTCTGCGCGCCGCATTCAACGACGCTCAGGCCGAATGCTCACCCGCTCCCTCAATCTTTGCCGAAGCCGCCTCCACCCCGCGAGCGGAGAAAAGCGATTGCGGCTCGGCGAGCGGCGTCGCGTTGGGCTCGACGCGGGCCATGATGGCCGAAAATGTCGAGGCCACCGGAGGCTGGGTGGCTGCCTCCGATGTGTCGCTTGAGGCTCCGGTCCCGGTGGTGTAGACGACGGTCGTCGCCGGGACGGCTCCTTCGCTGGCGCGGTCGCGATATCCGAACGCGTAATCGGGCGGATTCAGCAACTGCGTCGTGTCTGGGCCACGGCCGAGGGGGTTGGGTTGGCCGAAGCCAGGGCTCCGGAATTGGCTCCGGTACTGGCTGACGGGCGGTATATCCACCAGCGATGCTGGGCCGAGGCTGCTGCCGGGATAGGCGGGCGGTATGTCGGTCTGCTGGGGCGGCTGCGGTGCCTTCGAGCTCTTGCCGTTGTCGTCGGCGGGGCCGTTCTTCCCGGTCGGCTGCCGCCCGCTCGGCGCCTGCGGCGACCCCGGGCATGCGCCGGTCATCTGCTCAAGGTACTGCCGCCATGCCTGGAGGTAGCCGAACAGTTGCTGGGTGTAGTCAGCGGGTGCGGGCGGCCCCATAGTGGTGGGCGGCGCTGCAGCAGTGGGCGGTTGAGGTCCCAACGGCGGCATGGTCGGCATGAATGGCGCCATGAACTGCCCTGCCGCCGGCATGAACGGCCCCGTGGGCCATACGGGAGGGGCGGGCCGAGAAGGAAATGGCATCATGGCCGCCCACTGCTCCAGAAACTGTCGCCAGGCCTGGACATAGGCGAACATCTGTTGGTTGTAGTCGGGTGTAAGTGGATACATTTCTAACCTCCAGCGGGTGGTGGGACGAAAGACGTAGGGACGCCGGACAATAGCGGAGCCGGTGGGTCCCATGGGGGCTGCAGCGAGCGCTCGCAGTAGTCCGAGTCCAGAGTGCGCAGCGGACGGGCGTCGGCGGGCTCGCGGTTTTCGATGTCGAAGACGTAGCAGTAGTCACCGGCCGGTGTCGGCAGCCGGACCGGACCGGACAAACCTTGATCGAGGAAGCCGAAGGGAAACTCCCAGTCGAGAGTTGTGTTCTCCCGGCGATCGAGACCGCCAGATTGGACCCAGATGTAGTGGTCGAGGATGGCGTTGACGGCATGCCGTCCCGACTCGCACGCAGCCTCCATCGACGTTATCCGGGTGAAAGTCTTGTTCCACGTGCCCGCGAAGACCAGCGAATTGTTCTGTATCTGATAACCGCCGTGGCGCGCTTGCCAGACGTTGCGCTGCTCGAGATCCTCGAGCCACAGGTACTCGCGCGGCACGGTAGTCCAAGAGCTTCCCTGCGGGTTCCAGGGGTCGCTGCTGGGCCGATTGTTCCAGTCCCCGACGATGGGGACGAGGTACGGCGTCTCGTTGATGACCACGCGGCCGTGGCCCTGACCGGGTCCATGAGCCATGCGCAGGCCACGGTCGAGTGCGTACCACACGGGCCACGGGATTGCCTTGTCCTTGAGGGAGTCGTCGTTGCCAGTGAGCGCGGAAACGATCTGGCGCCACACCTCCGCGGCGATTTCGTCGGGGGTGCAGTCGCGCGCCGCCTTGCCCCGGCCACTTTCGTCCACCAGGTGGCTGGAGGGGGTGTTGAAATCTCCGATGTCGACTGAGAGCACCGAGACGTAGCCATCGCGAGCTAAAATGGGTTGCTTATCCCAAAATCCCTGCTGGTTGATCGACGACAACGACCACTCCGTGCCGGCGTACAACATGTGTCCTCGCAGCAGCTGGAACTCCGTGTCGAAGTAGTACTGGATGCCGCACAGCGTTTGAAACCGATCCCAGGGCACGCGTCCCAGCTCATCCATGTTGTAGGGATTTCGTAGCTGTTGGGGCCGGGTCGTGGCAGGCTGCAGCGGACCGTCGGGCGGGGGAGCAAAAGTGGTGAAGCCCTCGAGCTTGGCCACGGTGCCGCCGCTGCCCGCCGCGCGCAGCGCGGAGGTGATGATTTCCGCGGCGGGGGCGTCGGCGGCGACGACGGTGTAGTCGGGAGCCACCTGTGTGCCGTCGGCGAACGTGATCTGCACGCGGGGTCTGAGATGGGGCGGTTCACTCGAGTCGAAGGCCGGAGCGTCGAGGCGCATCGCCGCATTGCGAAGGAAGCGGACGCCGAGCGTGACGAGGTGGCGGTACCAGTGGTCGAACCACGCCTCGGTGGTGGGACCGTTGAGCACTCCATCGGCTTTGTTGTCGCGGCGGTCCATATTCAAGTACAGCTGCAGATAGGTCGAGAGGTTGGTGCGCGCATCCCCCCAGCGTGAGTCGAACGCCGCTAGGACCTTTGGCATTTTGCTCAGCAACGCGTAACAACTGGGCGAATAAGCGAACCGGTTGGTATTGGTTTCGCTGTCGTAACCGACGAAGAAGTCGTAGGCCGACACGTTCTGCAGTTCCCTTGCGCGGCGCAGCGGACTGGTGATGAGGTAGCGCAGCAGCCTGCTTTGCATGGTGGCGATATCGCTCGGTGTCAAGCCCATCTGCGCAATCTGGTCGAGGATGCCGAGAAACTCACCTCCGCTGCGTGGCAGTTCGCGGGGAAAAACGAGGGACGGCTTGCCGTCTCTCGTGACGCCCTGGGTGATCACCCGCCGGACGTTGTCATACACAGTGCGTGAGGTCGGCGCCCAGCAGGTCGTGCCGCGCGCCGTCTGCGCGAGTTCATAGACCGGAATGCGCTGGAACATGTCCCAGATGTGTAGGTAGTACGCGGGAAAGAAGCGGAACCCGTGTTCGCCCGCAACTGCACAGTCGGGGGCGCGGGGTTGGCCCCGCCGTCCCGGGAACGGACGCAGCTCGGCTTGGCTTCCGTCGCTCGTGCCCACCGTGGAGTACTGAGACGCGGCGAGACCGCCGAGCTTGACGGGCGGGTATGTCCCGGCTGGCTCCGATCCCAGCCCGCTGCGCTCGTCTTCTCGAGGCTCGTACACCGTGACGACGAAGCCGCGCTCGGCGAGTTCCTGCGCGGCGGTGAGGCCGGCGATGCCGGCCCCGAGGATCGCCACCGTGGGACGGCTTTCGCAGGAAGCGGGCGTGGTTATGCACTCACTCATGTTGGCCCCGAACGGAGTTCGGCAAGCAGCGTCGGTTGCGAGGACGCCCGGACCGCGGCATGGACATAGGCCAGCAGTGTGTCGTGCGCACGCTGGACGTTATCGAGCGACCCTCGGACGCTCACCCTGCCGGCCTCCACGGCCTCGCCAAGCGCCACCCTGGCATCGAGCACGTCGAGGATGGTGACTCGCGAGGTGGTGATCCGGGTACTGGCGGTGTCTGCCGCACCGTCTGACACCCGCAGTCGGTCACCACCGTGCAGCGTAAAGATCTCGCCGTCGACGTCGAGTTCGACAACCATCGGGCCTAGTTCTGCGACCAGCAAACGATAGTTATCGGGCACCTCGTGCTCCAGGTGTTCAACCGAACGCCGCAATAGCGACGAAACCCGTTCAGCCATGGAGGAACTCGAATACACCGGTGCCGACGAAGTCGACGTCCTCGCCGTTGATCGTCCCGCTTGCCCGCGCGGTGCCGCTGGTTTCACAGAGCACAGTCGATCGGTCGAGGCGGACTTCGCTCGGCTGCGCAAGGCGAGCATAGGACTGCGAATGGAACGCGGCGTGCACGTTGTCGCGAGCCCGTGTCGCGGTGATATCGATCCGTTCCGGCACCCCCGGCACTTCGCCGTCCAGCACCAGGCGCATTGGGGGCGGCAAGGTGCAGTCGGCTGCGCGGCTGAGCAGTCCGTCCGTGCGCGCCTGCACTGCCGCGTGCCGGAATATAGCGGCGGGCTCATCATGGTGCCATACGTAGAGCGCCCGGGACAGACAGCGCAGCCGGCTCCGGTCGGTCATCTGCACAAATACCATCGACCACGGGTCCCCGGGTCCGGTGGGCAAAATGGTGCCCCACGTCCAGCCGAAGTCGTCGCCCCACCAGAACCGACCCCAGTTGTGGTCGTGATAGGCCAGGTCGTTTTCCATGCGGTGTTCTCGGCCGCCGATTCGTAGCCATCCCGCGGCGCGCAGCCTGGGTACAAAGAGCCAACTCACGCGGCCGTCCCCGACCGGTTCGTTGCGAACCACGAAAGGCTGGCTCGCCGAGGTGAAATGCAATTCACCGCGAATGTCCTTGTCGGGAAGGTCGATTGCCACGCAGTAGCCGTCGGGCAGGACGGTCATCCGATTGCCGCCAACGGTCAGTTCGCCCAGATCGGCCGAGACGTTCAGAGCGCGCCCGTCGAACCGCTCGACGGCGCCGGACCAGTTCTCATCGTGAGCGATCACGATGACGCGTGGCGCAAGCCGGACTTCATCTCGGCCAAACACTTCATTGTTAAGGCTGAAGTTGATCAAGAGCCGCGCGTCTCGCCCATGGATCACGAAGTGGTGCCACTCCTTGAAACCCGCGGGCCGGGCAGTGGCGAGCACCGGGGCGCGGAGGAAGTCGTTGCGTGCGAGCACTGCGTTCATCGCAGCCACCGCGTGGTCGATGCCGTGGACGGCAGCGCCTCCACATTCGTATTCTGCTGTGCCATAGACGAATTGGCGAATCGCTCGATTGCTGCACCAATGCTCGCAAACCCGAGGAGGACATGCACGAAGTCGTCTGGGTCGTGGGGACCCCCAGCGCGGCGGTCGCCGTCGGCGGCGAGGGTGTGAACCACCTGGGCCATCCCGGCGAGGCCAACCAGGTAGCCAATGAAATCGCTCTGGTCGGCGAGCGCCTCGCGAGGATCGGTGAGCGTCATGCGAACCCCTCGGGCCGCAGGCGAGCCAGGATGGAATCGTCGAGGCCATGCCCGATGACAGCGTCGGCCAGCAGATCCGCCCAGGCGTCGGGGTTGGCGTTGGGTGCGGCGGGACCGCCGAGAACGTTGAGGCTCACCATCTCCCAAACGCGTCGGAGGTTCTCCACGGCTTCGGAGGCGGCCAACGCGTCGCGCAGTCGCGCCCCGCGGGGGGTGTTTGCGTAACGGCGGCCCTCGGCAACGAGTAGATCGTGTAGGCCTCGGGCGGCCGCGGGGTTGCCCAGGACCGCACGACGCGCGCCAAGGAGTAGGTCGAATACAGTTCGCTCCGCCTCGCTGGCCTCGTCCGGCGGGGCCGGGTGCAACCGCGGGGTCTCCCGCTCGATGAGGTTGAGGGTGAGCTCGCGGATCCGCTCGAGCTCCGCCAGCATGCCGATCAATACTTCGGGGCTCATCGGGTCCGCCCGTGTACGTAGTCCACGAGGCTGGCCAACATGTCTCGGTGGCGGCTGCGCGGCAACCAATCGAGACCGGCGAGCGTGACGGCCGCCTCCCGCGCATAACCCGCGGCGACATCCCGGGCGTGGCTGAGGGAGCCGACGCGGTGCATTAATTCGTAGAGCCATTGAATGTCGTTGAGGCTCTTTGACTCCGAGGGATGGTGTCCCTGCAGACGAGCTTCGATCTCGGCTCTACCCGACCGGGACAGTTGGCCGCGGGCGGTGAGTCGATCCAGCAGGGCGGTCAGTCCTAGCTCGCCGTCGGCGCTCGGGCGCCGCTTGGCCAGAATCTGCACTGCGCGTTCCCGGTCGTTCGGCTCGGCAGACCGCAAGGTGTGCAACAGCATCAGGGTCCGCTTGCCCTCCCAGAGGTCGCCGCCGATCTCCTTGCCGTACTCCTCGGGATCTGCACGCAAGTTCAGCAGGTCATCGGTGATCTGGAAGGCCGCTCCCAGGTGCCGGCCGAGGGACTCCAGGGGCGCCAACCGCTCGGGCCCGGCGCCGGCCGCGATCGCGCCGGCCTGTAGCGGTGTGATGAACGAGTACCAGCTCGTCTTGAGTTCGACCATCTTGAGGTAGTCGGCGTCTTCGAGCCGCCAGGTGTTGGACCGGACCCACTCGAGCTCCAGCGCCTGACCGTCGACGGTCAGCCGGGTCATCTTGGCGACGGCGCGCAGGATGCGCAGGGCAGGTCCAAGCCCGACGCGCTCGACGTTGTCGAGCAGTGGCTGTAGCGACAGCGACAGCATGGCGTCGCCGACATTGACGGCGATCGGCACGCCGTGGTCGATGTGCAGCGTGGGTTTGCCTCGCCGCCACCATGATTCGTCCTCGATGTCGTCGTGGATGAGGAACGCGTTGTGGTAGAGCTCGAGCGTCGCAGCGGTCGGTAGGATCGCTTCGAGATGGCCGCCGAGCCCTAGGCAAGTCGCGATGCTCAGGGCCGGCCGAAGCGCCTTTCCGCCGCGCAAGGGGTAGTCGAGGATCAGGTCGTAGAGGCCGTTGGACCCCCGCTCACCAGGGCCGTAGAGCCGCTTGATCTCGTCGTCGCAGGCGTCCTTGCATAAGGAGAGATACTCCTCCAGCGGGTTAGGTGCCACTCGGACTGCGCGCGCCTCGGGCAGAGTCGATGTCATTACGGATTGAGGATGACGACGAATCCGTTCGGATCCTTGATCCTTAGCACGAAACTGATGCGGACTCTGAGTTGGATTTGGTTGAGGTTGGGGGCAGGTGCTTCGCCGATGACCTCCAGGCTGGGGAGGATGCCGACGGCGAGGTCGAGCGCCTCTTCACCCGCTGATGCCTCCATCGCGCCTCCGGGCGCGATCCTCTGGCGCCGTCCGAGCAGCAGTGCCATGGCTTTGGCCGGGGCGAGCTTGTCCACACGCTGCAGTGCGTTGATGTCGGCCGGACGCAACAACACGTTCGTACCGGGGATCGCGCTGGTCGTCAACGTGGTGAGTTGCTGGAGCCCCGCCGTATTCGTGATGAGACACGACGGCGCGCGGTACCCGCCCGCCTCGACGAGCGCTCGGGCAGCGATGAGGGCGTTCAGGTCGGCTTGGGTCGGTGGTGACGGCCCCGCGGCGATTGTCACTGACGGGCCGGCGCCAAGCGCGGGGAAGACCGCATCGTCGACCAACGCAGCGAGTTTGACGGTATTGGCGATCACCGCGGCGACCACCGCATCGGGTGCGGGCGCGATTGCTTCGGCCAGCGTCACTGTGAAATCCTGATTTACCAGTCCGAGCGTCAGGGGGTTGCCTGGTGGCACGACGCCGTTGGGAACCTGGGTCTTGCTCGGGTCGCGAGTGTCCCAATGGGGAATGGCTTGCCAGGCAACGCTGCACTGCTCAAACGTCTCTTTGACTGCCTGGTTGGCCAGGGCTAACCGCTCAGCGCTGAAGTACATGGGTGCGACTCCTCACCGTCGCCCAAAATCATGGCAGACAGAATCGCAATTCGCGCAACACTTCGTGCAATTTTACAAAATGGAGTAGCGCACTACTTATTTAAGAGCGCTATGTCCTGCCCGGGAGACATTTCGCCGCGAGCGATTGCGTCGCAGTGCGCTATATGCAACGGTGCGACGGGGTCGTCGGGCAGCAACTGGCGGCATCGTTCGAAGGCGCCGCGCGCCGCGTCGACATCGCCGGCGTCGAATAGCGCAAACGCCTCGTCGAAAGCGGACTGCGCTGAGCGCTTCGCGGCACGAATTGGAGCCGAATCCTCGTTGTAGACTTCGTAAATCGTCACCGGTCGGCGTCGGTTGACCACCATCACGCGCTCCATGCGCCGGATGTCGAACCGCTCCCGATCGGCAAGGTGCGAATAGGTTTTATCGGACATCAGCAAAGCGGAGCCGTAGCGCTTGTTGGTGCTCTCGACCCGAGCGGCCAGGTTCACCGCATCGCCAATGATGGTGAGCACCATGCGGTTCACCCCACCGACGAGCCCGACCCCGACCATCCCGGTATTGATGCCGATTCCCGCCCGCAGTTCCTCGGACCCGAGTGCCTTTCGCTCCTGGTTGTGCGCGCGCAAGGAGCGCAGCATCGCCAATCCGGCTCGGAGGGCATCGGGCGGCGATTCGAAGACCGCGACAATCTCGTCGCCGCGGACGTCTTGGATCATGCCGTTGTAGCCGATGATCGGGAGCTCGACCGCCCGCAGGAAGCCCATCGCCAAGTTGCTCGCCTCGCCGACGTTCATGTCCTCGATCATGGTCGTGTAGCCACGGATGTCACTGATGAGCACCGTCATCTCGCGCTCGACCCGGTAGCCGTTGCGGACGCGGCGAAGGTCGTCGATGTCGAGGATGCGCAGCAGTTCGTTGGGCACGAATCTCGATTGTGCGTCCATCAACGACTGTCGGTGCTCGTCTGCGGCCCGTAGTCGTGCCTCGAGCTGGAAGTTCCACAACGGCGCGGCAGCCTGGGCGCACAGGAAGGCGACCGCCTGCTCGTGGTCGGCGCCGAAGTTTCTGCCGGACTCGTTCTGGTCTGCGTAAATCACACCAATTGTCTTGTCTTGCACACTGATCGGAGCAGCAAGGATGGACGGCGCCTGATGGTCGGCGGCGACGATGACCGGCGAGTCGCCGTCCATCACACGGCGCACGACGTCCTTGTCATAGAAGACCTCGGTCCACGGCCCTTCGACGATCGAGATGTGGCCGTGATCGTTGATGGCCCGCACCGACATATTCTCCGGATCGCCGGTGATGAGCAGGACGCGGCCCGCTCCCGTCGTGTCCGCAACCGAGCCCAAAATGATGTTGGCCAAGCCGTCCTGGTTCGGCGCCCCCGACAGCGCGCGGAGCAGCTGATGCGCGCCCACCGGGTCAATCCCAGTCGACCCGGTCGCGAGATCGCGTCTGAGCAGCCAGGGGTGCTCGCGCGCGAGCCGGTCCGTGCACACCGCGAAACCCAGATTCAGAAAGCGCTGATACGCCGTTCGCAGCATGTGTTCGCGAAGCGTTTTCCGGCCGGTGTCGGCGTACAGGGCGGCGGCCTCCTCATGGGCGCGGGCGCTGATTACGGGGAGCTGGTTTTCCTCGGCGAGTTCGATCGCTTGGTGAAGGTGGCGCTCCGCCTTGGCGTTTTGTCCGCGCGCTCGCGCCCACGAGCCCTGCAGCAGAGCTTCCGATGCCGCGTAGTTTTCCGGTGCGCCTGCGGCCCATTTGCGATGCAACGCCAACGACTGGTTCACGAAGCGCGCCGTCGCGCGATCTCGCGGCGCGCACTGAATCATGCTGAGGGCGCCGATCAGATAGACAAGTTGTGAGGCCGCGATGCCGGCCAGACCGCCGAGGTGCTCGATTGCTTCTGACGTTGCGGCGACCGCGCCGGCATGGTCGCCGTACCAGAAGTACAGGCCTTGCTTCATGGCTGCGGCTACGCCCAGGGCCACCTCGTCGCCTTCACGGCGGGCCGCTGGCAGCACGTCTCGCTCGTCGTAACCACTCTCACCGGCGAGGAGGACGGGATCAGCGCTGCGGCCCATCAGATTGAGGCAAAGCTGCTGCATAGCCTGGCAAAGAGTGCTCGGGACGGGCTGGGAACGGATGTGGGGGATGAGGGAGCGGGCAAGGGCGTCGATCTCGGGTAGTGGACGACCGACCCAAAATGACTGGGAGAGCAAGGTCGCGACCAGAAATCCGGCGTTTTCCTGGTCGCCTTGGTCGAGTGCCTCGTCGACCGCATCGCGGAGCTCGCCTAAGCCGTCGCGGAGGGGGTGCCGCCAGTGGTGGATGTAGTCCAGGTACATGAACACCGTCTGGGGCCGGGCTTCGCGGAATTCCGGGCGCTCCGCGAGCAGCATGGCTACCTCGCCGAAGCGCTGGCTGCCCGCATGGTCACCGACCATCACAAGGACAATCCCGTAACCGGCGATGACCAGCGGCGACGATGGAGTGTGGCCGTGGGCCAACGTGAGATCGAGTTGCTTTCGTACCAGCAAGGGCAAGAGGTTAGGCCGAACGAGGACCGCCATGTTGCATAGCTCGGCGAGAATCGGGTGCAGTGCGATGACCCGCTGGTCATCGCACTGCGGCAGCCGCAGCAGCCGCTCGTTGCTCCAGCGGCGCATCGTCAGCCTCATCCGGACGATCGCATTGCCCATGCGTGGCTTGCCCGCGTCCGTCGCCACACCTTCGCCGAGCTCGTCGAGCGCTTGCAGCCCAATCTCGAGCGCCTCCTGGAGACGGTTCTCTGCGATCCGGCCTTTGAGCCGGAGGTAGGCGATGCGCGCGCGGTCAGGGGGCTCGGACAGGTTCCGCTCGGCCTCGTCGAGTAGCGCATTGAGCGTCGTCACGTCACCGACCAGCAACGCGGCGTCAGCGGCGTCGAGCTGCAGCTCCCGGGTCAGCGCAAAGTGTGCGGCCCATCGCTGCTCGCCGATCAGGTCCAGAGCGTTCCGGCAGTACCCGAGGGCCAACGGGAACGAGGCCTGCGTCCGAGCCTTCCGCGCGGCCCGCCGTAATACGTCGACGAACCTGGTGCGTTCGACGTCGTCGGCCAGCCCCAGGCCACCGATGCCGACGTGGCGTGCGGCTTCGAATATTCGACCGTCTCCAAGCGTGACCAGCCGTCGACCGATGCGCAGGTGAACGGCGCGGATGTCGTCGGCGGACATTCCAGCGCGCGCGGCCTCGGCCATGCGGTCGTGGCTGAACCGGTAGTGGGCGTCGCGGCTGATCGCGTTGGTGATCCGCTGGCCGCCGCCGTCGAGGGCCTCGAGCAAGCGAAGCTCAAGGCACGCCCAGAGCGCCTGGGCCACCAGGTCGGGCGGCTGCGCGGCCGCTGCTGTGGCGTCGTCCAGGTCGAACTCGCCTTCGAAACACGACAGCGAACTCAAAACCGCCCGATCTTCCGGACGCAGCTGGCCGAGGTAACGGCCGAGAAACTCGGCGGCCGTAGCAGTGACCTCGAGCGACGTAAGGACGCGCAGGTCCCAATTGGGGCGCCCGCCCGGTCCGACCGGGATCAGCGCGCCTTCGCGTTGTGCGCGGTAGAGAAGCTGACGGACCTGCAGCGGGTTGCCGCCCGTCCGATGGTGGAATTCGGCGGCCACGTCGCCCAGCTCCACAACCCGGCCGGACACCGTAGCAAGTAGTTCCTCGACGTCTTCGCGGGCCAGCGGAGCTAGCTCGATGCTGCGCAGGCTCGCAGACGTGAATCCTGCTGAGCGCGGGTCGAATCCACCCGCGCGATGCGCACCGAGGACCAACACATTGCGAAGCGACACCGTCAAGAGTTCGGACAACAGCAGCAACGTGTCTCGATCAGCCCACTGCAAGTCGTCGATCGCCAGCACCACAGGCCGATAAGACGCGGAATCGGACAGCAGCCGGATGACAGCATGGTGCAGCCGTCGCCGAGCATCGGCTGCGTCGAGATCCGCCACCCGCGAGGCCTCGCCGAGCACACGCGCCAGGTCGGGCACAAGCTCCCCGAGGATCCCGGACAGCGACGACGTCTCGGCGACGATGTCCGCGCGCCAACCGTCACGTTCAGCGGGCCCGGTCGCCTCCATGGTGCGGACCAGCGAGCTGAGCGCATCGCCCAACGCCGAGTACGGTGCGGGCGCGCCGTCCCGACACCTCCCATAGGCGAACACACAGTCGCGCTGCGACACCTCGACGCCGAACGCCTGCATGAGTGTCGACTTGCCAAGCCCCGGCGCCCCGCTGAGCAGGACGCAACCTCCGCCCTCTCGTCCTGCGGCGTCCACCGCTGCTCGGAGGTCGGCGAGTTCCTGCTTTCGGTCGACTACTCGGCCGCCGATATCGAGTACTGGCGTCGTCACGGCGCAGGGCCCACGGTAAGGGGCGCCGTCTGCCGGACGGCGCTGCAAGGGGATCGCAAGGTGAAGCGCAGGTGCATGCCAAGTTCCCCTCCAGCGGAACCGGGGTTAATCGTAATGACCGGTTCGGCCGCTGCAAGCGGAACTACGCAGACCCGGCGGGTCGTGGCGGCCGCAGAATGGGACGCAAAGAACGCTCAGCAGTGGGGAGCCCAGCATCTCTGGTTGGGGCAATAGGTCGCATGCGCGATGTTGACCAGTGAACCGACGTCTCCCAACGTGACGCCGTCCGGGTCCAAATTGGCGTGAACATGGTTGGCGATCTGCTGTGGGGTCCAGCCCCAGCCCAGGTCGTCGCAGACGAGGTGCGCCATCCCGATGAGGGCCTCGTCGTGGCCCGGCGGCCAGGTGATACCGACGCCGCGCAGTTGCGCTAGGTAAGCGTCGTTAACGGGGTCGGCAGTCGCAGTCGCAGCATTAGTGACCAGGGCGGCGCCCACCAATACGGGGACGGTTAGTCCGGCCAGCCAGCGGAGTGAGGGCATTTTGATGCGGTTCCTTTCCTTTTTGTGGTGGCATCAGTGTGCGGCGGCAAAGCTGCGCAGATATGACAAACGGCGAAAGCTGAGAACAACTAATTCAAAGCCGGATAGTCGGGCTCAATCGGTTTCTCAGGGTTTGTTTTGGATCCTGGCTTCCGCGACGGCGGTGAGGACGGCCCGGCCGCCGGGGTCCTCGGCGGTGGAGGGCACCACCGCGACGCAGTCGGCGCCGGCTTCGTGGTAGGCCCGCAGGTTGGCGGCGACGCGTTCGGTGGACCCGGCGAGGCAGATCTGGCCCAGCAGGTCCGCGGGGATGTGGTCGGCCAGTTCGCGGCGTCCGGCGCCCGCGCGGGCGCGTTGGACCAGGTCGCCGTAGCCAAGCTCGCAGAACATCTCGCCGTACCCGGGCGGGGCGAGGTAGACCGCCAGCTGGGTCGCCAATTGCCGCATGGCCGCATCGCCGGGTTCGTATGCGGCGGGGACCCACACCGTCAGGCTCGGCGGGGTGCGGCCGACTGCGGCGGCCTCACCGTCGATGGTGGCGCGCACCTGGGCTACCCGTTGCGGTGGAACAAGATTGAGAACCACCTCGTCGGCATGCCGGGCCGCCACTCGGGTGATCGCCGGCCCGAAAGCGCCGACCGCGATGCGGGTCTCGGGCCTCGGCCGGCGGAGTCGAAAGCCGTGACTGCTGACCTGGCTGCCGTCGTAGTCGCTGCGCTCGCCGGCGAAAAGGGAGCGCAGGCACGCGATCGTCTCTCGCAGGCGCGGCGCCGCGTGCGCCCACTCGCGGTCGTGCCAGCCGGCCACGATCGCGGGGCTGGAGGCGCCGAGCGCGATATCGACCGTCGTCCCGGTCAGCGATGCGACCGAGCAGACGCCGAGCGCAAGCGTGACCGGGCTGCGCACACCGACCGCCAGCGGTCCGACTCGCAGCGGCAGGCTGGGCACGCGATGGCCGATCGCGGTGGCCAGCGCGAAGGCGTCGTAGGTCACCATTTCGCCAATCCATAAGGCGTCCAACCCGACATCGCCGACGGTTCGCGCGATGTCGAGGGCTTCCTCGTCGGGCCGGTCCAGCCAAAACGGCAGAACGGCCTCGACTCGTGTGGTCACAAGCGTTTTCACAGCGTTGTAGTGTCGGCGCGCTGGCCCAGCAGGATCCGGCCGGGAAGCTCGCGTGACGCCTCGTTGACCTGGAAGTGGGCCGTGGCGGTGAACGCGTCGCGGAACCGTCGCTGCAGCGGCGAGGTGTCGTAGATCGCGCTGCCGCCTGCGAGGTCGTACATGGTGCGGACCACGTCGGCCGATGTTCGCGCGGCGTGGGTTGCGGCCAGGCGCATTCGATTTCGCAGTTCGACCGAGACCGGCACTTGGTTGTCGCCGGTTTGGCTGGCCCGCCAGGCGTCGTCGACCGCCTGGTAGTAAAGCGCCCTTGCTGCGCCCAGGGCCGACTCGGCGGCCGCGACCGCCGCCTGTGTGGCGGCTCGTTCGGCCAGTGTGCGAGTCGACCCGAGTCCTCTCTTGTCACCGGCCAATTCCACGAGGTCGTCGATGGCCGCGCGCGCGTTGCCCAGCGCCGGCGCGGCGACCGACAACGCGAAGAACCCAAATGGCGGAAAGCGATACAGGGGCCGGTCCAGGACGGGCCCATCGAAGATCGACACGACCCGGTCAGCGGGCGCGAAGACTTCGTCGGCGACGGTGTCGTGGCTGCCGGTGCCGCGCAATCCCAGGGTGTACCAATTGTCCAGGAGTTGAAGGTCTTTCGTCGGCAGCGCGACGACGGACGGCACGGACGCTTCGTCGACCATGCAGCCGGCGAACAGCACGTCGGCATGGCAGATGCCGCTGCAAAACGCCCACCGGCCCGAGACCACGACGCCGCCGTCGACCGACCGCCCTTTACCGCGCGGCGCCCACACGCCCGCGGCCAGGCCGCGCCCGTCGCCGAACAATTGGTCGCGGCTCGACGGCGGCAGGTAGGCGACGAGCAGGGTGCTGGTGATCCCGATCGCGACGCACCAGCCCGTCGACGCGTCGCCGCGCGCCAATTCCTCGGCCGCGCGAAGCCCCACCTGCGGTGGCAGTTCCAACCCGCCGACCTCCGCCGGTGCGCCGGCGCGCAATAGCCCGCTGTCGCGGAGCATCTCCACCAGCTCGTCGGGAAGGCGCCGGGCGGAGTCGATCTCGGCCCACATCTTCGAGGCCGCGTCGGCGATCCGCCGGCTGGTCACCTCGATGTCGTCGTAGCCCGTTGTCATGGTTCATTTACGTTACCACTATGGGTTCAGCAATTGAACCGGTAAGATGATTGAACCATGGTGGCCTCCACTGATCTGTCGCACCGCTTCGACGGCGAGTCCGTGGGCCGGGCTCTCGAGCTGGTCGGCGAGCGGTGGACGCTGTTGATCCTGCGGGAGGCCTTCTTCGGGGTTCGCCGCTTCGGTCAGCTGGCCCGCAACCTGAACATCCCGCGGCCCACGCTGTCGTCGCGTCTGCGGATGCTGGTCGACGCGGGACTGTTGGAGCGCGTGCCGTACTCGCATGACCCGGAGCGCCACGAATACCGGCTCACGGCCGCCGGGCGTGATCTATTCGGCGCGATCGTGGCGCTCATGCGATGGGGCGACGAGCATCTGCCGCACCCCAACGGACCGCCAATTGTGCTGCGCCACAACGACTGCGGCCAGGTTGCCGATGCACGGCTGACCTGCGCGCACTGCGGTGATGAGATCACCGCCCAGAACGTGACCCCTGAGCCGGGCGACGGCTACACCTGAGCCGCGGTTCGGCCTATGGGTCCTTGCGGCGCTTCCTTCGCCTACCGGTGGCGGCCGGCGGTTCGTCCCATGACGACCCACACTGCGGCCAGGGCGAAGCACAACGCGGCATACGGCAGACTTCCCGTAGGTGTTGCGTCGCTTGTGATCCCCTGCTCGGCCCCGACGTAGCCGGGCAGCGCGCTGATCCACAGGGCCGCGAGTACGCCAAGGTAGACGGGACCGAAGACGCCGAGGAAGACGTTGGGCGCGGCGGGGTTCGCATGGCCGTGTTGGACCACATGCCGAAGAAACAGCCATTGCCGCACCAGGGTCGGGTGCTATCAGCGCGAAGACCGCTAGCTCCACCGCGAAGACCACGGCCTGGGCGTGCACGTGGCCGCTGAACAGCGACGAGGGCACGCTCAAGATCGCCACACCGCATTTCTTCGGCGGTGGATCGCGCCGCTCGTTACCCGGCCGGACGGCTAACCGTCAGGCCCAGGGGCCGGGGTAGCGGCCGTCCTCGTCTTGGACCAGCACGATTTCCTTGCAGTCGCCGCCCTTGGACGTCGCTGTTTCACCGCGGCACACCAGCGTCCAGCCGGTGATCCGCCCGAACGGCCGGACGGACCAGCTCGACGCGACCTGATTCGCCGCCGGCAACGCGATCACCGACAGTGTGCCGCTGGTGTACGTGACGTAGAGCCGGTCGTCAAAGAAGGTCAGTTTGGCGATGGCCATTTTGGTGGCTTCGTCCCTGTTCTTCAGCAGATCCCACTGCTTCGTGCCCAGGTTCCAGACTCCGAACCCGAACTGTGAATTGTTCGAACCGCGACCGTCGACAAACAATTTCCCGTCCGACAAGGTGGCGATCAAATCGCCACCGGAAATCTTCTCGGAATCGCCGAACTTTATGAGGGATTTGGAGTTCAAGTCGTAGAACATCGTCGACACGACCGAAGGGCTGTCAGAATCCCTGCGGGAGAGCTTGACCAGCTTGTCCGGCCCGTCAGACAGCTCGGCGTCGACGGTCCAGATGTCGTTGTCCTGAAATACCGGCTCGCCCGTCGGCAGTCGCAGCTCGGCTCCCGACGTCTTGCCGGCGGTGATATTCCGTTGGAACGAAAGAACATCCTGCCAAACCTGACCTGGCTGCGGATCGTTCCACATCATCGACAGGTCGGTATTGGACAGAATCACGGTCCGCGGCGCCGCCACCGGGCCGTGTCCATCGGTGAAGGCGTTGACCAATGCCACGCCGCTTCTGGTCGCGGAGAGCCGCCATTCGTTCGCTGCCGTCAACTTCAGGTCGGGAGTAGGCGGTTGCAGTTCTTTGGTGGCCAGCGGCTGGCTCGACTTGAGATCGAACAAATACGTGGTCGTCTTGGTGACTTCGGGCGCGGGTGCTTGCGCCGGTTTGGCAGTCGTTATCACATAGACAACTTTCATATCGTCTACGGTGTTCGACAGCGCGCACATGGCGCCGGTTACATGCTCGTCGGCAGGAATCATGGGCATATCGGGTGAGGCGAACTGCCCTGTTTTCGGATCGAATACTTTGGGGCGGATGTCCTTGAGCGCCGACTTGCTGACGGTGAATTCCTCGGGACAGCCGAAGTAGGCGGTCCCGCCGTAGCTTTTCCAATCTTTCGCCAGCGGGCTTGTCTCGGTAGGCGGCGGGGCCACCTTGCTGGCGGCGGTGGTGGGAGGGGCGTAGGTGGTCGGTTTGGCCGCGGGCGGGGGCGCACTCGTCGCTGAACAGGAGGCCGCTAAACACGCGGCCAAAGCCAATATTGCAACCCTGCGTTCAGACAAGTGAGCCCTTAGTGACATACATCAGTAAGCCCCCCAGCTAAGACCCCGAATAGTGAGCCTAGAGGTGATCGATCCCTACCGCGACTCGGGGCGGCGTCGACCCCACGTGATAAACCGAAAACCATGACTGCTCTAGCCGATGAGACACGGTGGATGGATGCCACGGACCAGGCGGCGCTGGTGACCAAGGGCGAGGTCACGCCCAGCGAGCTCTTGGAGGCGGCGATCCAGCGGATCGAGCGGTCGAACCCGGCGTTGAACGCCGTGGTCATCGAGTGGTTCGATCACGCCCGGTCGGTGGTCGCCGATCCGGACCTGTCCAACGGCCCGTTTCGCGGCGTCCCGTTTCTGCTCAAGGACCTCTACACGAGCTTCGCGGGTCAGACCCTGTCCAACGGCAATGTGGCGCTCAAAGAGGCGGGCAAGATCGACACCGCAGACACAACGCTGGTGGCCCGGTTCAAGGCGGCCGGGCTGGTCATCGCCGGGCGGACGAACAGCCCCGAGATGGGCAGCCTGCCGACGACGCAGCCGCTCGCCTGGGGTGCGACCCACAATCCGTGGGCGCTGGAGCGCACACCGGGCGGATCCAGCGGCGGCGCCGCAGCCGCGGTGGCCGCCGGGATGGTCCCCGTCGCCAACGCATCGGACGGGGGCGGAAGCATTCGCATCCCGGCTTCGTGCTGCGGGCTGGTGGGGCTCAAGCCGAGCCAGGGGCGGATCACGGTCGGGCCGGCACGCGCCGAGGTCGGTCTGGGGGTCGAACTGTGCGTCAGCCGCACGGTGCGCGACACGGCGGGACTGCTCGACGCGGTGCGCGGTCCCGGTATCGGCGACACCGTCATCGCACCGGCGCCGCAGCGGCCATACCTCGAAGAGGTCGGCGCCGACCCCGGGCGATTACGCATCGGGCTGCTTGACGTCCATCCGCGCGGCGAATTCCTGCACGAGGACTGCGTCTCGGCGGTGCGTGCCTCGGCGTCGATGCTGGAGGGACTCGGGCACATCGTCGAGCCGGCCTGGCCCGCGTGTCTCGCCGACGACACGTTGCCGCAGAAGTTCATGGCGCTGTGGGCAACTCAGATGGCGATGGCGGCGCGCGGATTCAGTGCGACACTCGGCCGTGAGGTGACCGCGGACGACATCGAGCCGGTGAATTGGGCCCACATCGAGCAGGCGCGGCGGTTGACCGCCGTCGACTACGCCATCGCCGAGGCCGAGGGGTGGGCCTTCCGGCGTGCACTGCAGCAGTGGTGGGCCGACGGGTGGGATCTGCTGCTGACGCCGACGGTCGCCGAACCACCGCCGCTGCTAACGGAATTCGAGAACAATCCCGAGCATCCCACCGCACCGATGCGTCGGGCCGGTCAGTTCGCCGCCTTCACGCCGCCGTTCAACATGAGCGGGCAGCCGGCGATCAACCTGCCGCTGTACCGCAACGCCGAGGGCCTACCGATCGGAATCCAGCTCGCCGCCGGCTACGGGCATGAGGACGTCCTCATTCGCGTTGCCGCCCAACTGGAATCGGCTCACCCCTGGTCGTCGTTTCACCCGGCGATCCCCTGATTCACCGCCTGCCTTTTGTTCGGCCGCATGGTCCGCTCGGCTATCCGCGCCACTAGTTGACGTGGTGCCAGCCGCGACGAATTGGTCAACATCCAGCTTTCCAAGCCGCCGGTGACGACGGTGCTGGCCCGCCGGTCGAGGGCACGAAATGCGGCCTGCACCACCTTTTCTGGGGAGATGCGGTGGCCAACTTGCGCGTCGTCGCCGGCGACATCGAAGAACCCGGTGTCGGTCGATCCGGGACAGAGCGCGGTCACCCGCACGCCGGTGCCGCGGGTCTCGGCCCACAGCGCCTCGGTGAACGACAGCACGAAGGCCTTGGTCGCGCCGTAGACCGCCATGTAGGGGACCGGCTGAAATCCCGCCGTCGAACCGACGTTGACGATCGCCCCGCGGTCGCGTTCGAGCATGCCCGGCAGATACACGCGCGTCAGGTCCACCAGCGCCTCGACGTTGAGGCGGACCATGTCGGCCAGCGTGGCGTGATCGGCCTCGTAAACCGGCGCGAATAGGCCGAACCCGGCGTTGTTGATCAGGATGTCGATCCGCAAATCGCGTGCCAGCAGCGACTCGGCCAGCTCGGCGGCCGCCGACGGTTTGGCCAGATCGGCGGCCGCGACTTCGGCGGCCACGCCATACGAGCCGCTCAGTTCTTCGGCGAGGTCGGCGAGTTTCCCCTCGGATCGGGCGACCAGCACCAGATCGGCGCCGCGCCGCGCGAGTTCCCGTGCAAACACCGCTCCGATCCCCGAAGAAGCGCCCGTCACCAATGCCCGCTGGCCTGTGTAGTCCATGGTTGTCACCTTTCTGAAGTGCCCACCGATGACAATAAAACCGACCGCTCGGTATGTCTAGTGATACCGCCCGGTTGGTTTCTGCTAAGGTCACGGCGTGTCATCACCCGCAGTCACCCCGAAGGGCGCCGCCACCCGCGCGTTTCTGCTGCAGATCGCGGCCGAGGTGTTCGCCGAACGCGGCTACGCCGAGACCACGATGGCTCAGCTCATCACGCGCAGCGGACTGACCAAGGGAGCGTTCTACTTTCACTTCTCCTCCAAAGAACAACTCGCGCTTGCAGTCATCGAGGAGAAGCAGCGGCAGTGGATTGATTCGGTGCGACAGGCGATCAGCGCCGAGCCGGGCGCGTTCGACCAGCTGCGTGCGGTCGCCTCTGCGTTGGTGAAGGTTCACCGCGACCCCAGCGCGTTCAGCGTGTCTCGGCTCACCCGCGACCTGGCCCGCGTCGGCGGTGTCAGCGATGTGGTCCGCGACCACATGCGCACCTGGGTCGGTCTCGTCGCCGGACTCATCAGACAGGCGCAGGCCGAAGGTGACTTGCCCGAAACCGTCGACGCCGACGACCTTGCCGCTGTTCTGGTCGCCACGACCGACGGGCTGAAGGACCTCGGTTCGCTGATAGACAGTCCGACCCGGGCTCGCCGGGCCTACGAACGGCGCATGAACACCTTGGTCGCGCTGGTCGACAGTTTCAGCTCGCGCCGTTGACCGGCGATTGTTGGCCGAGGACGGCCGTGCGCTATGCTGTCGATAACGTTGGCCTCACGACAACAGATGCCAACACGTCGTGGAACGCTTCCTCATCCTCCACCGGCGCCGCCCCGAATTCCGGGCTGGCACCGATTTCAGATGATCCGTGCATCCAGCACTACTCGTCTCGCGGCGAACGATTTTGCCCACCGGCAATCTCGCCACATTGTGCTGACATTGGCGCGCGAACCGTCGCGACGACACCAGGCACACCCGATGCCGGAAAGGCACCGAAAATTGACTACAGACAAGACTTTCGCTGATCTTGGCGTGCCACCAGCACTGATCAGCGTGCTCACCGCGGGAGGCATCACGCAGCCGTTCCCAATTCAGGTCGAGAGCCTCCCCGATACCCTCGCCGGCCGTGATGTTCTCGGCCGGGGCAAGACGGGCAGCGGAAAGACGCTTGCGTTCTCGATTCCGTTGGTCAGCAGGCTCTCCGACCACCAGCGACGTCCGTCGCGACCGTCGGGTTTGGTGCTGGCACCCACTCGTGAGTTGGCCACCCAGATCACCGCGACGCTGCAACCGTTGGCAGCTTGCTACAACCTGCGGGTCACGACGATCTTCGGCGGCGTCCCCCAATCCCGGCAGGTGGCCGCACTCAGATCCGGCGTCGACATCGTGGTGGCCTGCCCGGGTCGGCTCGAGGACCTGATGAAGCAACGTTTGATCAGCCTCGACGCCGTCGAGATCACCGTGATCGACGAAGCGGATCACATGGCCGATCTCGGCTTCTTGCCGGGCGTCACGCGGATCCTGGCCGCCACACCGACGGGTGGTCAGCGGCTGCTGTTCTCCGCAACCCTCGACAACGGAGTCGACAAACTCGTCAAGCGATTCCTCCAAAACCAGGTTTCGCACTCCGTGGATGAACTCAACTCGCCGGTGTCCGCAATGACCCATCACGTCTTCCACGTCGCCGGTGTTGACGCCAAGAAGGAGCTTGTCCATCGGCTCGCCTCCGGCACCGGGCGCCGCATTCTGTTCATGCGCACCAAACACCACGCCCGCAAGCTCGCCAAGCAGCTCACCGAATCAGGGATTCCTTCAGTTGATTTGCACGGCAACCTGTCTCAGCCCGCGCGCGATCGCAATCTGGCCGCGTTCACCGCGGGCGAGACCCGGGTTTTGGTGGCGACCGATATCGCCGCACGTGGAGTGCACGTCGACGAGGTTGAGTTGGTGGTCCACATAGATCCGCCCAGCGAACACAAGGCCTATCTCCATCGTTCCGGGCGCACGGCGCGGGCCGGAAACGCGGGTGACGTGGTCACGGTCGTGTTGCCCGAGCAGCGCAAGGACACCCAGGCGTTGCTGCGCAGGGCCGGTATCGATGTCACTCCACAGTTGGTGGCCGCCGATTCACCCGCCGTGCATGCGCTGGTTGGTGAGCCCGCCCGCTACCAGGCTCCCGCACCCAAGGCCGCCCCGCCGCAACCGTCCCAAGGTCGTCGATCGGATGTCGCCGGCCAACGACGTCGTCGCCGGTCCAGCCGCCCACAACGGAGCACTCGCTAGCCAGCGGACGCGACGGGGTGGCAGCGCCTGCTATCGGAGGCGTATCCATGTTTGGCCGATCGTCGAAACAAGGCCGCGCGAAGATTTCCACGCGTGATCGCCCAAATAATTTTCCACTATTATTCGTGTATACTGAGGATTCGGATGTTTTTGGTTCATCCGCTGAATGAGAGAAGTTAAGTTAAATGGCACAGGGAACTGTGAAATGGTTCAACGGCGAAAAGGGCTTTGGCTTCATCGCTCTTGATGAGGGCGGGAAGGACGTTTTCGTCCACTATTCCGAGGTCCAAGGCAGCGGCTTTCGCACGCTCGAGGACAACCAGCGCGTCCAATTCGACATCGAGCAAGGGCCGAAAGGGCCCCAGGCCGTCGGAGTGACCTCGGTATAGCTGAGGTCTAGCTGACCACACATAACCATTGGGCTGGTGTGCGATGGCGCACCAGCCCAATGGTCTTTCTAGGCTGTTCCTAGCCCTTGGGAGACGGCTCGCGGTTGTGCAACCCTGGCGCCGTTCGGCTTTCGGCAACTTGAGCGCTAAGCGTTCGAGTTGCCCATGATGCACTTTCGACCTGCGCGGCACGCATGACGACGTCGGCGGTGTGAAGCACCTGGCTGTCTTGTTCTGCATCAGGAATCGGTACAGCGGCCGCCCGGCGTAAGACCATCCAGCCAAGGGCTGGCGTCGTCATGTGCGGCACAACCAACAGCTTCGCGCGAGCGCGACGACCTGCGATCACCATGATGCGTTGACGCTGGTCGCGCCAACAGGGCATCGACTTCCCGCCGTAGCTCATCGAGTCCAGATCAGCCGCCCGCTCCGTCGACGACCAGTTGATGCTGATATGGATGATTTCGCCCAGCGGTCGATGCAAAGCCTCGATGAGCTCGGGCAGTTCGCGTGCGACCGAAGCTGTGCGTGGCCACCACGCCCCATCAATGTCGCTGCCCAGGAGGGTGGCTAGGGCGATTCGCACGGGACCGGCCAAGCGCCGCGACCCCCTCGTGCCGTTCACGGTGATGCCGACTTGGCGCCCGGAGCATTCGTGTCGGGCCGGTCCGAGAAAGTGGGGTGCTCCACTGGCCCTGTTGAGGTGTCGCCAGAAGAAACAAACTCAGGCTCCTGGGGGTGAGAAAACAAGTTGAGAAAATCCATGGACTATGTCCTTTACCAATTAGCAGAGTCGGCCCGGCTATATTGTGGTAGAACGGGCTACACGATCGCGGTGGGAGCGAATCGCACGCTGATCTTTTCGTAATGCATTTACGATGGGGATCACCGCTAACGCGAAACGGTCCACTCCTAATAGTACACCCTAGTGGCTATGGCGCTGGCAGCGACTGGGTAAGCCACTAGCCGCGCATAATCCGCAATCCGGATCCCGGGGCGTCGGCGCATGCGCGGCTGCGGGCAATCCTCTGTTGACAAAACCCCGCATCGGCCGGGGCAGCAGATAGCTGCACCGGCGAATCTGATTCCAGCCACATTCCAGCAGCCAGGGTTTACGCCGGCTCCTGCAAACCTCCGGAACTCAATCGATGGTCAGCGATAGTGGGCTGATCCCGAGAGATTCTGCGGCACAAGAGAATTTGTGTTTGCAATTGGCCCGCATCAATACCAACTGGTTTCGCCGAAGTCGGCCGCAAACTTGCCGAATCCGCCGTCCTTGACGACGTTGCTGGAATATTGATCGCTTTCGGCCCTGATGAAGTTGTCCGCTAACACAAGTACGTTGCCGTCGAGTGTCTCGCGCGCAGTCACCTTCCGGACCCTACGCGAGTGCCGTGCGGCCGGCGACTATCGCTCCGTGTCGAACTCGATCGGCAGACTCGTCGGCCCGCTCAGGCTCATCATTGGCTTCCACGGAACCGGCCCGGCGATGCGCGGGTTCAGCAACCGGCCCGCGAGGACGTTCAGCGCCTCGGCGAGCTCACGCCTGGCCAGGTTGGCGCCCAGGCAGTAGTGGATGCCGCCCCCGAAAGTCAATATCGCCGGCGCTCCCTCGCGCGTGATGTCGACGCGGTCCGGTTCGTCGTAGACAGCGGCATCACGGTTGGCCGCAGCGGTATTCACCAGAACCATCGTGCCAGCGGGGAATACATAGCCGTCGAGCTCGGCATCCTCGACAACCAGGCGAAGGGTTCCGCAGACGATCGGCGAGTGGCGCATGGTTTCCTCGACCGCGTGCATCGCCAGTTCGGGGTGCTCCCTGAGCAGCTTCCACTGCTCCGGATGCTCACACAGGACGTGCACCGATGCGGCCAACTGGTTGCGGGTGGTGTCCGTCCCCGCCAACAGCAGGCCGCCCGCGAGCATGCGCAGTTCGGCGGGGTTGAGGCGATCGCCGTCGTCCTCGGCGCGAATCAGGTCGGAGAGCAGGTCGTCGGTCAGGCTGTGCCGGCGCCGGTCCACCATGTCGTCGACGTACTCGTCGAGCTGTCCCCACGCGCGCATGACGACCGGCTCGATTTCGCGCACCCCTACGGTGAAGGTGAAGGCCTTGAAGACATCGTCGGCCCACAACGAAAACTGTTGCCAATCCTCGCGGGGCGCGCCGAGCAACGCGCAGATGATCGGGACGGGGTAGGGGCGCGCGAGGTCGGTGACGACGTCGCAGCGGCCCGCGTCAGCGACTCCATCGACCAGACCGTTCATCATCTCGACCATGGTGTCGTGCAGGCGCAGGGTCGCTCGGGGCGTGAATGCCTTGGACGTCAGACTGCGCAGCCGATGGTGTGCATCGCCTTCCAGGCACAGCAAGCTGTTGACCACCTTGTCCCATAGCGGACCCGAAGTAATGCCCTGCACAAGGAGATTCAGGCCCGGTGGGATCTGGAACCGGGTGTCCCGCAGAACCGAACGGACCAGTTGGTAGGAGAGCACTTCGGGTCCGTACGGTCCGAGCGCGATTGGGGCCAGCTGTTGGGCCGCCTGGAGGCGGGGATAGATCTCCGCAGGGGTTTCGGTTTGCTCATACTTGAGTGCCGGCAGATCGGCGTCGAAAACGCTTGCGGGAGCGGTACCGACGGGCATGACGCCTCCTAGGGTCGTATTACGCTACGGTATTGCCGCGCTGGGCACGGACATCAGCATCAAGCCCGCGGTCCGCCACGCACGACCCGTGGGGTTGCTGATCGCGGTCAAACTCAATCGTTCACCTGCCCGCCCGATGCAGTGCGGTTCCGCTGAGCCAGAGGCCGCGGACAACATTCACGTAATGTATGGCCGCGGTCGCCGACTGTCAACGACGTCGATTGCTCACCGGGCTTGTTGATACCCGAACCGATTTAAATCGAGCCGCATCTGGCGAGTCACCATACATAAATTACCCGACGTATTGTCATGGTCCGTCCGGCGCAAAAGCGTCATCGTGCAGGGCGCCCCGGCAGGGGCTAGCCTCAAACAATTGCACGAAAGGAGCCGTCGATGCCCCCGGATCGTTTGACCGCGGCCGCCGTAATTGCCTCAGAGGAAGCTCTAGCCCAAGTCACCCGCCTTCGCGGCCCGAAGCACCCGGAAACCCTGGTCAAACGGGCCCAGCTGGCGCGCGATCGTGCGAGAGCCGGTGACTTCCAGGGCGCGATCAGTGACTATGAGAACCTGTTGCCGGACCTGGTGCGCGTCCTCGGTCGGGGCAACACGGGAACGCTCGACATCGGCACCGCCCTGCCTACTGAGCGGCCGAAAGCCGGTGAACAGCGCGACACGATCGCGGACTACGAGCGCCGGGCGCAGGATCTGTTGGACCGCGTCAAGGCGACCTACTCTCCGCTGCTCTAGTCGCACGGCGCGCGCCGAGCGTGCGCAAAATGTCAGGATTTGCGGCGTGTCGCTGTACGAACACGCACGCTCGCGGAGACCAATTACCGTGGGGGTCAGGGGCGTTGAGCGTCGCCACTAACTTGTCCTAGTCGCCTCGGGCCTCGCCGTGGCGAAGGAATATGACTCGCTCTCCCGCCCGACGTGGTCCCCCGCGGCGAGACATTTTCGAAACCCACGGTAGCGAATTAGCGCTCAGCGACTAGTGTCGCCGGTGTGGACTTCGAGCTCGACGACGAGCAGCGGGCATGGCTGGCAGAGGTACGGCGCTTCCTGGAGGACAACGTCACGCCCGCACTGCGGGCCGAGATGGCCGAGCACGGTCTGGAGTACCAGGGCGGTGAGCTGTCGGCGTTCCGCCGCAAGATCGGGGAGCGCGGCTGGTTTGGTCTGAACTGGCCCTCGGAGTACGGGGGCCTGGGACTCACCGCCATGCATCAGCACCTGCTGATGAGCGAGTTCGAATACTGGGGTGTACCGGGACCCGATCTCACCGTCACCTCCGTGGCACCGATGATCATGCGGCACGGTACCGAACGGAATAAGAAGGAGTTCCTGCCGGGCATCGCCAGGGGCGAGATCGTCTGTGCGGTCGGCTATTCCGAACCCAATGCCGGCACCGACCTGGCCAGCCTGCGAACACGTGCCGTCCGCGACGGCGACGAATGGGTGATCACCGGGTCCAAGATCTGGAACAGTGGGGCCCAACGGTCGACGCATGAGTGGCTGTGCGTGCGCACCGATCCCGATGCCCCGCGTCACCGCGGGATCTCGGTGATCATGGTGCCGATCGATCAGCCCGGTATCGAGATTCACCCGCTGTACGCCTGGTCGGGCTACCGGACCAACGAGACGTTCTTCCGCGACGTGCGGGTACCGGCAACCAACCTGATCGGCGAGGTCAACATGGGCTGGACCTATATCACCGGCGCCCTGGATCTCGAGCGCGGTGCGTTGACCAACGCCGGCGACCTGCGTCGGGCGCTCGACGATCTGGTTGCCCTGGCCGCCCGGCCGGTACGCGACGGTTCGGTTCCGGCGCAGGACCCGGTGTTTCGCCGCCGCCTGGCACAAGCCGAGACAGACGTCGAAGTCGCAAAGCTGATGGGCTATGAGGCCGCGTCGATGCTCGACTGCGGGCGCATCCCGACCGTCGAGGTCAGTGTCGAGAAGATATTCACCAGCGAATTGCGCCAGCGGATCGCCGATTTGGCGATCGATATCCTGGGGCCCGACGGGTTGATCGCGCATCGCAGCCCGGACGCGCCGCTGGACGGCTTCTTCGAGCGCCTCTACCGGGTGTCGCCGTTGATGCGCTTCGGGGGTGGGACCAACGAGGTGCTCCGTGATGTGATCGCCCAGCGCGGTCACGGAATGCCCTCCTACGGACGTTGACCGGCATGAGGCTCATTCCCGATCAGGACCAGCGCGATCTGTCCGCCATGTGTCGCGACGTGTTGACCGCCGAATGCCCGACCACGCTCGCCCGCGCTCTGCACAGCCCCGACGGCGTGCGCATCACACCGGGGTTGTGGAAAGCGCTCGCCGAGGCCGGGGTGCTGGGGCTGTCCATCGAGGAAGGGCTTGGCGGTTCTGGCGGAGGGCTGGTCGATCTCGGCGTGTTCTGCGTGGAGGCCGGATATGCGTTGTGCCCCATGGTCATTCACAGCACGTTGCACGCAGCTCGTGCCGTCGATTGGCTGAGCTTAGGTGAGGCGCGCGAGACGTGGCTGCCGGCGCTGGCGTCGGGGAGCGCGCGGGGAACTACCGCGCTGTGGAACCCGCGCGACGCTTCCGTGCTGACCCCGCCGCTGCGCGCCCGCGAGGACGGCGACGGTTGGCGGCTGCACGGCGTGGCCGACTTCGTCGCCGACGCCGACCTCGCGGACCTGATCGTCGTGAGCGCCGAAGCTGGCAGTGGGACAATGGGTTTCGTCCTGGACATGGGGGACGCAGGCTCGCCCGGGCTTTCCGTTGAACCACTGGCCATGATGGGCGGGCACCGCGCGTTCACCGTTGGATTCGACGGCGTGGTGGTTGACGATCAGCGCCGGGTCCTGGGCGGCGCCGGGGGCCTCGGTGAGCGCGAGCTGCGGCGGGTGGCCAACGCCGCTGTGGCATTGCTGTGCCTGGATCTGGTCGGGGTGGCCGAGGCGGTGCTGCAGCGCACGGTCGAATACACGAAAATGCGCGAACAATTCGGCCGCCCGATCGCGTCCTTCCAGGCCGCCCAGCATCTGGTGGCCGACATGCACATCGCGCTCACCGCGGCCCGGCTGGCCGCCCAGTCGGCGGTGTTCTGGATCGGGCGCGGCCGCACCGCCACCCGGGAAACCGCCATCGCCAAGATTCGCGCGGCCGCGGTCAAAAAGATCACGCTCGACGCCCATCAGCTGCATGGCGGGATGGGCTACGTTCTTGACACCGATTTGCACCTGTTCTCCGAGCGTGCCCGCGTGCTGGCGACGCTGGGCGGCGGGGCCGATATTGCCGCGAAATGGCTTGCGGACGAGATGGATTGGTAGACTTAGCGATGACTTCCGAAAGCCTCATCGACGCCGAATCCGCTGCGCGCGTTGGCACGGTCGTGGCGACCGCCAGCGGTGAGGTGAACCGGCGCGACTGGCAGCGGTGGGCTGCAGCCGTCGGCGACCACAACCCGCTGTGGTTCGACGGCGAATACGCGCGGGCGCACGGCTACCGTGACATTATCTGTCCGCCACTGTTTTTGCAGTACGCCGTCCTTGGCGTGAGCGACCTGGGTGACCTGCGGCCCGACGGATCGTCCGGCGCGGTAACCGGCAGCCTTTCCTTTCCGCGGGCGCCGCGGCGCATGGCCGGCGGCGAAAGCACCACCTTCCACCTGCCCGCCTATCACCGCGACCAGATCGAAATGGTGCGCACCGTCGAGTCGATCGTGGAAAAGGAAGGCAGGTCAGGCCGATTCGTGTTGGTGACCTGGCGGGGTGAGTACCGCAATCAGGACCGCGAGCTGGTCGCCGAAGCCACCATGTCGATGATCGCGCGGCCCGCATGACCGAGGGGCTGTGTTATGAGGACGTCGAAACCGGCACTGCGATAAACCCTTTGACCGTGACGGTGACCGAGACCCAGATGTTCTTCTTCAGCGCCGCGACATACAACGGTCATCGCATCCATTACGATAAGGACTTCGCGCGTGACGTCGAAGGCTACGACAACGTCCTCGTCCAGGGCCCGTTGCAGGCGGCGTTGCTGTCGCGGGCACTCACCGACTGGATCGGCGGTGATGGCCGGCTGGTGGCATTCTCGGTGCAGAACCGCGCGATCGCCTATCCGGGCCAGGAGCTGACGTTCGGGGGTGTGGTCACCGGCAAGCGGATAGCGGACGGCCTGGCGCAGGTGGATCTGGACATCTCCTGCCGGCGCGGCGACGACCTGCTGATGCCCGGCACCGCGACCGTCGCGCTGCCGCTACGGGGCGCGCGATGACCGGCCTGCGCGGCGAAGCGGCCATCATCGGTATCGCGGAGTTGCCGGCCGAACGCCATCAGAGCCGGCCGCCGTCGTTCACGCTGGACCAGTACGCCTTGCTGGCAAAGCTGGTGATCGAGGATGCGGGCGTGGAACCCGCTGTGGTGAACGGACTGTCGTGCCACGGCATCGTGGAGTCGGACATGTTCGCGCCCGCGACGCTATCGGAGTATCTGGGTATTCCGCTGGACTTCGGCGACCGGGTCGACCTGGGCGGTGCAACCGCGGCCGGCATGGTGTGGCGGGCGGCGGCGGCGGTCGAATTGGGGGTGTGCGATGCGGTGCTGGCGGTGGTTCCGGGGTCGTTGGAGATTCCGCGATCGCAGCAGCGGCCCGCGCGAACACTGGGCTGGTACGGGGCGTCGAGCAACAACTACGGCTCACCGCAGGCCGAATTCGAGATCCCGTACGGCAACGTCGGCCAGAACGCCCCGTACGCGCAGATCGCGCAGCGGTATGCCGCCGAATTCGGCTACGAAGCTGCGGCTTTGGCGACGATCGCGGTGCACCAGCGCGCCAACGCGTGCGCGCACCCCGGTGCGGTGTTTCACGGCAAGCCGATCACCGTCGATGACGTGTTGAACAGTCCGGTGATCGCCGATCCGATCCACATGCTGGAAACGGTGATGCGCGTCCAGGGCGGCGCCGGCGTGCTCGTCGCCAACGCCGACGTGCCGCGCCGGGCCCGCCACCGGCCGGTGTGGGTGAAGGGGTTCGGCGAGCACATCCGGTTCAAAACCCCTACGTACGCCGACGATCTCATGCGCACGCCGATCGCGCGGGCCGCCGACAAGGCGTTCGCGATGGCGGGGCTGCAGCGGGCCGACGTCGACGTCGCGTCCATCTATGACTGCTACACAATCACCGTGCTGATGACGCTCGAGGATGCCGGATTCTGCGGCAAGGGCGAGGGCACGAAGTGGCTGACCGAGCACGACCTGACCTTCCGCGGCGACTTCCCGCTCAACACCGCTGGTGGCCAGCTGTCGTTCGGGCAGGCGGGCATGGCCGGCGGCATGCATCACGTGGTCGATGGTGCGCGCCAGATCATGGGCCGCTCCGGCGAAGCGCAGGTGGGCGAGTGCAACACGGCGTTCGTGACGGGCAACGGCGGCATCATGAGCGAGCAGGTCGCCCTGGTGTTAGGGGGTGACTGAGTTGACCGAACCCTGCCCGGTCCCCGAGCCGACACCCGTATCACGGCCATTCTGGGATGCGTTGCGCGAGCACCGGATTGTGATCCAGTATTCGCCGTCGGCGGGGAAGTACGTCTTCTATCCGCGCACCCTTGCCCCCGGGACCCTCGTCGACGATCTGGAGTGGCGTGAAATCGACGGCGCGGGAAAGCTGTACACCTACACCGTCGCACGGCGCCCGACCGGTCCGCCGTGGGCTGACAAGGTGCCACAGTTGCTCGCGGTCGTCGAGTGGGACGTGGGCCCGCGGGTCAGCACGGAACTGGTCGACGTCGAACCGGACGACATCCGTATCGGCATGCGGGTGTCCCCGGTGTTCTGCGACGTCGGAGACGTCACGTTGCTGCGGTATAGGCCTGCCGATGTTTGAGACAGTGCAGCAGCTGCTGCGCTCACGCATGGCCGACGACACGGTCGCGGTGATGCACGGCGACCGGACCTGGACCTGGCGTGAGCACCTGAACGAGGCGTCAGCCGAGGCGTCCTTTCTGACGGCCCGCTTGGTGCTCGCTGACCCCGCCCGGCCGTCGCATGTCGGCGCGCTGCTGGGCAATTCCCCGGCCATGCTGCGGTCGATGGCGGCGGCCGCGCTCGGCGGCTACGTGCTGTGCGGGATCAACACCACCCGCCGCGGCGAGGGCCTGGAGGCCGACATTCGCCGCGCCGATTGCCAAGTCGTGCTCGTCGACACCGACAACCTGACGCTGCTCGACGGACTGGACCTGGGCGGTGTACCGGTCCTGGACGTCGACAGCGCCGCGTACCGTGACGCGGTGACGGCCGCGGGACCGCTGGTTGCCCACGAAGTCACAGGCGTCGACCCCGTGACGATGATCTTCACGTCGGGCACCAGCGGTGACCCCAAGGCGGTGCGCTTCGCGCACGCGATGGCGGTCTTGTGCGGCGCGAGCCTGGTCGACCGGTTTGAGATCACCGGCGACGACGTGTGTTACCTGGCGATGCCGCTGTTTCACTCCAACGGTGTCGCGGCGGGGTGGGCGGTGGCGATCAACAGCGGTGCCGCGATGGTGCCGGCCAAGTTTTCGCCGTCGCGGTTTCTGGCCGACATCCGTAGGTATGGCGTGACGTACATGAACTATGTCGGCAAACCGCTGGCGCTGCTGCTGGCGACCCCGGAACGTCCCGACGACGCCGATAACACGCTGCGCGCGGCCTTCGGCAACGAGGCCACCGAGCGCGATATCGACGAATTCGCAAAGCGTTTCGGTTGTCGGGTGACGGACAGCTTCGGCTCTAGCGAGTTCGCCGTCGTGGTGATGCGCGAGGACGGGACGCCGCCCGGCTCGATCGGGAAAGGCTATCCGGGTGTCAGCGTGTACCACCCGGAGACCGTGACCGAATGCGCGCCAGCGGTTTTCGATGAGCACGGTGCGCTCGCCAATTTCGACGAAGCGGTCGGCGAATTGGTCAACACCTACGGTGTGGGCGGGTTCACCGGTTACTACAACGATCCCGACGCCACCGCCGAGCGAATGCGACACGGCATGTACTGGTCGGGCGACCTGGCCTACCGCGACGCGGACGGCTGGATCTATCTGGCCGGGCGTACCGCCGACTGGATGCGGGTGGACGGGGAGAACCTCGCGGCGGGACCGATCGAGCGGATCCTGCAACGCCTGCCGGAGGTCAACCAGGTGGCCGTGTACGCGGTCCCCGATGAGCACGTGGGTGATCAGGTGATGGCGGCGTTGGTGCTCAATGCAGCGTTGTCGCCCAAGGATTTTGAAGAGTTCCTTGCCGCCCAGGCTGACCTGTCACCGAAGGCGTGGCCGAGGTATGTACGGATCAACACCGAACTCCCCCGGACCGCCACCAACAAAATCCTCAAGCGCGAGCTCATCAAGGCCGGCCCGACCGCCGGAGACGGGCTGCTGTGGGAGCGTCGCACGCGGGGGCGCGAATTCAATGAGGTACGGGGCCCCGATTTTCACTGGCCCGCGTAGTCGACCGGCCAGTGTTTGATGCCGTTGATGAACGGTGAGCGCAGCCGTTCGGGATCTCCCGTCGGGGCCAGGTCGGGCATGTGGTCGGCGATGGCATTGACCATCAGGTCGACCGTCATGCGCGCGAGGTTGGCGCCAATGCAGTAGTGAGCTCCGGTGCCGCCGAATCCCAAGTGTAGGTTGGGGTCTCGCAAGATGTTGAAGGTGTACGGGTCGTCGAAGACCTCTTCGTCGAAGTTGGCGGACCGGTAGAACAGCACGAGCCGCTGGCCCTCCTTGATCGCCACACCGCCGAGCTCGGTGTCCGCCAGTGCGGTGCGCTGAAACGCCGTGATCGGGGTGGCCCAGCGGATGATCTCGTCGGCGGCGGTCTTCGGTCGTTGCGCCTTGAACAATTCCCATTGGTCGGGGTTGTCGGTGAAGGCCATCATGCCCTGCGTGATGGAGTTGCGGGTCGTCTCGTTGCCCGCGATGGCCAGCGTGACGACGAACATGCCGAACTCGGCCTCGGAGAGGCTTTGGCCCTCGGCGTCGGCCTGGATCAGCGTGGTGACAATGTCGTCACCCGGTTCTTCGGCCTTGCGGGCGGCCAATTGCATGGCGTACCACATCATTTCGCCCGCAGAGGTCAGCGAGTTGTAGTGAGCGAACTCCGGATCGTCGCTTCCGATCATCTGGTTGGACCAGTCGAACAACTTGCCACGGTCTTCCGGCGGAACCCCGAGCAGGCCGGCGATGGCCTGCAGCGGCAACTCGGCGGCCACCTGAAGGACGAAGTCGCCCGAGCCCTCCTCCGCAGCGTGTTGTGCGATTCGCTGTGCACGCTCACCAAGGTCGGCCCGCAGCCGCTCGACGGCGCGCGGAGTGAAGCCGCGGGCGATGATCTTGCGCAGCCGGCTGTGTTCGGGGTCGTCCATCATGATCATCGACGTCCGGCCGGCCTCGATCTGGCCCTGCGCCAGCTCTTCCGGGTAGCGAGGCACGATGGACTTCTTGGCCGACGAGAAGACGTCGCTACGCAGCGAGACCTCGCGGACGTCGCGGTGCTTGCTCACCACCCAGTAGCCGCCGACGCCGAACCCGCCCTGATCGGGCGGCTGCTCGTTCCACCAGATCGGCGCCGTGCGGCGCAGCTCCGCTAACTCCTGCACTGGCAACCGGTGGGCGTAGATCTCGGGATCGGTGAAGTCAAAACCCGGCGGGAGGTTTGGAGTGGCCATGGGATTGCTCCTTGGGCTTCTGTTTGGGAGATGCTAGCCGCGCCATCCAGCACCCGGCGCGAGGACCAGTCCCTTCGTCACGGCCGCAGGCTGGTTCAGCTTGTCGCCAGATTTAACGGGGGCGTAAAGATAGCAGAAAACCAAAAATCTGGCCATTGCTTGTGATACATACTGATGGTCTAATTCATAACAAAATTCATATCTCCGATGGTCAAGAAATGGTCTGATAGGAGTACCGCCATGTCGTTCGTGCTTGCAGTTCCGGACATGATGGCGGCGGCCGCCGCGGATGTGGCGGGTATCGGTTCGTCGCTGAGCGCGGCCAATTCGGCGGCTGCGGTCCGGACCACCGCGGTGATCGCTGCGGCTGAGGATGAGGTATCGGCGGCGATTGCGTCGCTGTTTTCCGGTCACGGTCAGCAGTTTCAGGCGCTGAGTGCGCAGGCGTCGGCGTTTCATGCCCAGTTTGCGAATGCCTTGAATAGCGCGGAGGCCGCGTATGCGGCCGCGGAGGCGGCCAATGCCTCGCCGTTGGCGGCGGTGGTGGCCGGTGCGCAGAGCCTGGCGTTCTTTTCCCCGGTGAAGGACCTGATCGGGCGCCCGCTGGTGGGTAACGGCGCTAATGCAGCGAGCGCGGGGGGCAATGGCGGGGCGGCGGGGATGTTGTACGGCAACGGCGGCAATGGCGCCGCGGGGGTGTCGGGGGTCAACGACGGGGCCGGTGGGGCTGGTGGGGCGGCCGGGGCGCTGGGTGGTCATGGCGGTAACGGCGGGGCCGGTGCGGCGGGGGTGGCCGGGGTCGCCGGGTTCAACGGGGTGCTGGGGGGCGGGGGGGCCGGCGGGGCTGGGGGCGCCGGTTCGCAGGGTGGTAACGGCGGGAGTGGCGGGGCCGGGGGGGTCGGGGCCAACGCCAACGGGACGACGCTGCTCAATGGTGCACCCGGCGGGCCGGGCGGGGCTGGTGGCGCCGGCGGTGCGGGGGTGTTGCCGGCCAGCGGGGTGGCGGGGGTCAATGGCGGGGCCGGTGGGGCCGGCGGGCTCGGCGGGGCCGGCGGGTCGGGCGGGACGACAGGGAACGGCGGGACCGGCGGGGCCGGTGGGTTCGGCGGCAACGGTGGGACCGGGGGTGGCGCTGGTGGGGCTGGCGCGAACGGCGGGACCGGCGGGGCGGGCGGAACTTCGGCGGGTAGCGGCGGGGCCGGTGGGGCCGGCGGGGGCGGCGGGGCCGGCGGTGCCGGGGAGTCCGGGTTACCGAACGCCGGGGTCGGCGGTAACGGCGGGACCGGCGCTAACGGCGGGGCCGGAGGCGCCGCCCATGTGAGCAGCGGCCACGGCGGCACCGGTGGGGTCGCTGGCAAGGGTGGCACCGGTGGTGCGGGCGCGGCGGCCACCACCTCGGGTGCGACCGGCCCAGCCGGTGGGGCCGGTGGGGCTGGCGGTACCGGTGGGGCCGGCGGTGCGGCGGTCGCGGGTGGGGTGGCGGGCAATGGCGGTACCGGCGGCACTGGCGGGTTGGGCGGCAACGGCGGTACCGGTGGGGCATCGAGCTCGGCCAGCCTGGCCGGCGGTAACGGTGGCACCGGCGGGCACGGTGGGGCCGCGGGTTCCGGTGGGGCGGCCGGTGGTAGCGGCGGTCAGGCCGGGGCGGTGGGCAACGGGGGTACCGGCGGTCGGGGCGGCAACGGTGGGGCGGGCGCTGCGGGCGCTACGGGTGCGGCGGCCAGCATCGGCGGTACCGGCAGCAACGGCGGTACCGGCGGTATCGGTGGGGTCGGCGGGACGGCGGCCACCGGTGGGGTCGCGGGCAACGGTGGCACCGGCGGCACCGGCGGGGTCGGCGGCAACGGCGGCACCGGTGGGGCGTCGAGCTCGGCCAGCCAGGTCGGCGGCAACGGCGGCACCGGCGGGCAAGGCGGGGCCGCGGGTGCGGGCGGGGCGGCCGGCTCCGGCAGCGGCGGCAGCGTGGGTTCGGCGGGCAACGGCGGTGCGGGCGGTAACGGCGGCACCGGCGGGGCGGGCGCGCAAGGCGCCGCGGGCACCGCGACCAGTGTGGGCGGTACCGGCAGCGCCGGTGGGACCGGCGGCAAGGGCGGTGCCGGCGGCTCGGGCGGTTCGTTATCGGGTAACGGTGGTAATGGCGGTGTCGGCGGTTCCGGCGGGGTCGGCGGTAACGGCGGTAGCGGTGTGAACGGTGCGGCCGGTGTGGCCGGGGTGAACTTCGGCGCTGGCGGCAACGGTGCCGGTAACGGCGGTAACGGGGCCACCGGCGGGGCCGGCGGCCAAGGTGGGGCGGCCGGCACGGCCGCGCACGGTACCGCGGGCAACGCCGGTAACGGTGGGACCGGTGGCCACGGCGGCAATGCCGGCGGCAGCGGCAACGGCGGCACCGGCGCCGCGGGTACGGCCGCCAACCCCAACGGCGGTAAAGGCGGTAACGGCGGCACCGCCGGTGGCGGCAGCGCCGGTAACGGCGGCACCGGTGGCGCGGCGGGCACCGGCAGCGGTGGTAAGGTCGGTGCGGCCGGCGCGGCGGGCAGCGCGGTAACCGGCGGCAACGGCGGCAACGGCGGCAACGGCTTCAGCCCCACGACCCCCGGCGCCAGCGGCGGTAACGGCGGCAACGGCGGAAACGGCAGCGGCACCGGCAACGGCGGCGTCGGCGGGGCCGGTGGCAACGGCGCCGCGGGTAGCGCCACCAGCCCCAACGGCGGCAGCGGCGGTGCCGGTGGGGGCGGCGGCAACGGCGGCAGCTTCTATCAAAACTCCACCAACAGCGGCAGCAATGGCGGCAATGGTGGCAACGGCGGCACCGGCGGCAATGCCGGCGCGGCCGCCAGCGGCGGCGCGGCCGGCCTGGGTGGCCGGGGCGGCGACGGCGGCGGAGGCGGCCAGGGCGACAGCGCCGTTGCCGCTGGTGCCAATGCCGGCGGCAATGGCGGGGCCGGCGGCAATGGCGGCGCCGGCGGCGGCACCCCCAACGGCGGTACCAACGGCCAAGGTGGCAACGGCGGCGGCGGCGGCAATGGCGGCGCCGGCCACAGCTTCTATCAAAACTCCACCAACAGCGGCAGCAACGGCGGGGCCGGCGGCAATGGCGGCACGGGCGGCAATGCCGGCGCGGCCGGCACCGGCATCGGCAGCGGCAGCTTCGGGCCCGGCGTCGGGGGCACCGGCGGGGCCGGCGGCGGCGGCGGCCAGGGCGACAGCGCCGTTGCCGCTGGTGCCAATGCCGGCGGCAATGGCGGGGCCGGCGGCAATGGCGGCGCCGGCGGCGGCACCCCCAAGGGCGGTACCAACGGCCAAGGTGGCAACGGCGGCGGCGGCGGCAATGGCGGCGCCGGCCACACCTTCTACCAAGCCCAAACCGGCAGCGGCAGCAACGGCGGGGCCGGCGGCAATGGCGGTACGGGCGGCAATGCCGGCGCGGCCGGCACCGGCACCGGCAGCAGCAGCTACCCGGCCGGCGTCGGGGGCACCGGCGGCGCCGGCGGCGGCGGAGGCCAGGGTGACAGCAACACCAGCGCCGCCGGCGCCGGCGGCAACGGCGGGGCCGGCGGCACCGCCGGCAACGGCGGTGCCGGCGGGCACGCCGGGGGCGGCAATAGCAGCGGCGGCAGCGGTGGCACCGGCGGCAATGGTGGCCGCGGCGGCGGCGGCGGCGAGGGTGGCACCACCGGCAAGGGTGGCAGCGGCGGCGCCGGTGGCGGCGGCGGTGTCGGCGGCACCGGCGGCACCGGCAGCGGCACCGGCAGCGGTGGCACAGGCGGCCACGGCGGCAATGGCGCCGAAGGCGGGCACGGCGGCTACGGTGCGGCCGGCGGCACCACCGGCAACGCAGGGGGGGCCGGCGGCACCGGCGGCAACGGCGGCGCCCCCAGCGGTGTCACCGGCGGGGCCGGCGGCACCGGCGGCAGCAAAGGCACCGGCGGCACCGGCGGTGCCGCATGATCGCGGCGTGCCCTAACGGCGGCACCGGCGGCGTCGGCGGCGTCGGGCAGGTCGGCGGCAACGGCGGGGCTGGCGGCTTGGGCGGGGCGACATCGGGTAACGGCGGCACCGGCGGCAACAGCGGCGACAGCTCGGGATCAGGCGAGTACGGCGGGGCGGCGGCAACGGCGGTGGCGCCATCACGAATCCGCCGGGCGTTGCCACCGGCGGCCTGGGCGGCGCCGGCGGTAGCGGCGGACCCGGCGGTTCCCCCGGCACACCCGGGAGCCCCGGATCAGCATCATAACGACTCGTCTGGCAGGCACCGGCGGCCATCAACCAGGATCGGCCCCCCACACATCGAGGTCGCCGATTCCTGCCGGCAGCATGGGCCACTCAGCGACGCGGGGTGAAACGTACGTAGGCCCAGCACCGCCACTGGCGATCACGCGCACACACCGCTCGACCGGCGTGGATCGCGGTGTAGTTTTCCGCGGCGCCAAGGGGTTTCCGCGTTCGCCCATGCGCGGGTGGGTGTCGCGCGGAGCCTACGCGTCGCTGTGCGTGCGCCACGAATCGGCGATCTGGGCACCTAACTTATTGGACCCGGGGCCGACGGTGGGCGCGATCATCGCGGAGTGGAAAATGGCGTGGCCGTTCTTGAACTGAGACATGCCGTGCATGGTGACCGAGCTATTGGGGTACGCCTTGCACTGGATGGCGTACAGCGTTCCGTCGATGTGCTTGGCGATCAGGTCGGTGCCCTTGTCTGCCTTCATGTGACGGTACGGCGACTTGGCCCGCGAGTCGACACGCTCGAAGCTCTGCCTCCAGTACGGGTCATTTCTGAAGAACCACAGGCAAAGCTCTTCGAACCTGTCACCCCTGGCCTTGGGGTCTTCGGGCAACTGGTTGATCAGTGCAGTCAATGCTGTCGTCAATATGGACCACTTCCCTTCATTAGAGTAGGACTGCTGGTGCCGGATGCGTAGGCCAAGCATCTCGGCGGTGGTCATCGTCTCGCCCTTGCGGGCGAGCGATTCGTGGGTCTGGTCACTCTTGAAGGAGCTGGGCTTGCACGGCGACTAGGGACTAGGCGATGGGATCCGGGCTAGATATGGGCTAGGAAAGGTAGCCGTCCATCACAAGATCAGCCGTCCTGAGACCCAATTCGCTACGTTCGCCTCCCTTTTTCCGCAGCTGGACGCCTTGGGCTTCGAGCGCCTCCTTGAGCGGACGGACACGGGCAATCCCTTCGTCCGATTTCATTTGGTAGATGAAGTCGCGCTCCTCCCCGTTCCACGCTTGGACGATCACAAACGGACTATGAGAAGCTATGAGGATCTGGCTTCGACGATCTGCAACTGGGCTTGCGGCCTCAAGCACCGCCTCATAGATTGCACGCGTAGAACGCGGGGTGAGGCCGTTCTCTGGCTCTTCCAAGAACATTACGGGCGGCCTTGCGGCACTGAATAGAAGGACGAGCATGCCGATTAGGCTAAGAGTGCCGTCAGAAAGGTTCACCGCCGGAACGAGGCCCCGCACGTCCGCGAATCGAGCAGAGAACCCGATCCTATTGGTTTCGGTGGTGTTGAACTCGAAACCGTCGAATCCTGTTAGGACACTCCGCAACCGCGTGACAATCTGATCGAGTATCTCACTGTCAATCTGAGCGAGATAATAGAGGGCGCACAAGTATTTGCGCAGCTCAGACGTAGTATTTAGACCACACAAAGCGGGCATCGTGCCCAAAATGTGCCCAATGGGATACCGCTACTGATTGCTGCCGGTGGCGGCGGTTGACAACTCCACCCCGTCGGCTTGGGCCCGAGGTTCGTGACCCCGGCCGGTAGCTAAGCTAGCTGCCGCGGCGGCCTGACTTGATGATCTCGAGGCGTTCCTTGAGCAGTTCCTCGAGTTCCTCGATCGAGCGGCGTTCCCGCAGCATGTCCCAGGGTGTGCGCGGCACCTTGACCTTCTTGGG